>NC_008044.1:0-142500 GCF_000014065.1 Ruegeria sp. TM1040 | reverse complement strand
GAGGGACCGTCATGACTGATGTCTCAATGAACCCGCTCACCGTGATCTTGGGAATCAAGATCCTTGTCACCCTTGGCCTCACGCATCTGTTCCTTTTTGCGCCACAGAAGCGGCTGAATGGTCTGATGGCGCAATATGGCGACAGCCCGCTCACCTACCGGCTGTATGGACTGACGCTTCTGGTGCTGCTCGGCATGTATTTTTCCGGTCTCATCGCAGCCCTCGGCGGAGAGGTCAGCCATGAGGTGCTTGCGCTTGGTATCTTGTCCAACGGTGGCGCTGCGGTCCTGATGCAAGCCTGGAGCGGCCACCCCACCCTGCGCCGCGCCTCTTGGATCTTTGCCGGGATTGCGGTGGCGCTGCTGGCGGCTCTGCTCTTTCCAGATCAGGCGTTGCTGCCCCTGCTGCCGTAAGAGGGCTGATCCACGTTCATCGGAACCGACGCCCCGCCTTCGCCCACGATCCGCACATGACGGCGCCGCATCTTGCGCGGCTCGTCAACGCCCACGGAATGCGCGATGGTTTCCACCTCGTGGATCACCTCACGGGCGTAGCGCGCGACCTTTTTATACTTGTCCTCGACCACCAGCCCCTTTTGAAAACGCGGATCATGCGTGGTGATGCCGGTGGGGCAGGTGTTGCGATTGCACTTGAGCGCCTGGATACACCCCAGGGAAAACATGAACCCGCGCGCCGAAGTCACAAAATCCGCCCCTGCGGCCAGCGCCCAGGCCACATCACCGGGGTTGACCAGCTTGCCGCTCGAAATCAGGCGAATACGGTCCTTGAAGCCATATTCGTCGCGCAGATTGCAGACCAAAGGCAGCGCCTCACGCACAGACATGCCGACAAGATCGATCAAAGGCATCGGTGCCGCGCCGGTGCCGCCTTCTCCACCGTCTATGGTGATGCAATCCGGCACATCCTCGGGCCGTGCGGCAAAGTTCAGGAACATCTCGCGCAGGGCGACCTCGGAGCCGGCGACGGTCTTGATGCCCACGGGCTTACCCGTGACTTCCCGGATGCGCGCCACGATATCCAAGAGGTCATCGTAATTCGCGATGTCGAGATGACGGTTCGGTGAAATACTGGCCTCACCCTCTGTAATGCCGCGAATCTCTGCAATCTCGGCGTTGACCTTCTCGGCGGGCAGTATGCCGCCCTTCCCGGGTTTGGCCCCCTGCGCGAGCTTTAGCTCAAACATCTTGACCTGTGGGATCTCCGCAAGCTCCTTGAGCCGCGCATCGCTTAGGTTGCCGGCCGTGTCTCGCACACCGTATTTGGCAGTTCCGATCTGAAAGACGATGTCGCACCCGCCATCTAGGTGAAACGGGCTCAATCCGCCTTCACCGGTGTTGAGCCAAACCCCTGCTTCGCGCGCCCCACGGCTCAGGGCTGTAATGGCCGGGCGCGAGAGGGCCCCGTAGCTCATACCCGAGATATTGAAGAAGGACGGCGCATTATATGGTACACGCGCAGTGGGACCGATGAGCATCGGTTCCGCGCTTGCAAATTGATCATCAAGGGGTGGAAAGGGCGCATTCACAAAAATTGGCGTTCCGGGCACGGATGTATTGCGCGTAGAGCCAAAGGCGACTGTGTTCGTCACACCCGCACAGGCACGGGCAATCCATTCCCGCTGAGCCCGGTTGAAAGGCAATTCCTCGCGGTCCATTGCAAAGAAATACTGGCGGAAGAACTCTCCAAGGGTGCTGAAGAGGTGACGAAACCGGCCAAGAACCGGATAGTTGCGCCGAATGGCGTCCTGCGTCTGGCTGCGATCGATGAGGAACATGATCAGTGCCACAAGGCCCAATACGCCAATCAAACAGATGAACATCACCGCAAGAATCGACACCGCGTTCATTGCAAACCCCATCGCACTTCCTTTCTGTCGTCGGATCACGCGGCCCTTAAGGGCCGCCCTCCGTTAACTTGTAGCATTACTGCCCGGAGAGGCGGGTCACGACTGCAACGCGCTCCATCACGAGACCTTTAGAATTCAGACGTTCGTTTAAAAAAGGGCCGCCCCAGAGGGCGACCCCATTTTCCTTATATAGGTGGGTGCTCAATGCACCACGGCATCATCCGGCAGCGGACGATCGGAGCTGCCGACGCGATCCCCGATCACCAGCCCCTCAGCCCCGGCAGACACGGGAACGATTTCACCGTCCTTGATGTCGCCAGCCAGCAGGGCCTCGGCCAACGGGTTTTGCAAGGCGCGCTGGATCACGCGTTTGAGCGGACGCGCCCCGAACACCGGGTCGTAGCCCTCATCTGCGAGCCAGGTCTTTGCCCCCTCATCCAGCTCCAGCGTGATTTTGCGTTGCGCCAGACGCTTGGCGAGACGCCCAAGCTGGATTTCGACGATACCGTCCATATCGTGCCGTCCCAGACGGTCAAAGATCACGGTCTCATCCAGACGGTTCAGGAACTCGGGCCGGAAGTGTGCCCGCACCGCATCCATCACGTCGCGTTTGGCATCTGCTGCATCCGCGCCATCTGGCAGCTGACTCAGCGCCTGCGCTCCGAGGTTTGATGTCAGGATGATCAGCGTCTGCTTGAAGTCCACGGTCCGGCCCTGACCATCGGTCAGCACGCCATCATCGAGCACCTGCAAGAGCACGTTGAACACGTCCGGGTGGGCCTTTTCGACCTCGTCAAACAGAACCACCTGATAAGGTCTGCGCCGCACCGCCTCGGTGAGCACGCCGCCCTCGTCATACCCGACATAGCCCGGAGGGGCACCGATCAGACGTGCGACTGCGTGTTTCTCCATGAACTCCGACATGTCGATGCGTACCATCGCGCTGTCATTGTCAAAGAGGAACTCGGCCACAGCTTTGGTGAGCTCGGTTTTCCCCACGCCGGTCGGCCCAAGGAATAGGAAGGACCCCAGCGGACGGTTCTCATCATTGAGCCCCGCGCGCGCCCGACGCACCGCGTTAGCCACGGCCGTCACGGCGGCGTTCTGACCAATGACGCGCTTGTGCAGGCCATCTTCCATCCGCAAGAGCTTCTCGCGCTCGCCCTCCAACATCTTTGAGGTCGGAATACCGGTCCAGCGTTCCACCACAGCTGCAATCTGCTCCGGGCGCACCGCTTCCTCGACCATCAGGCCCTGCTCTTCTTTCTGTTCGGCCTCAGAGAGCTGCTTTTCCAACCCCGGAATGACGCCATAAGACAGCTCACCCGCCTTGGCGAGATTCCCCTCGCGTTTGGCGATGTCGAGTTCGGCACGTGCGCGATCAAGCTGCTCTTTCAGATCACGCGCAGAGGCGAGCTTGTCACGCTCGGACTGCCATTGCGCGGTCATTTCGCGCGAACGCTCCTGCAGGTCTGCCAGTTCCTTCTGGAGATGCTCCAACCGGTCCTTCGACGCCGCATCATCCTCGAGCTTCAGCGCTTCTTCTTCGATCTGCATCTGCAGGATCTGCCGATCCAGCGCGTCGAGCTCTTCGGGTTTGGAGTCCACCTCCATCCGCAGGCGCGATGCCGCCTCGTCCATAAGGTCAATCGCCTTGTCGGGCAGGAACCGGTCGGTGATATAGCGGTTCGAGAGCGTAGCGGCAGACACCAGCGCCGCATCCGCAATGCGGACACCGTGGTGCAGCTCGTACTTTTCCTTGATGCCACGCAGGATGGAAATCGTGTCTTCCACCGTCGGCTCCGTGACCATGACAGGCTGGAAGCGGCGGGCCAGGGCTGCGTCCTTCTCTACGTATTTACGATACTCATCGAGCGTGGTTGCGCCGATACAGTGCAGCTCACCGCGAGCAAGTGCCGGCTTGATGAGGTTGGCCGCATCCATCGCGCCATCGGATTTGCCTGCCCCTACAAGGGTATGCATCTCGTCGATAAACAGAATGATTTCGCCCGCCGCATCGGTCACCTCATTGAGGATGCCCTTGAGGCGTTCCTCGAACTCACCGCGATATTTCGCACCCGCAATAAGCGCGCCCATGTCGAGCGCTAGCAGACGCTTGTCCTTGAGGCTCTCGGGCACGTCGCCATTGACGATCCGCAAAGCCATGCCTTCGGCAATCGCGGTTTTACCCACGCCCGGCTCGCCGATCAGCACAGGGTTGTTCTTGGTGCGACGCGACAGAACCTGCATGGCGCGGCGAATTTCGTCATCGCGGCCAATGATCGGGTCGATCTTGCCCTCTCTCGCACGCTCCGTGAGGTCGAGGGTGAACTTCTTCAGCGCCTCATAAGTATCCTCTGCGGTTGCGGTATCCGCCGTGCGCCCCTTGCGTACGTCGTTGATCGCCTCATTGAGCTTCTGCGCCGTCACGCCACCTGCGTCCAGCGCATCCTTTGCCTTGGATTTCACGAGGGCAAGCGCTGTCAGCAGTCGCTCGACCGGGACAAAGCTGTCGCCCGCTTTTTCGGCCACCTTGGCCGCTTCATCCAGAACCTTGGCGGTTTGCCCGTCCAGATAGATCTGACCAGCATCGCCAGAAACCTTCGGCAACTTGCCGATCGCGGCTTCTACTGCCTCGCTCACACGCGCGATGTTCCCGCCCGCGTGCGCAATCAGGTTCGACGCCATGCCTTGATCGTCGTCGAGCAATGCTTTCAGGATATGTTCCGGTGTCAGGCGCTGGTGGCCTTCACGCAACGCAATCGTCTGGGACGCCTGCACAAAACCACGCGCCCGTTCAGTGAACTTGTTCAAGTCCATCTTCTTCTCCTCTTCATAAGCGCCCCTCTCGTGACCCCGCCCGCTTGGCGGCACAGGGTCGGTGTAGGCCTTGATCAAAGATGTGGGCATTCGAGCCCCATCTTCAAGTCCCAGAGTAACATCCGAGAAGTTGACGAACCTTGACCGGGATCAACTCTGGCAAAAAGCCACCGTCTCCCCTTTTCGAGGCCCTTCTAAGACAGTAGGAAGGCGCCAGCTTGCCCTAAAAACCGGAGTATCCCCGATGACCAGCCCCCTCGCAGATGACCGCCTGATCGTTGCCATGGATGTTCCCAACGCCCTTGAAGGGCTCAAACTGGCGGAACAGCTGGGTGACGCGGTCTCATTCTACAAAATCGGCCTTGGGATGCTCACCGGGGGCGGGCTGGCCCTCGCAAATGAGTTGAAGCAAGAGTTAGGTAAAAAGATCTTCCTCGACATGAAGCTCTTTGACATCGGGGCCACCGTGGAAAACGCGGTGCGCGGATTGGCGCAGTTCGATCTCGACTTCCTGACCGTGCACGGCGACCCCTATGTGGTGCGCGCCGCAAAAGAAGGGGCTGCGGGCAAGGATCTGAAGATCCTCGCCGTGACAATCCTTACGTCGCTGGATCGCGACGATCTGGATGGGGCGATGATCAAATCCGGTGAGATCAAAGATCTGGTGCAAGAGCGCGCCGGCAAGGCGTTCTCGGCTGGCGCAGATGGCGTCATTGCAAGCCCGCAGGAAGCCGCCATGATCCGCTCCCTGCCCGAAGCAGAAGGCAAGCTGATCGTCACTCCTGGTGTGCGCCCGGTGGGCGCTGACCTTGGCGACCAGAAGCGCGTTACAACCCCGGCGCAGGCTCTTGCTTCCGGCGTTGACCACATCGTTGTCGGTCGCCCGATCTGGCAGGCGGAAGCACCCCGGGTAGCGGCAGAGTCAATTCTGCAAGAGATGAACAGCCCGCAGGCGAAAGCGCCGAACTGAGGCACGCGCAGCCACACGCCTGTTTTTTGTGCGCTCGACCCCGATAAACAAACGCAAACGCACCAAATAGCCCCGTTGCGCCCTGCGGGGCCACCCTAACGCGCCGCTCGACCGCAACCCGCAGGGATCAAAGAACAAATTGAGTCGCACCCCGGCTCGATTTGAAAAGTTGAATGTATGCGGCGTGACATCGAAAGCACAGGGCAGACCGTTAAATCCCCTCAAACACCCTCTCAACCTTTGCGAAACTGGCTCACATGGGTGAATCTAGGGGTGAGACACTCCCCTGACGTTTACCTCTTCCTGAGAAACGTCACCTTCCCCCGCCAATTGTGCGGGGGCTTTCTTTCAAAAACACAAAATTTGGGGTTTTTCCCTCGGCTCCAGCGCAGACCGAACTAATGCGCATTTGGTCAGATCTCGGCTGCGCGGCGCCCGCTCTGGAGGTAGTCTTGCAACCGGACCTTGAATCGCGGAATGCCGAGGGGATGCGCGATGTAGTCTTCGGGCGTCATCAGATCCCAGCCCTGCCCCTCATCACCAAACTTGATATCCCCCACGCATCGCGCGCCGATTTCTGCCGCAAAAAACCAGGTTGCACCATCAGGCCGAGGATAGCGGCGGCTGTAGTGAATGCGGCTTTCGGGCAAGATCAGGCCGACCTCTTCGTAGGTCTCTCGCAAGGCGCAGGCCTGCGGGGTTTCATCACCCTCCCGGCCGCCACCCGGAAAATCCCAGTGTCCGGGGAAGGGGATACCCGCTTTCTGGTCGCGCAGAATCACCAGGAGATGAGGCCCGAGAAACAGCAGCAGTTTCGCTCCCTTAAAGCTCATGATACAGTTCAACCCCGCATGGATGCGCCTGCTTGCGCTGCGTGCACGCTACTGTGAACGCCATCGGTAAGCACCCCTATTCTGCCTTAGTTCGAGCCCCTCATGCCTGCCCTATGCCGCGAATGCCTGCATTGTTTTGACCCCGGCACGTCACCTCGCGGCCCCAAACGCTGCCCGGTCTGCCGCAGCCCGCGCGTTAAGCAGCATGAGGAACTCTTGTCGCTCTCCATCGCGCATATGGACTGTGATGCGTTTTATGCAAGTGTTGAAAAACGCGATAATCCTGAGCTCGCAGACAAGCCGGTCATAATTGGCGGGGGGCATCGCGGTGTGGTCTCCACGGCCTGCTATGTGGCGCGCATTCGCGGCGTTCGCTCCGCAATGCCGATGTTTCAGGCGCTCAAACTCTGCCCCGATGCAGTCGTGATCAAACCCCGCATGGAGGTCTACGCCGAAACCAGCCGCGCCATTCGCGCTATGATGGACGAACTGACACCTGAAGTAGAGCCGCTTTCTCTGGATGAGGCCTTCATGGATCTCTCGGGCACAGAGCGGCTGCATGGCGCAGCGCCTGCCGTCATGCTCGCGCGGCTTGTGAAGCGCATGAAGGACGAATTGGGGGTCACGGGCTCCATTGGCCTCAGCCATAATAAGTTCCTCGCCAAAGTGGCGTCCGACCTCGACAAGCCGCGCGGGTTTTCCGTAATCGGCAAAGCTGAAACCGCGGAGTTTCTTCGCGACAAACCTGTGCGCCTCATCTGGGGCATTGGCCCCGCTGCACAGGCTTCGCTCGAAAAGGCGGGTATCCGAGCCTTCTCTGACCTTCTGCGTTGGGAACGGCGCGATCTCCATGACAGATTTGGCAGCATGGGAGATCGGCTCTGGCATCTTGCGCGCGGCGAGGACCGCCGCAAGGTCTCTGCGCGCGCGCCGGTCAAATCCATCTCCAAAGAAACCACTTTCTTTGAGGACACGATGCATTCTGAGGTACTGGATGGCCACCTCTGGCGCCTCGCGGAACAGGTTTCAGATCGCGCCAAGGCCAAAGGTCTCGCGGGACGGGTGGTAACACTGAAACTCAAGCGCGCGAACCATTCGACCCTCACTCGGCGACAGTCCCTGCACAGCCCGACGCAATATGCAGATCAAATCTATCGCACGGCGCGGCGCCTGTTGGACCAGACGATCCAGCAAGGCCCATTTCGATTGCTTGGTTGCGGCATCAGCGAGTTGGCGCCCGAAGCGCAAGCGGATGCCACAGGGGACCTGCTGGACCCGGACGCAACCAAACGCGCCAATGCAGAACGCGCGACGGATGAGATTCGCAAACGCTTTGGCAAAGAGGCGATCCGAAAAGGTCGGTCACTTCGTTAGAATCTGGAACGCCCCCGGGGGCTTGCTCGGTTCGGGCTATTCTGCTGCCATCGGGGTGAGATCCTCACCCAGTTGCGCAATCCGCTGCAACGCCAGGGTCAGACGCGCGCGCACGTCGTCAAACCCGTCGTTGGGGGCGACGTCAGCCTCGTGCATATAAAGAGAGCGGTCAATCTCAACCTGAATGGCGTGCTGATGACGGAAAGGGCGCCCGTATGTTTGCGTGATGTAAGCGCCGGCAAACGGGCTGTTGCGCGCAACACGAAAGCCAACTTCGGCAAAGGCCGCCTCGACCTGGTCGACGATCGCCGCATCGGCAGCAGCGCCAAAGCGATCGCCCAGCACGATTTGGGGCCGTCTCTCACGTCGCGGAGAGCAGCTTTCGATCGCTTCATGAGGCATGGAGTGGCAATCAATAAGGATCGCCCTGCCAAACCGCGTATGGGAGGCATCCAGCAACCTCTGTAGCGCTGCATGGTAGGGGACCCAATAGTCGTCGATTCGCGCCACGGCTTCATCCATCGGGATTTTTCCGCGATAGATCTCGCGCCCATTCGCGACCACGCGGGGAATCACGCCAAGCCCCGAGGCAATTCGGGGATTCTGTCCACGCCGGCGCGCCCCTTCGATCAAGGCCGGATCAAGCTCATCGGAGGAGCGATTGAGATCCACATAGGCTCTGGGCATTTTGGCTGTCAGCAATGGCATGCCGAGCCTCGGGGCAGCTGCGAACAACTGATCGACAAAGGCATCTTCACTACTGCGCAGCCGGTTTGCGTCCAGAATCGACTGAGAAACAAAGGTTTTTGGGTAATTCGATCCGCTGTGAGGCGACGCAATCACCACCGGTGACTGCCACCCTTGCGGCATTTCGATAGAATATGCCTGACCTGACATGCCCACTCCGCCCTCTTGCCTGAGATTCCCAGCATAGAGTTTATATTTCTGTGGCAAAAGCTCTTGCACCCACAATCGACTCCTTTTATAGACCCCTTCACCGACGCGAAGCGATGCGCCAATCGGCGTAGTTTTGAGTTGGCATCATGGGCGGTTAGCTCAGCGGTAGAGCACTTCGTTGACATCGAAGGGGTCACAAGTTCGATCCTTGTACCGCCCACCATGATTTCGCTGTTTTGGACTGCGGTCCAGGACGCCCCGCTAACCCAGGCGCTGGTTCGCGCCGCAGAAAAGGAGAGAGACCATGAAGGTCAAGAACTCGCTCCGCTCGCTGAAGAACCGGCACCGTGACTGCCGGGTTGTGCGTCGCAAGGGCCGCGTTTACGTCATCAACAAGACGCAGCGCAAGTTCAAAGCACGCCAAGGCTGAGCACTTAGCACATGATGCCTCTTTGAAGGCTCCGAAAAACCGCATCTCAGGATGCGGTTTTTTGTTTTTGGGTTTGGTTCTCACACCAACCAATACCCGCCGCACGACTCGGCGCACATCCCCGATCTCGACCGAAACTCCATTCTCCAGCCTTACACTCAAGCCGCCCGGAGCCTCCGTATCCGCGTGGCTGCGACACTCGACCGCGCCTAAATTGGCCGGCCGCAGAAATTTTCTGACTGAATTTATCGGATACCCCCTTTTCTTTCGCGCCCAATATAGTAATTGACTAAACAACTTGGGAATTGGCCGAGCGAGCGTCACCCAGGGACTAGCGACATTCACGAGGATGGAAATCGAATGAAAATCAAAGTCTTCACTACCGTAATCGCCGCGAGCCTTGCTACGACCGCCGTTGCTGACGGGGTTGTGAACCTGTACTCGTCCCGCCATTACGACACCGACGAACGCCTCTACACCGACTTTGAAGAGGCTACCGGTATCACCATCAACCGCATCGAAGGCAAAGCCGATGAGCTGGTCGCGCGCATGCAGGCCGAAGGGGCCAACTCTCCTGCGGATGTTCTGATCACCGTCGACACCTCCCGCCTTGAGCGCGCGAAGAACGCCGGTGTGCTTCAGTCCATCGACAGCGACATTCTTGAAGAGCGCATCCCCGCCAACCTGCAAGATAGCGACAACCAGTGGTTTGGTTTCTCTCAGCGTGCCCGCATCGTCTTCTATGACAAGACTGACGTGGCCAACCCGCCCGCAGACTACATGGATCTTGCCAAGCCCGAATACAAAGGCATGGTCTGCCACCGATCGTCTTCCAATGTCTACTCCCAGACCCTGCTGTCGGCCATCATCGAGAACCACGGTGAAGAGGCGGCACGCGATTGGGCAGAAGGCATCGTCGCAAACTTTGCCCGCGATCCGCAGGGTGGCGATACCGACCAGCTACGCGGCCTGATCTCCGGCGAGTGCGACGTGTCGATTGCAAACACCTATTATTTTGCCCGTGCCCTGCGCAAAGACGTCAAAGGCCTCTCGGCTGAGATCGAGAAGATCGGCGTCGCCTTCCCGGCTCAGGACGCTGAAGGCGCCCACATGAACCTCTCCGGCGCCGGTGTTGCAGCACATGCACCGAACCGTGAGAACGCCATCAAATTCCTCGAGTACCTGGCTTCCGATCAGGCGCAGGAATATTTCTCCGGCGGCAACGATGAATTCCCGGCGGTCCCGGGCGTCAGCAAGTCGGAAAGCGTTGCACAGCTCGGCGAGTTCAAGGCCGACGACGTGGACCTCTCCAAGGTCGCCAAGAACGTGCCGACCGCACAGAAGATCTTTAACGAGGTTGGCTGGGAATAATCGTTCCCCACGTTATGTCAAAGGGCGCGGCAATTGCTGCGCCCTTTTTCGTTTCCGCTCGCAACAACACAAACGACCGTCGCAACGGTCGCGAATCGCCAAAATTCGCGTCAGAAGCGCAACTTGACCCATCCAGCACCTCTAAGGGGCGACGCCCTCTTGCAAATGAGAAAATTGAACCGCCGTTTAATTATCATGCAAAATCAGGGGGCAAGCGCGCGGGCGGGCCTATGTCCCGCGCGCGGCGCCAAGGTGGGGCTGGACCATCGCCCCCCCAACCTCTATGGAATCGCTCCCAGCGAGCCACAGAGTTTGCAGTTGCACACAATAGGGAGCTCGGCTGAGATGCTGAATACGTTGCATTCAATGCGCGGGGATAGGGTTTGATGCGTATTCCTGTCACAATCATCAGCGGTTATCTCGGAGCAGGAAAGACCACATTGATCAACTCGCTGCTCGGCGAGGATCACGGGCTGCGCCTCTCTGTCTTGATCAATGACTTTGGCAGCATCAACATCGACGAGGCCCTGATCTCGAACAAGACTGTCGACAGCGTCGCGCTCACCAATGGCTGCGTGTGCTGCTCGCTGGGAGATGATCTTGCACTGAGTGTGAATGACCTTGTGTCTCGTGCTGAGCCACCGGATCACATCCTGATCGAAACCAGCGGTGTGGCCGAACCCGTGGCCATCGCCAATGCGCTGCTAAATGACAGCCGCCTGAGCTATGCGGGCATTGTTACGGTTGTGGATGGTTCGAATTTCTCCACACTCATGGACGACCCCTTGTTGAAGCCACAGGTCACGCAGCAGATCTGTGCGGCGGACCTGGTACTGGTGAGCAAGCTAGAACACGAGAGTGATGACGGCGTCATCGCGGCACTCGGCGCACTCGGCGCTCGCACGCCCACGCTGACATCTGACATCGAACTCTCTCGTCTGCTATTCGACATCACGCCGCTTCCACGCAGCAAAAGCACCGTTTCCCATCCCGGCTACGTCAGCTGGCATCACCGCAGCACCGAAGTCATCGACCGCCGCGCCCTCGGCGACAAGCTCGCGGAGCGCCCGGAGGGGCTCTATCGCATGAAAGGTTTTGTGCTGACTTCCGGCGGGGCTTACCAGCTCCATATCGTTGGCCGACATGTCGAAGCCCGCCGCTGCGACGCCAATGAAACCCTCCTGGTGGCGCTGGGGCCCGAGCAGCGGATCAGCCACGACCAGATCGAGGCCTGGTGGACCGGCAGCTAGGGCCTAACTGCGCCGCCGGACCTGACGACACACCAGGATCACGGGCAACAGTCCAACGGCCATGATCACAAGAGAGGGCACCGCCGCGCCCTCGAGCCGCTCATCCGCCGCTAACCGATGCGCCTGCACCGCAAGAGTGTCGAAGTTGAAGGGGCGCATGATCAAAGTCGCGGGCAGCTCCTTCATCACGTCCACAAAAACTATCAGCAAGGCTGTCAAAAGGCTGGGTGTCAGGATCGGCAGATGCACGCGGCGCAGCATGCCCAATGGGCTCTGCCCCAATGACCGTGCCGCTGCATCCATATTTGCATGTACTGTCGCCTGTCCGCCCTCATATGCGCCAAGCGCGGCCGCCATGAAGCGCACCATATAGGCCACCACCAAGAGCCAGATCGAGCCCGTCACCAAAAGCCCGGTACGCAGGCCGAAATTGGCCTGCATCCAAGCATCAAGCGCATTGTCGAAGGCGGCAAATGGCACCATGAGACCAACCGCGATCACACCACCGGGCACCGCATAGCCGAGCCGCGAAACATTGGCCGCCGTGCTCGACAGGCGTCCCGGTTTCAGACGTTGATAAAACCCAAGGCAGACTGCAGCCAGAAGCGTGACCACGGCAGCCGTGCTGGCCAAGGTCAACGAGTTGGTGATGAAGGAAATATAGCGGCGGCTCAAGAGGTTCTGCTCCGAGTTCAATCCCATCAGGGTCAAGCTTATGAGCGGCACGAGGAACCCAAACACAACCGGCAGCGCGCAGAGGATGATTGCCCCTGCCGCTTTTCCCCGCGACAGCGTGGCCGGGGGCAAAGCAGCCTGTTGCTTGCCTGCGTGGTGATAGCGGGCGCGGCCACGACTGATGCGCTCTGCAACCGCAAGCATCAGCGCAAACCCCAACAAGCATAGCGCCAACTGCGCCGCACCGGCGCGATCCGCCATCGAAAACCAGCTGGTGTAGATACCCGTAGCAAAGGTCTGCACCCCGAAGTAGGCGACCGTGCCATAGTCTGCGATGGTCTCCATCACCGTCAAGAGAACACCCGAAGCCACCGCAGGGCGTGCCATTGGCAGGCTCACACGCCAGAACGCTCGCCACGAGCTGTCGCCAAGCGCCCGCGCCGCGAGGAATGCAGAGGCGCTTTGTTGCAGGAAGGCGGCGCGCGCCAGAAGATAGACATAGGGGTAGAGCACCAGAACAAGCATCAGCGCCGCCCCCCCAAGCGAGCGGATTTCAGGGAACCAGTAGTCTCGCGGCCCCCAGCCTGTCACCTCGCGCAAAGTTGTCTGCACGATGCCCGGATGATCGAGAAGGAACGTATAGCCATAAGCCAGCACATAAGCCGGAAAAGCCAGGGGCAGTACCAGCGCGATCTCAAAGAACCGTGCACCGGGAAAGCGCGTCATTGTCACCAGCCACGCGGCCCCGACCCCGATGGAAAAGGTCCCAAGTGACACCAGCAGTACCAGATACACCGTTGTGCGCGCGTAGCGGGGCAGCACGGTTTGGCCAAGATGCGTGATCGTCTCCACCCCGCCCGTCAGGGCTGCGATCGCGACTGCAGCCATCGGCAAAAGGCACGCGATTGCCACCACCCATGCCACCACCTGGAACCGCCGCGCGCCTTTGATGCGCGCAGAGGTTTTACGGCGAGGAGCTGGCGCTTGGGTCTGGCTTGCGTGCGTCATTCATGCGGCCTTCATAACGAGTCGGCCCTGTTTCAAGCATTTTTGTCGGAAATTCCAGCGCAAAGCCGCCGCTGCGACGGCATGTCGGCAACGGCGGCTCACTTGGATCATATCTGTTTGGCTCAGTCGTAGCTGCGCTGATCTTCGATCACCAACCCGTCCTTGGGCAAAGAGCCGGGTGTGACGATATCGACCGTGCCTTTCAATTTGAGGACATCGACCACCGAGCGGGCAAACGTGATCTCGTCGCCGCCATTGGCCTCGATACGCACCGTCATCACGTCCATTTCGCCATTGCGCGAAGCAACGACCCGCGCCTTCACGATCTCGTCGTGTTTGTCGACCAGGGCCGCAACCTGCTCTGGGCGGACAAACATGCCTTTGATCTTGGTCGTCTGATCGGCACGACCCATCCATCCTTTGATGCGCATATTGGTGCGCCCGCAGGGGCTCTGACCGGGCATCACCGCACTCATGTCGCCGGTCGCAAACCGGATCAGCGGGTAGTCTCGGTTGAGCGTTGTCACCACGACCTCGCCCACTTCGCCGGGCGCAACCGGGGTGCCGGTTCCGGGGGTAACGATCTCGACGATGACCTGCTCGTCGACGATCATGCCTTCCATGGCGGCGCTCTCATAAGCGATGTTGCCCAGATCCGCAGTCGCGTAACACTGAAGGCAAGAGATACCGCGATCAGCATATTCCTGACGCAGGCTCGGAAACAGCGCACCACCGCCAACAGCTGCCTTCTTGAAGCCCAGCTCAACGCCCATTTCCTCGGCCTTGTCGAGGATCACCTTGAGGTAGTCCGGGGTGCCAGCATATGTGGTGGCTCCGACATCGCGAGCGGCCGTGACCTGGAGTTCGGTCTGGCCGGTGCCCGCGGGCAGAACCGCAGCCCCAACTGCGCGTGCGCCATTTTCAAAGATCATGCCTGCCGGTGTCAGGTGGTAGCCAAAACAATTCTGCACCACATCGCGTTCGCCGACCCCTGCCGCGTGCAGGAAACGCCCCATGCGCCACCAGTCGTGATCTACGCCACCCGGTTCATAGATCGGTCCGGGAGATTGAAAGATATGCGCAAACCCATGCGCGGGTTTCACGGTAAACCCGCCAAACGGAGGCTTGGCCGACTGGGCGGCACTCAGGTCGGATTTGCGCAGCACCGGGAGCTCTGCAAGGGCTGAGACCGAGGTGATCTTTTTAGGATCCACATCCGCAAGCTGTGTTGCAAAGCCCGGGGCGGCCTTGGCGCGGGCGATCTGTTCGGGCAACAAAGTCGCCAGATCTGCCGCCCGTTCCTCGGCGCTTCGGGTTTCCAATTTGTCGAAATAGGTCATGTCGTCCCTCCCCGCCTCAGCTCAACCACCGTTTGCGACGGCGATAGGACCGCACATCGCGAAAGCTCTTGCGGCCTTCATCGGACATGCCGAGATAGAATTCTTTCACATCCGGGTTTTCGCGCAGCTCGGCAGCGGGGCCATCCATCACCACACGGCCGGATTCCAGGATGTAGCCGTAGTGGGCATAGCGCAGCGCCACATTGGTGTTCTGTTCCGCCAGAAGGAAGGTCACGCCTTCGTTCTCGTTGATCGACTTCACGATCTCAAAGATCTGCTCTACGAGCTGCGGTGCTAGCCCCATGGACGGCTCATCCAGAAGGATCGTCTCGGGACGGCTCATGAGGGCGCGGCCCATCGCAACCATCTGCTGCTCCCCGCCCGAGGTATAGCCCGCCTGGCTTTTGCGCCGTTCCTTGAGGCGCGGGAAATAAGTGTAGACCAGTTCCAGATCCTCTTGGATCTTGGCGTTGCTGTCGCCGCGCGTGTAGGCGCCCGTCAGGAGGTTTTCCTCTACTGTCAGGTGTTCAAAGCAATGGCGGCCTTCCATCACCTGAATAACGCCGGTTTTCACCAGCTCCGCCGGATCCTGCTCGTGAACGTCTCTGCCACGATAGCGGACAGAGCCCTTGGTCACTTCACCACGCTCGGAGTGAAGCAGGTTGGAAATCGCCTTCAGAGTCGTGGTCTTGCCCGCTCCGTTGCCGCCGAGCAGCGCGGTGATGCCGCCCTTGGGCACGTTCAGGCTCACGCCTTTCAGCACGAGGATCACGTGGTTGTAGATCACCTCGATGTTGTTGACCTCAAGCAGTGTCTCCGCCTGCACGTCTGTGGAGTTGGCCGCATCCAGCATGTTGAAAGCTATCCTTTGCCAGCGTCCGCTTGGGACGGATCAGATGTGGCGCATGCCGCCACATCGGGTAAGTTTCCTGAACCGCGCCGGAGCAAGACGCCCCGGCGCGAGAGGCGCCTTAGTTGCAGCGCTCTTCGATGTTGTTCTCCGCCGCATAGGATGCGGAGTCTTCGGCCACCAGAGCGTCGATCACCTCTTGGTCAGTCGGGTTAAAGCCCGAAACCAGCGACCAGGTCTGGGTCTCCGCGTCCCACTGGGTCACACCCACGAGACCGGGGCCGCCGTGGTTTTCACAGCTGACATCGAAGGACGGACCAAAGTTCGGCATACCAAGCGCGTTCATCTTTTCAGCCGTGATGGAGAGCGCTTCCATCCCGTCACGCATCATAGAGGCGTCAATTTCGGCAGTCCCGTGGATCTCCTGTGCGGTCTTGGCTGCTTCGACAGCAAGCATCGCCGCATACATGCCGCGGTTATAGAGAACGTTGCCGATCTGATCGCCAGCGCCTGCCGCAAGACCCTTGTCGACGACATGCGTCTGGATGTCTTCAAAGATCGGGAAGTCACGACCAACGTTGTGGAAGGTCACGGCCTTATAGCCATCCGCCTTGTCGCCAGCGGCCATCACGTCGTGCTCAGCGCCGGACCACCAGACGCCGATGAAGTTTTCCATCGGGAAGCGGATGTTGGAGGCTTCTTGAATTGCCACCTGGTTCATCACGCCCCAGCCCCACATCACAACATTGTCGGGACGGTCGCGGCGGATCTGAAGCCACTGCGATTTCTGTTCCTGACCCGGGTGATCAACCGGCAGCAGGCTCAGCTCAAACCCGTGCTTCTTGGAGAGCTCTTCCAGCGTGCGGATCGGCTCTTTGCCATAGGCAGAGTTGTGATAGACCAGCGCGATCTTCTTTCCGTTCAGGTCGCCGCCATTTTCTTCGAGCAGGTAGTTGATCACACCCGAAGCCCCGTCCCAGTAGTTGGCGGGATAGTTGAAGACGTTAGAGAACACCTTGCCGTTGGCGGCCGAGGTCCGACCGTAGCCCATTGTGTGAAGCGGGATGCCATCGGCGGTCACTTTGGGGATCAGCTGATAGGTGATCCCGGTGGAGAGCGGCTGATAGACCAGAGCGCCTTCGCCCTTGGTGGATTCATAGCATTCCACACCTTTTTCGGTGTTGTAGCCGGTCTCACATTCGATCACGCGTGCCTTGACGCCGCCGATGCCACCGTCACGCTCGTTCACCAGAGTGAAATAGTCGTTGTAGCCGTCGGAGAACGGAATGCCGCCTGCCGCATAGGGGCCTGTGCGATAGCTGAGATCGGGGAATACCAGATCGGCCATTGCCGGGCTTGCTGCGATCAGTGCGCTCAGCGCCACGCTTGTCAGTTTCAGTTTCATCGGGTGTCATCCTCCCTGAATTTTTCCGATGTGTTTTAGGTCGGGGCCGACCTCCTCTTGCCGCCCCCGGCGAATGTCTTGGTCGCCTTCCCTAGTGCGGGAAGGGCCAGAGCCGCAGTTTCTCCTTGGCGACGCGCCAGAGCTGCGCAAGGCCGTGTGGCTCCAGGATAAGGAACGTGATGATCAGCGCACCCACGATCACCAGCTGGAAATGTGCGACGATGTCCGTCGGCCAACCCAGCCAATCCACGCCTACGACCTTCAGGATCACCGGCAGCAGCACCAGGAACGCGGCGCCCGCAAAAGAGCCAAAGATCGAGCCCAAGCCGCCAATGATGACCATGAAGAGGACAAGGAACGACTTGTTGATGCCAAAGGCCTCGCCCACTTCGACCGCCCCGAGGTAGACCGCGAAGAACAGCGCGCCCGAGATCCCGACAAAGAAGCCCGAGACCGCAAAGGCCGTCATTTTTGCCTTCAAAGGGTTCACCCCGATGATTTCGGCCGCGATATCCATGTCCCGGATCGCCATCCACGTCCGCCCCTGGGTGCCGCGGGTCAGGTTGCGGGCCACGATGGCGCAGAAGGTCAGGAAAATCAGGCAGAACAGATAGGTCGCCCAGGCCGGTGCATTGGGGCCGGTGATGATGATGCCAAATACGTCACGCTCGGGCGCGTTGATCTGGCCAGAAGCGGAATAGTTGTAAAACCACGGCACGCGGTTGAAGAGCCAGACCAGGAAGAACTGCGCCGCCAATGTGGCCACCGCCAGATAAAATCCCTTGATGCGCAAACTGGGCAAACCAAAGAGCACGCAGACCAGCGCGGTGATTCCGCCTGCAAGCAGAACATGGATAAACATGGACACTTCGGGAAAGGCTGTCATCAGCTTGTAGCAGGCATAGGCCCCAACCGCCATGAAGCCCCCGGTGCCCAGCGACACCTGCCCGCAGTAACCAACAAGGATATTCAACCCAATCGCCGCAATCGCATAGATGAGGAAGGGCAAGAGGATCGCATTGACCCAATAGTCATTGACTACAAAAGGCACCACGCCAAAGGCCAGAGCGAGCACCGCATAGTAGCGGTAGCGATCGAATTTGATCGGAAAAGTCTGACTGTCCTCGACATAGGAGAGTTTGAAATCCCCGGCTTCACGATAGAACATGGCTCAGAGGCTCCCTTCTTTGAATTTATCGTTTTGCATCAGACCTCTCCCCATTTGGACTGCGCGTCATCGCGCTGGGTTCTGGTCATGCGATTGGAGGGTTTGGCGTAGCCTTTCCGCTCCGATATCCGCACCAGTTTCAGATAGGCAAAGATGCCTGCAAACAGACCGAGTGCCGCCAAGAGCGTCGCCACAGTAACCTGCCCGCCGGTGTAGCCCTCGCCTGTCAGGGCGAGATAGCCAAAGGCCCAGAATCCAGACCATGCAATGACATTCAGAATGGAAATCAGCTTGGCCATGCGCGGCCTCCCACGTTAACCATTTCGTCAGATATCCGGGTTTCGCCACATTTTGCCCCAATCTCCCCGGCAAATTTTGCGTGGGAAAAGTGAGTGGGTGAAATGACCGTAATGCTGGAGAGACTCCGGCAGCTGGAGGCTGCACGGAAGCGAGGAGATCTGACCGACGCCCAATACAGGGACGCCCGGTCGAAACTGCTGTCAGTGGTGGAAGACGCGGAGGTGGAGCCCACCGGACCGCGACCCCGCACCACGGCAACGCGTTCGCAAGCGGCGCGGCCAAGGTCGCGCCCTGCCGCCCCCGCGCCCACGCGCCGCGCAGCACCTGCAGCGGCTCCGCATTCGGACAGCGTTGAGCCCCAGGACATGTCGTTCTTTTGGGGGCTGGTTCTGGTGGGACTCTGTGGCGCCGCCATGATCACCTTCCTCATCGGCAGGCTCATCGGAGACATCACCATCGCCCTCACACTGGCCGTCACGGTTGTAGCCGCAGTGGTCATCGCCGCCTTCCAGCGGATGCAGGGCTGAGCCTGCATGCCACCGGAGGTGGGGAGGATATGAGCCTCAGACGCGTTCAATGATCTTCTCGCCAAAGAGGCCTTGCGGACGGAACACCAGGAAGATCAGCGCCAGCACATAGGCGAACCAGTTCTCGGTTGCACCGCCAACCATGGGGCCGATCAGGAATTCAAAGAGCTTCTCTCCGACCCCGATGATCAAGCCGCCAACGATCGCACCGGGGATCGAGGTGAAGCCCCCGAGCATCAGAACAGGCAGCGCCTTAAGCGCGATCAGCGACAAGGAGAACTGGACGCCGGATTTGGTGCCCCACATGATGCCCGCGACCAGTGCGACGAACCCGGCAACCGACCAGACCAGCACCCAGATGTAGTTGAGCGAAATGCCGACCGACAGCGCTGCCTGGTGATCATCCGCCACCGCGCGCATCGCACGGCCCTGCTTGGTGTACTGACTAAAGAGCACAAGCCCGGTAACCAGCAGCGCGGCAATTACCGTCGCCACGATATCGAGGTTGTCGATGAAGAAGCCGTAGCCAAAGATCCCGAAGGTGGTCTCATCGATCCAGAGGTTGATCCCCTGCGGCAGCCCCACATCGAGCGTCTTGATCTCGGAACCCCACATGAGGTCCGCCACGCCTTCGAGGAAATAGGCCAGCCCGATGGTCGCCATGAACAGGATAATCGGTTCCTGGCCGACGAGGTGTTTCATCACCAGGACCTGCACAAGCCACGCCAGCAACACCATGACCGCGACAGTCATCATGATTGCCACGAAGGATGGGACTGTCCATCCAAAGTGGGTGATATGGCCGCCAAAGACCGCGTTGATCAGATGGGAAAAGGGCACCTGCCCCTGCATGATCCCGACAAGGGTCATCGCCGCAAATAGCGCCATAACACCTTGCGCGTAATTGAAAATGCCCGAGGCCTTGTAGATCAGCACGAAGCCCAGCGCGACCAGCGCATAAAGCACCCCCGCCATCAGACCGTTGAGCGTCACCTCCATGGCAAAGATCAGTTGATCAGGCATGGTGCGCCTCCTTGTTCATTGCAGTTGCGCGGAAGAAATCAGTCATGGGAGACTCCCAGATAGGCGTCGATAACGTCTTGATTGTTGCGCACTTCGTCCGGGGTGCCGTCACCAATCTTCTTGCCGTAATCCATCACCACCACGCGATCCGAGAGATCCATCACAACGCCCATGTCGTGTTCGATCAGGGCGATGGTTGTGCCAAACTCGTCGTTCACATCGAGAATAAAGCGGGACATGTCCTCCTTTTCCTCGACGTTCATACCGGCCATCGGCTCGTCCAAAAGCAACAGCTTCGGCTCGGCCGCCAGGGCGCGCGCAAGCTCGACGCGTTTTTTCAAACCGTAGGGCAGACGGGCGACGGGCGTTTTGCGGATCGCCTGAATTTCAAGGAAATCGATGATCTTTTCCACGACCTCGCGGTTTTCGACCTCTTCCTTTTCAGCGCGTCCCTTCCAGAAAGCCTGCTGGAACATGCCGGCCTTCATGTAATTGAGCCGCCCCGTCATCACGTTGTCGAGCACGCTCATACCGTCAAACAGCGCGATGTTCTGGAACGTCCGCGCAATGCCCTGCCGAGCCACCTCATAAGGTTTCATCGGCGGGCGCTTGGCGCCGTGGAACCAGACTTCGCCCTCCTGGGGGACATAGAACCCCGAGATGACGTTCAGCATGGAGGACTTACCCGCCCCGTTGGGGCCGATAATCGCACGGATTTCACCTTCGCGGATGTCAAAAGAGATGTCCTTGATCGCCACGACGCCGCCAAAGCGCAGGGTGATGTTTTTCATCTCCATGACCACGCCGCCAATGGTGCGGCCATCCTCGGTCACATAGCTGTCAGCCGCATCAAGCATGGGCCACTCCTTTGGAATTTCGCGCCAGATGGGACGGCGGGCGGGGCGATGTGCAGCAAGCCTGCACAAGCGTCGTCAGAGCCGTCATTCCGCTGCCACCTGCTGCGCCATGGGCGATTGCACCTTCGCATCCACACAGGTCAGCGTTGCACTGATCGCGCCTTTGCGACCGTCTTCATATGTCACTTCGGTCCGGGTCGAGATCTGCTCGGAACCATCATAAAGCGCGGCAATAATGTCGGCGAATTTCTCCTCGACGATGCGACGGCGCACCTTGCGGGTGCGGGTCATCTCGCCATCATCGGCATCGAGCTCCTTGTGTAGCACCACGAAGCGATGCACCTGACAGCCAGACAGCATCTCATCCTGCGCGACTGAGACATTCACCGCCTCAACATGGTTGCGGATGGTCTCCAGCACGCGCGGGTGGCCTGCGAGCTCCTGATAGGAGGCGTAGGCAATATTGTTGCGCTCTGCCCAGTTGCCCACCGCCGTGAGGTCGATGTTGATAAAGGCCACACAGCGATCCCGGCCGTTGCCAAATAGCACGGCCTCGAGAATGTCAGGATAGAACTTCAGCTTGTTCTCGACGTACTTGGGCGCAAACATCGCGCCGCTGGCCATTTTGCCGACATCCTTGGCGCGGTCGATGATCCGCAGATGGCCGGAGCTTTCCTCGATAAAGCCCGCATCACCCGTGGCGACCCAGCCCTCGGCGTCCTTTGTCGAAGCGGTGGATTCCGCATTCTTGTAGTATTCCACAAAGGTCCCCGGCGAGCGGTAGTGGATCTCACCCTTGTCGTCGATCTTGATCTCCACATCCGGTGCGGGCACGCCCACCGTATCCGCGCGCACTTCGCCATCAGGCTGCACAGTAATGAACACCGTGGCCTCTGTCTGACCATAAAGCTGTTTGAGATTGATCCCCAGCGAGCGGTAGAAATCAAAAATCTCCGGTCCAATCGCCTCACCGGCGGTGTAGCCGACGCGAATGCGACCATAGCCAAGCGTATCCTTCAGGGGACCGTAAACCAAGAGATCCCCAAGGCGATACTTCAGGCGATCCATCATGCCGACAGGTTTGCCATCCAGGATCAGGCCGCCGACTTTCTTGGCATGGGCCAAGAAGTGATGAAACATCTTCTGCTTGAGCTTACCCGCGTCTTCCATGCGGATCATCACATTGGTGAGCTGACCCTCAAACACGCGCGGCGGTGCAAAGAAATAAGTTGGGCCGATCTCACGCAGATCGGTCATCATGGTGTCTTCGCTCTCGGGGCAATTGACGCAGAACCCGCACCAGTAGGACTGTCCCAGCGAGAAGATGAAATCCCCGACCCAAGCCATTGGCAGGTAGGACAGGATGTCTTCATTCTCGGTGAGCTTGTCAAAGGTGCTGGCGTTCTTGGCGCTCTCGATCACGTTGCGATTGGACAGCACAACGCCCTTGGGGCGCCCCGTGGTGCCCGACGTATAGAGCATCACGCAGGTGCTATCATACGTGAGCTTCGCCTTACGCGCCGCAAGATCCGAGCTGAGCTCATCGCGCGCGGCGCGGCCCTGTTCCTGCACGTGGCTGTATTGATGCAGCTGGTGGTGGTCGTATTTGCGCAGACCCTTGGGGTCCACATAGATCATATGCTTGAGGTTGGTCAGCGTGTCCTGAACCTCCAGCACCTTGTCGACCTGTTCCTGATCGCCCGCAATCACATAGGCCGCACCGCAGTGATCCAGCACATAGGCCATCTCCTCGGCACTTGAGTCCTGATAGACCGGCACCGGCACTGCACCGACGCTCTGTGCCGCCACCATCGACCAATAGAGCGATGGCCGGTTGCGTCCGATGATAGCAATGAAATCTCCCTCGGCCACACCAAGATTCATCAACCCAAGCGCCAGCGCCTCGATTTCCTCGGCGGTTTCTTTCCAGGTCCAACTTTGCCAGATGCCAAACTCTTTTTCCCGGTAGGCCGGGCGGTTGGCATGGACAGTTGCGTTTCTCTCCAGCAGGGCCGGAACAGACATAAGCTGCCCGGCGCCAGACGATGTCTGCGCAGCGGTCTGAGACACGTATTTACTCCTCCCATATCCGGTCCTCCTCGACCGGATTGATCGCTTCACCCACAGGTGCAGGCTGCGATCCTTATGTCCGCATTAGGACGGCTCCTTTGTAACAAAGCAAGTTTTTCGCGATGATTTCTGAAACCTTTCAAATTGTAACAGCCCCGGGTGATCGATCTGCAATTCCTGTCGGACCACCCTCAGGGGCGCAATCACAAGCCACTTTGCCAATGCGCCACAAGCTGTTAGCCAAGAGGCGGGGAGCACGTATGAAACAGAACACGGCACAACGCATGGCGATGATCGACGCAGGCCTGAACCTCATTGCGCAGGCCATGTCGATCTACGACCGCAACCTGCGCCTTGCGGCCTGCAACCATCGCTTTCAGGAAATGTTTTCACTGCCGCCCGAATTGGTGCAAGAGGGCGCGACGTTCGAAGACACCATCCGCTTTATCGCGGTACAGGGCGACTATGGCCCCATTGATGACATCGATTCGTTTGTGCAGCTGCGGGTGGAACAGGCCCGCGCCTTTGTGCCCCATTACGTCGAGCGCCAGCGTGCCAATGGCCATGTGATTTCGATCGAGGGCGCGCCTCTTCCGGAGGGGGGCTGGGTCACGGTCTACACCGACATCACCCGCACCAAGCGGGTTGAAGAATTGCTCCGCGCCCGCTCCGAGGAGCTCTCGGATCAGGTGATGAGCTACACAGAAGAGCTCTCGGCCACCAACCGAAAGCTTGCAGCCACGATCACCACACTTGAAGAGACCCAGCGCCAGCTGACGCAGACCGAGGCCCGCACCCGGCTCACGACCGAAATGATGCCCGCCCATATCGCGCATGTGGATGCGGACGGGCATTATACCTTTACCAACGGACGTTTGAGCAAAGTGTTTCCCGGCCGCCCCTCCGACATTCTCGGCCAGCATATTGCCGAGGCGCTCGGGTCCGCCGCCTATGCCCGCATCGCACCGCACCTCTCGGCGGCCTACCAGGGTGAAAGCCCGGTGTTTGAGTTCACCGAGGATCAGGACAGCCGCCGCCTGCGCGTGGCGTTTACGCCCGACAACGAAGGCGGGGTGTTCATCCTGTCGATGGATGTGACCGAGGAAACCCAGACCCGCGTGGCCCTGCAACAGGCCCGCAAGCGCGAGATCGCCGCGCAGATGACCAGCGGGCTTGCGCATGATTTCTCCAACCTTCTGACCATCATCCTCGGAATGCAGACACGCCTTGATCGGATGACCCTGCCCGAAGGCGCGGGCGAGCTCGTGGAGGCCACCCTGTCAGCCGCGCGGCGCGGCGGGCGGCTCTTGGATCGGATGGCTGAAATGACCAGTCACCGTGGCCTGCGCCCGCAAGCCACCGACCTGCACGCGCTCTTGGACGAGATGAAGATCCTCGCCACGCCGTCACTACCACAGGGCATCGGTCTCAGCGTGCTGGACAACACAAGCGAGGGGCCGGTCCTTTTGGATCCGGGGCGGCTGCAGGACGCGCTTTTGAACCTGATTTTGAATGCGCGCGACGCCTGCGGCACCAGCGGCCAGATCACGGTTGCCGCGCATCTGGTCGGGCAGACCTGGATCGAATTCTCCGTAAGCGACACAGGCCCCGGCTTTTCAGTGCAAGCGCTTGAGAATGCGCTCAACCCGTTTTTCACCACCAAGGGGCAAGAGGGCTCGGGGCTGGGGTTGTCGATGGTCTATGACATGGTGAAATCCGCCGGGGGGGACATCCGCATCAGCAACACCGTCTCCGGCGCGATGGTGACGCTGCGCCTGCCCTACCGCCCAGCGCCGATGGCGGCCGGCGGCATTGCCCTTCTGGTCGAAGACAGCGACACGCTTCGGGCGACCTATCGTCAGGTGCTGATGGATCTTGGATACTCCGTCATCGAGGCCACCAGCGTTGATGAGGCCGTTGCGCTTTTGGCGGATGTCGAAGGGATTGCACTGATCCTGTCGGACATCAAACTGGAAGGCGATGCCACCGGCGTCGATCTCTGCACCCGGCTGGGGCCGGATGCGCCACCCGTGGTACTGATGACCTCGTTGCCGCATACCGATCCGCTCTATCGCGCGGCCCTCACTCTGGCGCCACTCTTGCCAAAACCCTTTGAAAGCGCGCATCTGATGGCGCTCCTGCAACAAAAGGCCGACCATGCCTGATGCCAATGCCTCTCCGCTTGTCACCATTCTCGATGACGAGCCCGAAATCCGCCAGCTGCTGACCGAGACGCTGGAGGATGCCGGGTATCGCACCCAGAGCTTTTCACGCGCCCGCGATTTCGAGGCCGCGCTCAAGCGGGTGACTCCCGATGTCTGCCTTGTGGACCTGTCGCTGCCAGATACCGATGGTTTGGCGCTGGTACACCGGCTGGCACTTGAGCAGGGCGCAAGCGTGATCATCATCTCGGGGCGTGCACAGGTCCAGGATCGAGTCACGGGGCTGGAACTGGGGGCGGACGACTACATCACCAAACCCTTTGACCCGGCAGAAGTGGTCGCGCGCATCCGCGTGCGCCTGCGTGACACCTCGCGCGGTGGGCAACCCGACACGGGGGATCGGGCAGAGTTTTCCGGCTGGACCGCACATTTTGACCGCTACGCACTTGAGGATGAGAATGGCGAGGAGACCGCGTTTTCGCATGCCGAAGGCGAAGTCCTGCGCCTCTTTCTGGAAAGCCCCAAGCGGCTGATCTCCCGCGCGCAGATGATGGAACGGCTCGGCGGCGGAGCCGGTGACAGCTTTGATCGTGCGATGGATGTACGTATTTCACGCCTGCGCACCAAGCTGCGCGAAGATCCTAAAAACCCGCGCCTGATCAAGACGATCTACGGCGCTGGATATATCTTTCTAGGGGATGTGAGCTGGCGTTGAACTCTGCTGCACGAGACCAAACCCTCGGCGGACAACAGGCGCGTTTTGGGCTCTTGCAGCGGTGATTCGGCTGGCGTAGAAAAACCGGATGGCGACCTGTCTGCTCTATAATCACTCTGAAAGCCGCCCCGCCCGGTTTTACCGGATCGAGTTGGCGATGAACCTTTTTGATGAGGTGTCCCTCCTGCGTGAGTGGGGGGTCAAAGGCGGGAAAGGGTGCTCGACAATCCATATCTTCGGCAACCTGCGCGACGCCTCTGTCGCAGCGGATCGGCACCGTCACCGGATGCTGAAACGTGGCTACGACCGCGCCTGAGCTGCACAGGATAACTGCGCCAGACCCGCCTTGGAACAAACATCCGCAGTTTGGCCCTTTCAACCCGGACGCCCCTCCCCTAGTACTTCTGCAACGGGATCAAAGAGGCGCGCATGTCAGAAATCACACTGGTCCGTCACGGCCAGGCCAATACCGCGGCACGGGATGAAGCCAGCTACGACAAGCTGAGCCCCCTTGGCCATCAGCAAGCGCAATGGCTCGGCGACCATCTGCGCGACTGCAAAGACCATTACGCACGCGTCTATTGTGGTACCCTGACCCGGCACGAGGAAACCGCCCGCGCCATGGGGTTCGACGCAGGTGATATCATCCGTGATCCCCGCCTCAACGAAATGGAATACTTTACGCTTGCACAGGCGATGGAAGCTCAGCACGGGCTGGCCATTCCCAAGGAGCGTGAGGGCTTTGTCGCCCATCTGCCAAAGGTTTTTGCCGCGTGGGAAGCAGACTGTATCGATACCCCTCCCGAAAGCTGGCGCGACTTTGAAACCCGCACCAAAGCCGCCTTGGCAGAGATCTCAGAAGGCGAAGGCCCTGCTCTGGTGGTCACCTCCGGCGGGTTGATTTCCATGGTGATGCGTCAGTGCCTTGGATTGGATACTGCCGCCACAGCACGCATCGCGCTTGCGATCATGAACACCTCGCTGCACCGTCTGCACAACATCGGCGGCACCTATGCGCCAGTGCTGTTCAACGGTGTCCCGCATCTCCAAGCCCCCGATCGCCAGTATGCGCGCACCCATCTCTGAGATCCGCCCAGGAGTCCGACATGCAACTCTATTATGCCCCGAACACCATTTCAGTCGCCGTCGCCATCGCGCTCGAGGAGGCGGGTCTCGCCTATGAGGCGGTCAAGATCGACTTTGCCGAGAAACAGCAGACCACGCGCGCCTATCATCAGATCAACCCCAAGGGCCGGGTGCCCGCACTGGCGGTTGAGGGCGGCATCCTGACCGAGACCGGTGCGCTCCTGGAATTTATCGCGGACCTCGCACCCGACGCCGATCTGCGACCGTCGGATCCGGTCCTTCAGGCGCGCATGCGCGAGG
This sequence comes from Ruegeria sp. TM1040, assembly GCF_000014065.1. Classification (NCBI taxonomy): domain Bacteria; kingdom Pseudomonadati; phylum Pseudomonadota; class Alphaproteobacteria; order Rhodobacterales; family Roseobacteraceae; genus Ruegeria; species Ruegeria sp. TM1040. The sequence goes on along the minus strand of NC_008044.1, from coordinate 115,202 downwards.
TGATGTTCTACCTCGCCTCCACCATGCATGTGAACCACGCCCACAAGATGCGGGGCAGCCGCTGGGCCTCCAACCCCGCCTCCTTCAAGGACATGGCACGCAAGGTGCCCGAGACCATGGCCGCCTCTTGCGAGTACATCTGCAACCACGGGCTGCGCGGGCCTTTTGTGCTCGGCGACACCCCCTGCCTAGCAGATTTCTACCTCTATGTGGTCTGCACCTGGCTCGAGGGTGACGGCGTGAAGCTGGCAGGTTTTCCAAAACTCAGAGCCTTCATCGAGGCGATGGACGCGCGCGACAGCGTCAAGACTGTGCGCGCCAAAGATATGCTTTAAGGAACAAGACTATGACACATCTCTGGGTCCGGGCCGAACAGCGCCTGAACGAGGATCGCGTGGGGCTGACGCCTGCAGGGGCCAAGGCGCTTCTGGAAGCGGGTATTCGCGTTACCGTCGAAGAAAGCAGCAGCCGCGCCATCCCGCTTCAGGGCTACATCGATGCAGGCTGCGAAATTGCGCCAGAAAACGCCTGGCCCGATGCGCCGCGTGACGCCATCATCTTTGGCCTCAAGGAGCTGCCCGACGACGGCACCCCACTGCCCCATCGCCACATCATGTTTGGTCACGCTTTCAAAGGCCAGCACTCCGGCAAGGAACTGCTGCGCCGGTTCCGCGAGGGCGGCGGGACGCTTTATGATCTGGAGTATCTGGTGGATCCGTCCGGCCGCAGGGTCGCCGCCTTTGGCTATTGGGCCGGGTATGCAGGTGCTGCTGTCACGCTCAAGGCCTGGGCCGCACAGCAGCGCGGCGAAACCTGCGGGCCGGTTGGGGTCTACAAGAACAAGGACGCGCTTCTGGCCGATCTCGGCCGCGAGTTGGACGCCACCGGTGCAGACCGTCCCAAGGCCATTGTCATCGGCGCTCTGGGTCGGGTGGGCACTGGCGCTGCGGATCTCTGCGAGGCGATGGGTGTTGCCGTCACCAAATGGGATATGAACGAGACCGCGAGCGGCGGACCGTTCCCGGAAATCCTCGACCATGATCTGTTCCTGAACTGCATCTTTGCCCGCCCCGGTACGCCCGTTTTTGTGCCCAAAGAGGCGCTCACGGCCGCGCGCAACCTTACCGCAATCGGGGATGTAGCCTGTGATCCGGACAGCGATTACAATCCCGTCCCCGTCTATTCCCGCGCAACCACATGGGATGCGCCGGTTGTACGTGTTGCCAATGATCCAGTCCTGGACGTAATGGCGATCGACAACCTCCCCTCGATGCTTCCTGCCGAAAGCTCCGAGGATTACGCGGATCAGCTTCTGGCAAGCCTTCTGACCCTGTCCGATCTGGATGCGGGCGTCTGGGGCCGGGCCAAGGCGGTCTTTGACGAACATGTGGCGGGCTGAAAAGCCTGCCCAGATCAAGGAGAACAACTATGACTATTCACTGGTGCGGCACCGGCCTCTCCGCCATTCCCGGCCTGCGTCGCCTGCTCGAAGCGGGTCACGACGTCGCCGTCTGGAACCGCACACCCGAAAAAGCCGCCGAGGCTGTTGGGGATCTGACCACCAACATCCACAAATTCTCCATTGCACGCCTCTCGGAGCTTCTGAGCCCGGCGGACGTCGTGGTCTCCATGCTGCCCGGCGACTGGCATGTGGAACTCGCCGAGCTCGCAATTTCCAAGGGGGCGCATTTTGTGTCCTCCTCCTACATCTCGCCGGAGATGCGCGCCCTCGACCAAAAGGCCAAAGACGCCGGAGTCGCGCTGGTCAATGAGGTCGGGCTTGATCCGGGCATCGATCACCTGATGGCCCATGCCCTCGTGGCTGAATACGCGGAATCTCCGGCCTTCGACGCGGACAATGAGATCAGCTTTCTGTCCTATTGCGGCGGCATCCCAAAGATCCCGAACCCATTTCGCTACAAGTTCAGCTGGTCGCCCCTCGGCGTGCTGAAGGCCCTGCGCTCGCCCTCGCGCTCGATCCGCGATTTTGAGGTTCTGGACGTGGCGCGCCCCTGGGATGCGATCTCGAGCTATGACGCGCCGCTTGCGACGCCCGAAACCTTTGAGGTTTATCCCAACCGCGACAGTCTGCCGTTCATGGAGCAGTATCACTTCGACAAGGACTGGAAGGTCAAAACCTTCGTGCGCGGCACCCTACGTCTGAATGGCTGGACCGAGGCCTGGGCGGATGTCTTCAAAGAAGTCGAAACGCTTGAAGGCCCCGAAGGCGATGCTCGCCTCAAGGAAATGTCCGATCAGTTCTGGGACGAAAACGCCTATGACGAAGGCGAGCCGGATCGCGTGGTGCTCTGTGTGGACCTCAAGGCGGAAAAAGACGGCCAGACCAAGTGGCACAAGACCTATGTGATGGACGCATGGGGCGACGAGCGCGGAAGCGCCATGGCGCGTCTGGTGTCCTATCCGGTGTCCTACGCCATTGAGGCCGCGATGAACGGCAAGATCGCACCCGGCGTCAGCGCCGCGCCCAGCGATCCGGCGCTGGTGGACAGCTGGATGGGGCGCATCGGCGCACTGGCGCAGCACCTTCAGGTGGTGTCCCACCGCTCCTGAAGCCGCGCCCCTACTGCGCAAACACTATCAATAGCCTCGCCAGCACCCGCTGGCGGGGCTTTTTGTATGCAACCGCAATTCGTTAGCGGCCCATCACATCCTCAGCCGCCGCTGTGACATCAATACCGAGCGCCTCAAGCCCCGCCTCGATGTCATAAGCCAGGTTCGGCGTCGCCAGGAGGTAATCCTCGGTGGGAGTCGTCTTTTCACGACGGGCAGTCTCAACAGCCTGCTCGAATTCCTCGGCCTCAAACACACCGCGCCCGGTCCAGACCAAGGCCACCAGCTCGGCCTGTTCATCTTCGTTCATATCCGCAATGAAGGCGCGCAGCTCGGGCTCAGCCCGCTCGATCTCGCGTGCCATCAACGCCACCTGTTCTGCCTTGTTGCTTGCAATCTCCGTCATCTTGCGCGTCCTCCTGCAAAGCTGTTGCTCCGCTTACAGTGACAGCCCGAAGGCCAGATGACCTTGATCTACAGCAAATCAGCACGCCTCCCTGCGCGGGCGTTCCTTCTGTCCAAAGAGGGCGAGCGGCTGGTTGCGCCCGCGCAATGGTGCCGGCTCCAGCGCAATCCAACCTTCGCGCGCGGGCTCCCCCGCCGCCGCAAGCACTGCGTCCGAGACAATAATCTCCATCGCGCAGGCCTTGGTCATTTGCTCAAGCCGTGCGGCAATATTCACGGTATCACCAAGGGCCGTATACTCCAGACGGTCTTCATCTCCGACCACACCGGAGAAAACCTCGCCCCAATGAAGCCCGATGCCCACGCTCACGGCGCTGCGCCCTGCCTTCAGCCGGGTTTCAGACCAATCCTGCACTTCTTCCGAGAGCCTTTGTGCGCACTCAAGCGCCCGTTGGGGAGCGGCCTCGCCATCAAACAACAGCATCGCGCCATCGCCGATAAACTTATCGACCATGCCGCCGGTTTCGCGGGCCGCCTTCTGAACCCGAATGCGATATTCGGTGACAAAGGCGCCAACCTCGGCCGGATCGCGCCCCTCCGCCCAGGAGGTAAAGCCGCGAATATCGACAAACATAACAGCCATATCCTGCCGCTGTTCCTGCCGCACATCTGCAAGGGTTTCGCCCTGAATACGGTCCGCCAACCGAGCGGGCAGATAGCGGGTCAGCAGCAGGCGCTTCTCCGTCTCGATCAAGGTTCGATGCAGAAGATCCCGAAGCGCCGCCGCCGCGACCACCAGAACCACGCCTGCAAGCAGGATCATGGTCAGACGCACGATGTTGGGTGGCACGGACACAAGATGTTTGATGCGATTGATCGCGTCGGGTGACACCGTCACATCGCTCACAAAACTCAGATACCCGAGACCCGCAACGATCAGCACCACACAATAGGCCTGCAGATAAGGATTGAACCGCAAAACGGCGAAGGCCATCACCACGGGAACCAGCCAGGTCGGCGGCAACAGGAATGTTAGGGCTCCGGGCATGGAGATATTCTCAAGCCCCACCCAGGCATTCACCAGCATAAACAGACAATCCAGCGTCACCACCGGCCAGATCATCCAGCGCCGAAACCGCCCACTGCGCGCAAGCCACAGGCTGAACACCCCAAGGAGCAGGTAGGACAGCATCGACAGGACGGCGAAAATCCACTGTTCCCGCAGAAAATCAGCAATCTCCTCGGGTGGTTCGCCCACCGCGAGGAAGAAGACCACCATGAGCCCAAGCGCGACGAAAATCCGCAGGATCGAGACAACCTTCTCCGCCCGCAGCTCCGCTTCGCGCAAGAGTGCCGCATCCGGTGCGGTGCGACGGTGGCGCAGAGGTCTCATTCGCCCGGGTGCTCCAGGGCAACAACCCGCGATACGCTCTCTGGGTTAAGGTCCTCAAAGTCAAAATTATCTAGCCGCTGGGCGCGTCGCCCAGCCTTGTCGGCGCTGATCTTGATATCGGAAATATCCCGTTGGGCTTGCGCGAAATGCCGATCGAGATTGCCCACCCGGTCGCCGAGACGTTCAACATCCTTGTGCAGCAGACCCAGTTCCTGGCGAATGGCGCCCGCCTGTTCGCGCATGCGGGCATCTTTCAGGATCGCCCGCATCGTGTTCAGCGTCGCCATGCATGTGGTGGGCGAGACGATCCAGACCTTGAGCGAGAACCCTTCGCGCACCACATCCGAGAAATTCGCGTGTAGCTCTGCATAGACCGCCTCCGAAGGCAGAAACATCAGCGCCCCGTCGGCGGTTTCCCCTTCGAGGATATATTTCTCTGCGATGTCTCGGATATGTTTGCGCAGCGCGCCCTTAAGGAGCCGGGCCGCTTGGGCGCGCGCCTCCTGGGTTTCAGCGCCGCGCAGCGCTTCATAGGGCTCGAGCGGGAACTTGCTGTCGATCACGATGGGCCCGGGCGGGTTGGGCAAGTGGATCAGGCAGTCCGCGCGTTTGCCATTGGAGAGCGTGTGTTGGAATGCATAGGAATCGCTCGGCAGCGCCTTTGAGACAATGTCATTCAACTGGATCTCACCAAAGGCGCCCCGCGTCTGCTTGTTTGACAGGATATCCTGCAGCGAAAGCACATCGCCCGAGAGCTTCGTGATATTGTCCTGCGCCTTGTCGATCACCGCAAGCCGTTCTTGCAACTGGGTGAGCGAGGTAGCAGTGCGTTTGGCATTCCCGTGCAGGCTCTCGGCCATGCGCTCCTGCATCTCGGACATTGCGCGCGCCTGTTTCATCGCGTTTTCTGCCAGCCGGTCGTTCATCCGCTGTTGCACATCTCCAAGGCGCGCTTCCATGGTCTGAAGGATCTGCATCTGCGCATGCGCCTGAGTGTCCGACACTGTCTGCAAGTTGCCGCGCAAGGCGTCCTGCCCGGCAGAGAGCTGCTGCGCCACATGCCCGAGCGTGTGCATCTGCTGGCTCAGGGGCTCCAGTGCGCGGGCGGTGCGCGCCGACGTGCGCCACGATTGAAACAGCAACACAAGCACCAAAAGCATGCCTGCGCCGGCGGCCCAAAGGACGGGTCCTGCGGCGCTCATATTGGCGATGGCAATCTCCATGCCGTCCATCAGATCTTCCTTAGCTGCGCCCAAAGAGGCGCTCGATATCCGCGAGTTTGAGCTCCACATAGGTGGGTCTGCCGTGATTGCACTGGCCGGAATGGGGCGTCTGTTCCATTTCCCGCAGGAGCGCGTTCATTTCCTCGCCGCGCATGCGCCGTCCGGAACGGATCGAGCCATGACAGGCCACCCGCGACAGGATTGCCTCAAGGCGCGCCTGCACCAGCTGGCTCTCACCCTGATCCGCCAGCTCATCCAGAATGTCGCGGATCATAGCCTCGGCATTGACCTCGCCCAGAATGGCGGGCGTTTCTCGCACAGCCACGGCGCTGCCGCCAAAGGCCTCAATGCCCAGTCCCAACCTGGCAAGATCCTCGGCAACTTCCAGCAGGCGCGCACAATCCCCATCCGAGAGTTCGATGATTTCTGGGATCAGCAGACCTTGGGTCGCGACGCCATTTTCGGCCAACTGACGTTTGAGCCGCTCATAAACGAGCCGTTCATGGGCGGCGTGCTGATCGACGATCACCATCCCGTCGCGGGTCTGGGCGATGATATAATTCTCATGCACCTGCCCGCGTGCCGCGCCAAGGGGCTGATCCTCGGCGGGGGGCTGAGCCTCCTCAAGAGGTGTCTCTTCGACCAGACGGCCACTGTAAGTGCCTGAGAACTCTGCAAACCCTACCGCATCAGAGGGAGGCGGCGCAGCATAGGACGGTGCCTGCGGCTGAGCGGGGGTCTGCGCCGCATAGGCGCTGTGCCGTGCGCCCAAGGACGGCCGGTCCATCTGATACACCCTCGGCGCCCCTGTCGCAGTCGGCTGTTCCGGTCGCATCGCCCCCAGGGTCGCGCCCGCCACGGTGCTGGAGGCACGATGGCCGGCCTCGGCGAGCGCGTGGCGCAGCGCCGAGACGATCAGCCCGCGCGCCAGCCCCGGATCACGGAAGCGCACCTCGGATTTTGCCGGATGTACGTTCACGTCCACCAGCGTCGGGTCACAGTCGATAAAGAGGGCCGCCGCCGGGTGGCGATCCCGGCTGAGGAAATCCATATAGGCCGCCCGCAGCGCCCCTGTGAGCATCTTGTCCTTTACCGGACGCGCATTCACAAACAGGAACTGCGTCACTGCCGCACCGCGCGAATAGGTCGGCAGGGCCGCATAGCCATAAAGCCGGATACCCTCGCGCGTGGCATCGATTTTCAGGGCGTTCTCGGCGAACTCACGCCCGATGACATGCGCCAGCCGACCGTGCAACGCATCAAAGAGATCGCCGTTCATGGGATCTGCGCGGAAGGTCACGCGGCCCTCTCCGCCACCTGAGACATCGCGCAAGGTGAAGCCCACTGAAGGCTCCGCCATCGCCAGCCGCTTGACCGTGTCCGAGATCGCCTGCATTTCCGCCCGGTCGGTGCGCATGAACTTGAGCCGCGCAGGTGTTGCAAAAAACAAATCGCGCAGCTCCACGATGCTACCCTGCCGGAGCGCCGCGGGCCTCACAGGCTCCATATGGCCGCCTGACACGCGGATCTGGGCTGCGTCATGTCCTTCGGCCCGGCTGGTGATCGCCAGCCGCCCCACCGCGCCAAGGCTCGGCAGCGCCTCGCCCCGAAAGCCAAAGGTGTGAATGTTCAACAGATCAGAGCCATCAATCTTGGAAGTCGCATGACGCGACAGCGCCAACGGCAGGTCCTCTGGTGTCATCCCGCAGCCATTGTCGATCACCCGGATCAGCGTCTTACCACCATCGGCGATCTCTACCGTGATGCGGGTCGCACCGGCGTCGATGGCGTTCTCCACAAGTTCCTTGACGGCCGAGGCCGGACGCTCGACCACCTCACCAGCCGCAATGCGGTTGATGGCGCCGTCATCCAGTTGCCGGATCACGGGGCGCGCGGGTTTGGCCGGCGCCTCAATCGGTGGTTTTTCGCTGATTTGGGGGTCGAGTGTAGCCATGCCGCAAGATTTAGCATGCCAGCCCGCGATTCTGCCACCCGCAATACGCGTGCGGATGGCCACTTGCAGACCCTCGATAGAGCTTCGCGCCTAGACGCCCGAGGGCGCACCCGCACGGGTGCGGCAGGGGCCAAAGAGCGCCGCGAGGGCGAGGATCACACCGGAAACGGTTGCAATCATGCCCGCCGCGCTCACGGCGTCGTTCATGCCGATCCATAGCGGGCCATAGCCTGCCAGCACATAGCCAAGAATGGCCGAGAGCGTGGCAAAGACAACGCTCCACGCGATCTGGATCTCCAGTCGATTGGTCATCATCCGCGCCGCCGCAGGCGGGCAGATAAACATTGCGATCACAATGATCGACCCCACCGCATCAAACGCCGCCACCGCTGCAATCGCCGCCATGATCACAAGCGCAAGCCCCAAGAGATCGGTGCGTAGGCCCATGGTTCGGGCAAAGCCTTCATCAAATGTCGAAATGTTCAGGGGCCGCCAGAAGAGCGCGATAAACCCGGCCACGACAACCAATGTCGCCGCCATCCGCGGCAGCTCGACGGGAAGATACGCCAGCGCCTCCGGATCGAGAAGTGACCCCCATCCGGTGCCATCCAGCCAGATCAGGCTCTCAAGGTTGCCATAGAGCGCATGCTCGACGTCCAGATGTACAGAGGACGTATCGCTCTGCTCCAACAAGAGCACACCCGCAGCAAAGAGCGTGGTGAACACAACGCCCATTGCCGCGCCGGGCTCAATCCGCCCGAGACGCCGGATCCCTTCGATCATCACAACCGCAACCACCGCCGCGCCGGCGGCCCCCAGCATCATCGGCCAGGTCGAAATTGCACCTGTCAGCAAAAAGGCCACGACGATGCCCGGCAAGGCAACATGGCTGATTGCATCCCCGATCAGTGCCTGTTTGCGCAACAGCAGGAAGTTGCCGGGTAGCGCACAGGCCACTGCGGCAAAGATACCGATCAGCAGCGGCGTGAGCGACAGGGTGACAAATTCGCTGCCCATCTAGAAGGCCTCCCTCGGGGTGCCGATCTTGCGGTCGATCTCCGCGATCTGATCCGGGGTCAGCACGGTTTCGATTTCGCGCAGCCCATCATAGAGCGCCGCCGCCGCTTCTTGCGCCTGATCGCGGCGCAGGATGTCCCAGCGGCGCTCATCGCGCAGCGCCTTGGCGGCGCGCGCCTGTCCCGCCTTGGTGGCCACACCGTCTGCGCGCACCAGACCTGCCCGAGACAAAAGCCGCAGAGTCAGGGGTTCATATATGGTCTGCGCTTGTGCAAGCGCCAAAAGCCCCTGCCGGATGTGCACGCGGCGCTGGAACCGACGGTGACGCAGCACCGCCGCCAGCACCCCTCGGTTGGGCGCTACCAGAAGCGAGAGCGCAAAAAGCGCAAAACTCATCAAGACGATGATCGGCCCCGTGGGCAGGTTCGGCGCCAAGGCCGAGACCACCGCGCCGAGGTAGGCGGCAACAGCGCCCAGCCCCCCCGCGAGGATCACCACATAGTCGGCCCGTTCGGTCCAGAACCGCGCGGTCACGGGCGGGATGATCAACAGTGCGACAATCAGGATCAACCCCACCACCTTGAGGCCAACCACCGTGACCGCCATCACCAGACCCATCATCAGCAGGTCGATCTTGTCGACCGGCAAGCCGCGTGCCGCCGCATATTCGGGATCAAATGCCACCATCGTCATGGGCCGTCGCGTCAGCAGGATCACCAGCAAAACCGCCGCTCCGCCTGAGGCGATCACCAGCGCGTCCGAGTAGAGCATGCCAGCGGTGGAGCCGAGCAGGAACCCCTCAAGCCCTGCCTGACGGCCAACCCCAAGGGTCTGGATAACCGTCAAAAGCACCACGCCAAAACCAAAGAACACAGACAACACCGCTCCAATCGCCGCGTCTTCGGCCAACCGGGTGTTTCGAGTGAGCCAGTTCATGCACCAAAGCCCGATCCCCGCTGAAACAGCCGAGCCAACGAGCAGCGCCGCAAGGCTGCGACCGTCTCCACCCAGAGCCACAAGGATCAGAAATGCCACGCAAACACCCGGCAAGGTCGCGTGGCTCACCGCATCCGACACCAGCGCCCGCTTGCGCAAGAACAGGAAGGTGCCAGTGATACCCGAAGCTGCGCCCAAGAGCGCCGCGCCGATCGCAACCAAGGTCGCGTTATAGCCCAACTGCAGGAACAGCGCGTCAATCAACATGCTCTGCTTGCCTTTCCGACCTGTTCAGGGTTCACAGAGGCCGCGCGATCTGTTCGATCTGCGCCGTGGCCAACCGCCCACCATAAGCCGTCTGCAAATTCTCCGCGGTGAAGGCCTCGGCAACCGGTCCTTCTGCCACCTTGCGGGTGTTGATCAGGAACACATTGTCGAAATAGTCCCCTACCGTCGCCAGATCATGATGCACCACCACCACGGTCTTGCCCTCGGCCCGCAGAGCCTTGAGGACGCCAATGATGGCTTTTTCCGTGGCCGCATCCACGCCTGCAAAGGGCTCGTCCAGCAAATAGAGGTCTGCGCCCTGTGCCAGGGCGCGCGCGAGGAACACGCGCTGCTGCTGGCCGCCCGAAAGCTGCCCGATCTGACGGGTGGCAAATTCGCTCATCCCGACGCGCTCCAGACAGTCTCTCGCGATCTTGTGGTGGGTCCCCCGGATGCGCCCCAAAAGCCCCAACTCGCGATAGAGCCCCATCATCACCACGTCGATCACCCGGGTTGGGAAATCCCAATCAACTGATGCGCGTTGTGGCACATAGGCGATCCGCGCGCGTTGATGATCGAGCGGGCGACCAAACACCTGCACGCGGCCGGACACGGGCGGCACAATGCCCAGCGCGGCCTTCAGAAGGGTAGATTTCCCTGCTCCATTTGGCCCGATAATCGCAGTCATCTGGCCCGGCTCAACTGTCATGTCGACCGAAAACACCGCAGGCTTTTCACCGTAGCTGACAGTCAGACCACGAATGGCGAGCGGACTTTGATCCCACTGCGTATCCGGTGCGGTCTGGCCATTATGGCTGGCCAATGAGAGCTGCATCATCAGTGCCCAGCCCCAAGCTTGCCGTCCATCCCAGCCCCAGGCACCTCTGCGCCCAAAGCGCCGGCAATGGTGGTAAAGTTATGGTCGAGCATGCCCACATAGGTCGCCTCATAGGTGCCATCCGCCCCCATCGCGTCCGAGAAGAGCTCGCCGCCAATCGCAACTGCATGCCCTTTGGCCGCCGCCCCTTCGATCAGCGCCCGCATGGAACGATCCGCAACAGAGGTCTCTACAAAAACGGCCTTGATCTGGCGCTCCACCAGGGTGTCGACCAAGGCGCCTATCCGGTTCAGCCCCGCCTCGGATTGGGTGGAGATGCCCTGCAGGCCCATCACCTCAAACCCGTAGTCACGACCAAAATATCCAAAGGCGTCATGCGCGGTGACCAGCACGCGGTTTTCCTGCGGAACGCCGGACACAACACGCCGTCCGTAATCTGACAGCCGATCTAGCTCGCCAAGGTGGCGCTCAAGGTTGGCGGCAAAACGATCCGCAAGCGCGGGACGCGCAGCCGTGAGCGCGCGCGCCACCTCTCGCACGACATGCTTCCACAGCTCGGGGCTCATCCAGACGTGCGGGTCGAACTTATCCGCATAGTCGTCGTGACCCCGCAAAAGATCCTTGGGCATGGCCTCCGCCACCGCCACGACCTCGCGCTTGCGGGCCAAACCGTGAAAGAAGTCCTCCATCTGCGCCTCGAGATAGAGGCCATGCCACAGGACCAGATCCGCGCGGGTCATCGCCGCGATGTCGCTGCGGGTCTGGCGATAGGCGTGCGGGTCGACCCCCGCACCCATCAGCGCCGTGACCTCTACATCCGCGCCGCCAATCTGACGCGCAGCATCCGCGATCATGCCCGTGGTCGCCACAACATCGAGCCGCCCTTCTGTGGCAACGACCGGTGTCGCAGCCAAAGCCGCGACAGCCCCAAGCCCCAAAAGCGTATGACGTCGGTTCAACATGTATGTGCTCCCTGTCCGCAAGATTCTCGCTTCTCTCCCGGTCAATATGAGAACGCTTCGCAACTTCGTCAATGAAAATGAGAATTATTCTCACATAACTTCGTTTTTTGTCCTTTTGGTAAAAAATTGGACAGGAAAACCTCGGGGAAACCTTGCATCAAAGCGGGATCGCGTGCGATTTTGGGGCGAAACGTTCGAGGACTCCCGAAAATGGACAGCCAAACCGCAGAAGACGGCACGCAGCCGCCGAAGACCTCCGCTGCCAAACCCTCCGCCAAGGCCAAGCCGACCGCAGCCGCCACGCAGGACCATGAACACAGCGACCTGCCCCGCAATCCGGGTATCGCGCTTGATCTCGACTGGGCCCTGAGCCTGGAGGCCAATACCTCCGCGATTGAACGCCGCTGCGCGAGCCTGCCGGGTCGGCGCTCGGTCAAGAAGGACTATCAGGCCGCTTGGCTCTTGAAGGCGATCAGCCTCATCGATCTCACCACGCTCTCGGGCGATGATACCGAGGCCCGCGTGCGCCGTCTCTGCGCCAAGGCGCGCCAGCCGGTGCGAGCGGATATTCTCTCGGCACTTGGCATCGACGGGATCACGACCGGAGCCGTCTGTGTCTATCACGACATGATCCCCGCCGCCGTGCGCGCGCTGCATGGCACCCATATCCCGGTTGCCGCCGTCTCTACGGGCTTTCCGGCGGGGCTGTCGCCCTTCCACCTGCGGCTCGAGGAAATCCGCGAAAGCGTGCGGGCCGGCGCCAAGGAAATCGACATTGTGATCTCGCGCCGCCATGTGCTCTCGGGGGACTGGCAGGCGCTTTATGACGAGATGAAAGCCTTCCGCGAGGCCTGCGGAGATGCCCACGTCAAGGCGATCCTCGCCACTGGCGAGCTTGGCACTCTGCGCAATGTCGCCCGCGCCTCGATGATCTGCATGATGGCGGGTGCCGACTTCATCAAGACGTCCACTGGCAAAGAGAGCGTCAACGCCACCCTGCCCGTCTCGTTGGTGATGATCCGCGCCATTCGCGAGTATTACGAGCGCACCGGCTTTCATGTGGGCTACAAGCCCGCTGGTGGCATCTCCAAGGCCAAAGACGCGCTGGTGTACCTCAGCCTCATGAAAGAGGAACTTGGCAACCGCTGGCTGCAGCCGGACCTGTTCCGCTTTGGCGCGTCCAGCCTTCTGGGCGACATCGAACGCCAGCTCGAACACCATGTGACCGGCGCCTATTCCGCTGGCTACCGCCACCCGATGGCGTGAGGACCAAGATATGACAATCAAAGAGATCTTCGAGACCATGGACTATGGCCCCGCCCCGGAAAATGCCGCAGAAGCCCTTGCTTGGTTGGTCGACCAGGGCAGCCAGTTTGGTCACTTCATCAACGGTGATTTCACCGCCCCCGGCACAGTGTTCGAGAGCAAGAACCCCGCAACCGGCGAGGTTCTGGCAGAGCTGACACAAGCCACGCAAAAGGACATTGATGCGGCTGTCAAAGCCGCCCGCGCCGCGCAAGAAGGCTGGGCCGCGATGGGCGGTTCCGGTCGCGCCACATACCTCTATGCCATCGCCCGCCTCCTGCAGAAACACAGCCGCCTCTTTGCGGTGCTAGAGACGCTCGACAACGGCAAACCGATCCGCGAGAGCCGCGATATCGACGTGCCGCTGGTCCAGCGCCATTTCTACCACCACGCGGGCCACGCGCAGCTGATGGATGACGAGATGAGCGACCGCGCCGCACTTGGCGTTTGCGGTCAGATCATCCCGTGGAATTTCCCGCTCTTGATGCTCGCGTGGAAGGTCGCGCCTGCACTCGCCATGGGTAACACGGTGGTGCTGAAACCCGCCGAATATACCTCGCTCACCGCGCTGCTCTTTGCCGACATCTGCCGTCAGGCGGGCCTGCCCAAAGGGGTCGTGAATATCGTAACCGGCGACGGGGCCGTGGGCGAGATGATCGTCAATGCAGAGGTCGACAAGATCGCCTTTACCGGCTCCACTTCGGTGGGGCGCAAGATCCGCGAAGCCACTGCAGGGTCCGGCAAGGCGCTGACGCTCGAGCTTGGCGGCAAAAGCCCCTACATCGTCTTTGACGACGCTGATCTTGATAGCGCCATCGAAGGCCTCGTGGATGCGATCTGGTTCAATCAGGGGCAGGTCTGCTGCGCGGGCTCCCGGCTCTTGGTGCAAGAGGGCGTCTCTGAGCGGTTCCACCAGAAACTGCGCGCACGGATGAAAACCCTGCGTCTGGGCGATCCGCTCGACAAATGCATCGACATCGGCGCTGTGGTCGACCCCGTTCAACACGCCGAGATCAGCCGTCTGGTGGCCTCGGCCACAAACTGCACCGTGCATCAATCGGCAGTCAACATGCCCGCAAAGGGCTGTTTCTTCCCGCCGACCCTGATCGAGGGCCTCTCGCCCTCTGATCCCTTGATGCAGGAAGAGATCTTTGGCCCGGTTCTGGTCTCTACCACCTTCCGCACCCCAGCAGAGGCTGTGGAGCTCGCAAACAACACCCGCTACGGGCTTGCAGCGACGCTCTGGACAGAGAATGTGAACCTCGCGCTGGATGTCGCACCCAAGCTCGTTGCCGGCGTGGTCTGGGTCAATGGAACCAATATGTTTGATGCCGCTGCCCCCTTTGGCGGCGTGCGCGAGAGCGGCTTTGGCCGCGAGGGCGGAGTTGAGGGCCTGATGGCCTATACCAAGCCCAAGGCACAGTCTGAGGCGCTCCAGCCGGTTGTGGCCTTTGAAGGCAACGCCAAAAGCGCGACCCCGGAAGGGATTGACCGCACCGCGAAGATGTTTGTCGGCGGCAAGCAAGCGCGCCCCGACAGCGGCTATTCCAAACCCGTGTATGGCCCCAAAGGCGACCTATTGGGCCACGTCGGCCTTGGCAGCCGCAAGGATGTCAGAAATGCCGTCGAGGCCGCTAATGCGGCCAAGGGCTGGGCCAAGACCACCGGCCATCTACGCGCGCAGATCCTTTATTATCTGGCCGAGAACCTCGCCGCTCGCGCGGGGGAGTTTGCGGCCCGCATTGACGCAATGACCGGCAAAGGAGAGGGCGCCGCAGAGGTCGAGGCGTCGCTGCAACGCCTCTTCTCTGCCGCAGCCTGGGCCGACAAATACGACGGTCTCGCCCATGGCGTGCCGATCCGTGGCGTGGCTCTTGGCATGAAAGAACCCGTGGGCACCATTGGCGTCCTCTGCGCCGATGAGGCGCCGCTCCTGGGGCTCGTCTCGGCCATGGCCCCCGCCATTGCCATGGGCAACCGCGTGGTGCTCGCGGCCTCAGAGGCCTTTCCTCTGGCGGCTACGGATCTTTATCAGGTGCTCGAAACCTCTGATGTGCCCGCTGGCGTGGTCAATATCCTCACCGGCCCGCACAAGGACCTCGGTGACACAATGGCCAAGCACCTCGATATCGACGCGGTCTGGAGTTTCTCTTCCAGCGACCTCTCCAAGATGATCGAGGCCGCTTCTGCCGGGAACCTCAAGCGCACCTGGGTCAACAACGGCCACGCCTTCGATTGGTCGCGCGATCAGTCAAAGCGCTTCTTGCAGGCCGCGACAGAGGTCAAGACCGTCTGGATCCCCTACGGCGAGTGATCAACGGTGGGGCTCCGGGCCTTCCCTGAGACCACCACAAAACCAAAGCGGCGCGGCCCCACCTGGGACCGCGCCGCATTCGATTTCAAACCACGTGCAGAGACTTAATCCGTAGAACTCAGCCCCTCGGGCTCTCCGACGACCACAAATCGCAGCCCTTCGGGATCAAGCAGCTCTTTGGCGACCCGGTTCACATCCTCAAGCGTCACCGCCTCGACCTTCTGGTTGCGGGTCACCACGTAATCGGTCGAAAGCCCGTCCATCTGCATCGCCACAAGGATCGATGCAATCTGGCTGTTACCATTGAACCGCAGGGGATAGGCACCCGTCAGATAGGTCTTGGCGTCCTGCAACTCCGCCTCCGTGACACCGCTCTCGACCAGAGCCTGCCACTGATCGCGCACCACGCCCACCGCTTCGGCCATTTTCTCATTGGCAGAGGCAAATGAGCCCATGTAGGTGGCAGCCAGATCCCGCGGCACCAGATAGCTATAGACACCGTAGGTGAGGCCCCGCTTGGTGCGTACCTCTTGCATCAGGCGGGTTTCAAACGACCCACCGCCCAAAATCTGGTTAAGCACATAAGCGGCAAAGAAGTCGGGATCGTTTCGATCCATACCCTTCTGCCCAAAGAGCGCCACCGATTGCGGCGTTGCAAAGGGAACCACGGTGGTCCCCCCGGTCAACAGGACTTCTGCCGGACCGGGCATCGGCGCACCCTCGGCAGGGAGATCGCCCAAAAGCTCGTCGAGCAACGCCCCCAAGGCTTCGGGGGTGATGTCGCCCACCGCGCTCACATAAAGCCGATCGCGGGCAAACACTGCCTCATGCGCGGCAAACATATCCTGACGCGTGAGCGCCGAGACACTCTCGATGGTGCCTTTGCCATCGCTGCCATAGGGATGATCGCCAAAGGCCTGCTGGGCAAAGGTCTTGCCCGCAATCGCATTTGGGTCGGTCTGGTCCGAACGCAAGCCCACAAGCACCTGCGCACGCACCCGATCCAAAGCGTCCTGATCAAACCGTGGTTCCTGAATGGTCTGGCGCAAGAGCTCCATCACGTCATCCCGGTTCTCGCTGAGGAAACTTGCAGAAATTGAAACCGTGTCCTTGTCCGCGTCATAGGAAAAATCTGCAGCAAGGGCCTCAAGCGCGCGGGCATAGTCCTGCGCACGCAGCTCCCCTGCCCCCTCTTCGAGGAGCCCGCCCATCAGATGCACGGCCCCGCGTTTTCCGGGCGCATCCAGCGAGGTGCCGCCCCGGAACCGCAGTTCCAGCGCCGCGAAGGGGATACTGTGATCTTCGACCAGCCAAGCCTTGATGCCGCCAGGCGAGGTCACTTCCTTGATGTCAATCTCCGCCCGCGCCATCTGCGCAGCGAACATTAGTGCAAACCCGAGGCATAGCGCCATCAGGGCGCGTTTCACGGGACGCATGTCAAAAGCACGCGCACGTCGGGCTGTCTTGAAGCGGCTCATTGGGCGACCTCCTGCGGGCTTTGGATCAGGTATCCGGTGACCGAGGCTTGCGGGCGCAAGACCTCGCGCGCGACGGCGATGATCTCGTCTTCAGTGATGGATTGCAGCACCCGTGGCCAGTCCTGCACGTCCTCAACCGTCAGCCCGGAGGTCAACGCGCGACCATAGCGGTTGGCAATCCGATCGACGTCATCGCGGGCATAAATCTCCGAGGCGCGCAGCTGCAGCTTGATCCGGTCGAGCTGTGCGGTATCAACGCCAGCCTCAAGAAACTGCGCAACGCTGCGATCCAGCGCGGCCTCGGCCTCGTCCAGCGTGACGCCATCGGCAGGCACAATCACAAAATCAAACGTGGTGTCATCCAGCGACACCCCAGAATAGAAGGCTGCCGTATAAACCGCCACCTGCTGCTCGAACTGGAGCGCATTGGCGAGATAAGACGTGCTGCCCCCGCCCAGAAGCTGCGAGAGCAGATAAAGCGCCGCCGCTTTTTCCTGACTGCCACTGTCACGTTCGGGCGCCAGATAAGACCGCTGCACATAAGGCTGAGACACCCGGGGGTCGGCAAAGGTCAGCCGACGCGCCGCGGTTTGGGGGGGCTCCTCGCTGCGCAGCCGCTCGGGCAGATCTGGGTTGGCCGGGATCACGCCGTAATAGGTCTCGGCCAGCTTGCGGACCGCCTCGGGTTGCACATCGCCCGACACCACAAGGATGGCATTGTTTGGCGCATAATATGTGCCGTAGTAGGACAGCGCGTCCTCCATCGACAGGGTCTCCATCTCATGCCGCCAGCCAATCACCGGCTGGCCATAGCGATGGTTGAGATATTGCACCGCGCGCATCTGCTCTCGAAACAGGGCCGTTGGATCATTGTCGGTGCGCTGATTGCGCTCCTCTAGGATCACCTCGCGCTCGGTCACGATGTCGGTCTCGGTGAGGCGCAGATTGCGCATCCGGTCCGCTTCCATCTGCATCATCAGCTCAAGCCGGTCGGCAGCCACGCGCTGAAAATACGCGGTGTAGTCATAGCTGGTGAACGCATTGTCGCGCCCGCCATTGCGCGCGACCGTCGCCGAAAGCTCGCCCGCCTCCAGCGTGTCGGTCCCTTTGAACAACAGATGTTCGAGAAAATGCGCAACACCGCTCTGACCGACTGGCTCATCTGCAGAACCGGCACGGTACCAGACCATATGCTGCACCACAGGGGCGCGATGGTCTTCGACCACGACCACCATCATGCCATTTTCAAGTGTGAAGGTTGTGACCATCTCGGCGCCGCTTTGCGAGGTTTGCGCGGCCCCTGCCCCATCCACGGACGTCTCCTGCGCCATAAGACCCGGCGCGCCAAGTCCTGTCGCCATCACGACGGCACAAAGCGCAGACCGCCAGCTGGCCCGAAGCCCCGACAGGATTGCTGCCTCAGTTGTCATGTGTCCTATCCTCCAGATCGGTACCCGAGCGCGCGCGACGACACGGCCCGGCGCAGAGTCGTTTTAGCCTGCTGGGCATCAAATTACGGTGCCGACCGTCAGCGACAAGACGGTTTGCCGAAATTGTGAAGGGTTATTCGCCGTTTGGTGGCGAAGAGGGCGTCGGAACCCCGGCCCGACGATAGGCGGCGCTGACGCGTTGCGGATCCAGCGCATCGTCCTCGTAGGTTTCCGCATAGCGGTCCACGGGGAAGAGCTTGATATTTGCGAGAATCCCCGCCCGCTTGCGCCGCTTCGTATCCTCGGCCGTCAATGTCTCGCGAATGTCGCCTTCAACGCCATAGCGGCTTGCCGCCGCCACCAATGTCCCTTCGGAGGCAGGGATCCCGGCGCCACTCGGCCGTCCGCCCAGCGCGACAATCGCTTCGGCCTGCGGGTTGCGGTCGGTGCGATTGCTGCCACCGGGCGTGGGCTCGGGCAGGGCAGCATAGCTTTCCGGCTGTTCCAGCGGTTTGCTGGGCAAAACGAGGAATTCATCCGGCGAGTTGCGGCGCGCATCCAGATCATGCAGCGGCTTGTTGGCACAAGCGCCCAGCAGCAAAACAGAGCTCAAGATGATCGGTGCAGTCACAAAGCGCATGGGGCGCGATCCTCTTTGTGCATGCCGCGCGACAGCCAGAACCCGGAAAGCGCCTCAGACATGCGTTATCAATCAGTTGGGTCCTTATCCGGCGATCCACCCGCCGCAGGCCCAGACGGTCTCTGTACCTCTAGCGCATATCGCGCAGGAGGTCACGCGGGCTTTTTTGCGCGGCCTTCAAACAGGATCAACCCTGCCGCTCCCGCAAAAATGAACACATCCGCGACATTGAACACATAAGGGTTGTTGATCCCGCAGCACGACATGTTGAGAAAATCGAGCACATAGCCATAGAGCACCCGGTCCAGCACATTGCCGAGCGCGCCGCCGATGACCAGCCCCGCGCTGATCAGCATCAGGCGACTGTTGGCGTGGCTGCGGCGCACCCAGAGGAACACCGCAGCACAGATTATCAAAGAGATCCCGATCAAGATCCAGCGGCTGGAATCGCCGCCATCATTGAACAGACCAAAATTGATGCCCCGGTTTTCGCCATAGCGAAAGTTGAGCAAGGGCGGAGCCACATCAATGCGCAGCACACGCACCAGATCGAGGCCGAAGACGACTCCGATCTTGGTGGCCTGATCCACGATCAGCGCAATGAGGGCCGCAAGATACAGCGCATAGCTCCGCATGGTCTCTTGATCTCCGGTCTTAGTGGCGGAAGTGGCGCATACCGGTAAAGACCATGGCAAGCCCCGCGTCATTCGCCGCCTTGATGACCTCGTCATCACGCATGGAGCCACCGGGCTGAATGACGCAGGTGGCGCCATTGGAAGCTGCTTCCATCAGGCCATCAGCGAAGGGAAAGAAAGCATCCGACGCCACTGCGGAGCCTTTGGCGAGGCTTTCGGGCAGTTCCATCGCATCCGCCATGCGCTGTGCTTTGACACCTGCAATCGTGGCGGAGTCGACGCGGCTCATCTGGCCTGCGCCCACGCCCACCGTCTGGCCGTCTTTGACATAGACAATCGCGTTGGATTTCACATGTTTGGCGACCTTCCAGGCAAAGAGCAGATCCGCCATCTGCTCTTCGGTCGGTGCCTTTTCGGTCACCACTTTCAGGTCGTCCATGGCCCGGTGGCCAACGTCCTTGTCCTGCACCAGCATCCCGCCCGAAACCTGACGGGTGGTCAGGCCTGCGTCCTGCGGGTTAGGCAGGCCCTCGGTGATCAAGAGGCGCAGGTTCTTCTTCGCCGCAAAGATCGCCTTGGCCTCATCCGAGGCCCCCGGTGCGATCACCACTTCGGTAAAGATCTGGGTGATTGCCTCTGCGGTCTCGGCATCAAGCGGCATGTTGAGCGCAACGATGCCCCCGAATGCTGAGGTGCGATCGCAGTCAAACGCCTTGTTGTATGCCTCCAAGAGGGTTGCGCCACGCGCCACGCCGCAGGGGTTGGCGTGTTTGATGATCGCCACGGCCGGGCCGTCCTCGGGGGCGAATTCGCTCACGAGTTCAAAGGCTGCGTCGGTGTCGTTGATGTTGTTGTAGGAGAGTTCCTTGCCCTGCAACTGCTCTGCGGTCGCCACGCCCACACGCTCGGTGCCATCGGTGTAGAAGGCCGCGTCCTGATGCGGGTTCTCGCCATAGCGCAGCGTCTGCGCAATCTGACCAGCAAAGGCACGGCGGCGCGGCGCATCAAGACCGATCGCTCCGGCCATCCAGTTCGACACAGCCGCATCATAGGCAGCGGTGCGCGCATAGGCGTTCTGTGCCAGCCACTGACGGAAGGCAAAGGAGGTCTGACCGTCGTTCTGGTCCAGCTCCTCCAAGAGGACGCCGTAATCCTCAACATCCACCACCACATTGACAAACGCGTGGTTCTTGGCCGCCGCGCGGATCATCGCGGGACCACCGATGTCGATGTTCTCGATCATTTCGTCATAGGCCGCACCGCGCTTCAGCGCCGCCTCAAAGGGGTAGAGGTTCACCACCAAGAGATCGATTTCGCCAATGCCATGATCGGTCATCGCGGCCACATGCGCGTCATTGTCGCGCAGAGCCAGAAGGCCGCCATGCACCATCGGATGCAGGGTTTTTACGCGGCCATCCATCATCTCGGGAAAGCCGGTCACCTCGGAGACGTCCTTCACGGTCAGCCCGGCATCGCGCAGCGCTTTGGCAGTGCCACCGGTCGAGAGCAGTTCAACCCCGCGCTCAGCGAGGGATTTACCCAGCTCGATCAGCCCGGTTTTGTCAGAGACGGACAGAAGGGCGCGGCGGACGGGGTGGAGGTCGGTCATCGGTGTCAGAATCCT
Source organism: Ruegeria sp. TM1040 (assembly GCF_000014065.1). NCBI lineage: Bacteria > Pseudomonadati > Pseudomonadota > Alphaproteobacteria > Rhodobacterales > Roseobacteraceae > Ruegeria > Ruegeria sp. TM1040. The sequence continues at coordinate 94,210 of NC_008044.1, read as the reverse complement.
TGTTCAGGTTCACTCTTCGTAGGCCATGGGGTCGTCGCGGGCCAAGTCGCGCACGGCCACAGCCGTTTCCTGCGCCTTGCTGAGGGTCCAGCGGATCTGGGTCGCATATTGAATGGCCCGGCCCGACAGGACGATTTGCAGCGATTGACGCGGCTTCAAGCGGGCCTTTTCCAGGTAAACGCTGGTTTCCAGCTTGAGGTCGCATTGACCATCGTGACGGAATACCCAGATTTCCCCACTCTTGAGCGCCATGGATACTGCTGCGCCCCCTAAGTCAAGGGCTGCGTCCACATCCGGGTGCAAATGGAACCGTAAATCATAGCCAATACCGCGCAGGCCGCCCGCGTCCAGCGCCCTGTCGAAGCACTTTTTTGCGGCGTCATCAAGTGCCAGCACCATGTCCTCGCCCGACACCATGCGCCCGTCCACCGACAGTTCCAAAGAGCGCGCAATGGTCACGCCATAGGATTTGGCATAGCCATCATGAGCACCCTGAAACCGATACCCATCCACAAGGTCTTCGCGCTCGATTGGCACATCGGTGGGCGCGTCGATCAGGAACTCATGTCCCGTGCCCTTTTGCGGCGCGGCCAGCCGGGCGCTTGAGTGCCCTTCGATACAGAGCGCAGAATGAGAGGGCGTGGCCCGTCCCGCCCGACGCCACTCTAGCCCGAAATTCTCGCCCGCGCCGCAATTCACGATCAAGGGACGCCGCCCGGACGTTAGCTCGAAAGCCAAAGTCGAAGCGTGTGCATTGTAGGAGGCCTTGCCAACGGGTGGCACGGTGGCATCAATGATGAGCGAAGTGCGCCGCGCCGAGAGTCGTGCAAACCCCATCGCCAGCCCTTCAAAGGGTCTTGCAGGGACATGCGAGGCGGCCAGCGCGTGATCGAGCCAGCCCTCCTGCCCGCGCCCGCCGCCATGAAACCGCGCCAGCGCCCCGTCGCTGTGGCGCAAGGCCCGCAGTGTGGGTGCGATACGATCCAGCGCGGCGTGATGCTCGCGCGGCACCGACCGTCCCGCTTCATGCAACGCCGCTGCGGCCCATGTGAGCAAGGTGAACACATCCAGTAGCTCTTCGGGGTTGCGGGTCGGCAGGCCGCCCTCGGCGTTGATCTGCTGCGCGCAGTCCTGAGCCAGCGCTTTGACCGCAGGGTCTGCGAGTTCCTCGCAGCCCTTGAGCGCAAGCCCCGCATAGATCAGCCCGGTAAGCGCCTCAAACCGCGGCAAGCCAGGCGATGCCCCCTTCCAGCGCTGCGACAGGAACCACGTCTGCTGCGAGAGAGACCGATAAAAGGCATCGGAGGCTGGTTTGTCCTGACCACTCAGCAGGAATAGGGCGTGGTTGATCCATCGAATCACGCGCCGCCCGGTCAGATCCGGCGACCAGCCGGGACCAGTGCCCTTGCCAAACTCATCGATCCAGCCCCGGACCCAGTGCTGGGCCTTGCTGCGCGCCTTCAGATCGCCGACCGCGGCCAGATCATCGAGCCATGTACAGCCCTGGCGCTCTGCCTCAAAGGCAAAATCAGGCGCCTCCACATCCCAAAGGCCAGTGGTGTCACTCTCTACCAGATAGCCTGCAAACAGGAGGTTGCCGGCCACCAGCTGCCGCCCACGCGCAAAACTGCCTATGGTACGCGGCTCGGGCTGCGAGACAAACCCAGTGGCCGCGGGCTGTTTGCGCGCCTTCCAGGCGGTATAGCGGTTCAGCAGTCGCGTGCCGCGACTGGCCATTCGGTCATATTTGGACATGCTCTCTTGCCTCACGCGCCTTTGGCGTTTTGGCGGGAGGATAACGCGCCTGCGGTCGGGAGTCATGCGCTCTGTTGCGACGAGGACGCCAGAGCTGCAAACTCTCCCGCCCGTCGCGTATCATCAGAGCAGGGTCCGCTCCCGTTGGGCCGAGCGCCCTGCGGGCGGGGCACCGGGTGCCTTGCGGAGCCTTAGACCTCGGCCTTTACGAGTTCGGCCATGTAGAACCCGTCCATACCGCCAATCTCGGCCCAATAGTCCGGTCTGAGGCGCAGGCCACCTTCTTCGGTGATCCAACTTGGATCAATACCCGAAAGCGACTTCAGCCGGTCACCGATCCGGGCACCGGGGAACATCTCGAGCATATCCTCGACCTGACATTCACCTTCGTCTGGCAAGAGGGAACAGGTACAATAGACCAGACGCCCTCCGGGCCGCACCAGCCCCCAGGCGTGGGCGAGCATCTGCGCCTGCAGCTCGATGAGCCCGCCAAAACCGGCACCGTCCTTGGCATGGGGCAAATCCGGATGGCGGCGGATGGTACCTGTGGCTGAACAGGGGGCATCCAGCAGAACCGCATCATACTGCCCCTTTTGTTCAAACACATCGCCTGCAACAACCGTGGCAGAGAGCCCGGTGCGCGTGAGGTTCTCCTGCAGACGCGCAAGGCGGTTTTCGGAAATATCAACCGCTGTGACCTGAGCCCCTGCGGCAGCCATCTGCAAGGTTTTGCCGCCGGGCGCCGCACAGAGATCAAGCACACGTTCGCCGCGCGCAGCATTCAAAAGCTGCGCCGGAAGGGCTGCGGCTGCGTCCTGCACCCACCACGCCCCCTGTTCATAGCCGGGAAGGGCCGAGACTTGACCCGCGTCCTGCAAACGCAGGCTTCCAGTAGGGGTCATCGCACCTTCCAGCGCCGCCAGATCTGCCCCCGGCTTGGCGCTCAGATCCAAAGGCGCGCCTTTAAAATGGGCCGCTTCGATTGCGAGCATCGCATCGCTGCCCCACGCCTGCACCAGAGGCGCGCGCAGCCATTTGGGCAAACGCGGCACCCGCAGCTTGGCCCATTCGCCGGGCCCCTCGGTGGCCACCTTGCGCAGCACCGCATTGACCAGCCCCTTGAGCTGGCCATGGCGACGGTGACGCGCCACGAGATTGACGATGTCATTCACAACCCCATGCGCCGCGCCGCCCGAGCAGAGCTCGACGGTGCCCAGACGCAACGCATTGCGCACATGAAGCGCTGGCGGCTTGCGCAAATGTTTTGCAAGCACGCGGTCGGCACGTTCCAGCGCGCGCAGGACCTGCAGCGCGAGGCGTTGCGCGCGGGCCCGATCCGCGGGCTCGAGCCGCTCCAAGATCTGCGTCTGACACTCCGAGAGCAAAAGCCCTTCGCCCAGAACCTTGTCGAGAAGCGCAACCGCAGCGCGACGGGCATCTGAGGCGGAGGAAGGATGGTCAGTCATAGAGAAGTGCTCCTGATCGGGGATCGGCTTGTCCACATCGGACGCGGGCGTATATCATAGGCTCAGGATAATGAAACCCACGCTGCGGAGAAGCCCCGATGAGCGACACCCCCGAATCCAACCGGGCAAAGGACCTGCCCGCAGCCGCCCAGCGCGCTTTGGCGGAGGCTGAGGAACGCCGCAAGGCCCGTGACGCTGAAAAACCGTTGCCAACCGAACTTGGTGGTCGCGACGGCCCCGATCCCGCGCGCTATGGCGATTGGGAGAAAAAAGGCATCGCGATCGATTTTTGAGCTCGTCCAGTTTTTGAGCACAGCCACAAGGGGCTCTGCCCCTCGCTCCCTGCGGGCGCTCACCCCGGGATATTTGGGGATAGAAGAAGCTCCGACGTTTCCGGCTTGTTCCAGATACCCCGGCAGGGGGCGCCGACCCGGAGGCCGGCCCCATGCGGTTAAAGCCCCCATGTGATCAAGGCTTCAGATCTTGCTCAAAGCCCGAGAACATCAATCATGTCGTAGGCGCCGGCGTCTTTGCCTTGTCCCCAAAGCGCGGCCTTGAGTGCGCCACGGGCAAAGATCGCGCGATCTGTGGCCATATGGCGCAGCACGATGCGCTCGCCCGCCGCTGCAAAAAGAACGTCATGCTCGCCGACGATGTCGCCACCGCGAATGGCCGAGAAACCAATGTCGCCTTTTTTGCGTGCACCCGTGATCCCATCACGCCCCCGATCCGAAACCTCGGCAAGCGCCACACCGCGGCCCTCTGCCGCAGCTTCCCCAAGCATCAATGCGGTGCCCGAGGGCGCGTCCACCTTGTGGTGGTGATGTGCCTCGATCACTTCGATATCGAAATCTTCGTCGAGTGCGGCGGCGACCTTTTTGGTCAGTTGAACCAACAGGTTAACGCCCAGAGACATGTTTCCGGCGCGGACCAGAACCGTGTCCTGGGCCGCGGGATCCAGCTGGGCGATTTCCGCCTCGCTCATGCCCGTGGTTCCGATCACATGTACGCAGCCAGCCTCTGCGGCCAGTTTGGAAAAGGCGATCGTGGCCTGTGGTGCGGTAAAATCAATGACCGCCTGTGCGCCCGCGAAGGCCGAGCCCGCATCGTCGGTGACCACAACCCCAAGGGCCGCGCCCCCCATTGCGATACCAATATCCTGACCGACCCAGTCGTGGCCTTCGCGCTCGACCACACCGGCAAGTTCGGCTTTGTCGCTGTCCAGCACCGTCTTGATCAGCATTTGCCCCATGCGCCCCGAAGCGCCGGTGATCACGATCCCTGGTTTATCCGTCATGGCCTCACTCTCTGATTGGACTATCCGCTGGATTCCTCCTACCCTGCTGAGGACCGCTTGGCAAAGGGCGGCTTTCGGCATAGATCGAGTCTTATGGCAAAGAACAAGTTCCACGACGGGCCCGGCCCCTCTCAACGTCAGCTTCGCGTCGGCGAAGTCATCCGGCGCACACTTTCCGAAGTGCTGGCGCGTGGTGACATCCATGATCCGGAGCTGAACCGTCTCTCTATCACTGTCGGCGAAGTGCGCACCTCGCCGGATCTCAAGATCGCAACGGCCTATGTGCTGCCTCTCGGAGGCAAGGGCCAAGAGGACGTGCTGCAACTGCTCGCACGCAACAAGAGCGAGCTGCGCCGCGCCATTGGCAAGAAGACCGGACTGAAATTCACCCCCGATCTGCGATTCCAGATCGACGAGACTTTTGATCGCATGGATGACACCCGGCGGCTGTTCAATCAGGACGCGGTGCGCCGCGATCTGGAGGACTGAGGCCATGTGGCGCGCTCTGCTGTGGGGCCTGCCTCTTGGGATTGTGCTTTGGTCGGGACAGGCCTCTGCCGTCGAGTGCCAGGACCTGGCCTATGAAGGCAATCGCTATGCCCTGTGCGAGGTGGACGCCAGCCGGGAAGAGCTTCGACTGTTCCTGCGCGACGATACGGGTGCGGTCATGGGGCATTTCTCTACCATCGAGGACCGACTCGAAGCAGAAGGCAAGACGCTGGCCTTTGCCACCAACGCAGGCATGTATCACTCTGATCGCTCGCCGGTGGGGCTCTATGTGGAGGACGGCAGCCAGGAGATGCGGTTGGTTACAAACCCCGGTCCTGGCAATTTTGGGCTTGTGCCCAATGGCGTCTTTTGCCTGCGTGAGGGGCGGGCCGATGTAATCGAGACCCTCGCCTTTGAGGCCAGCGGCACCACCTGCAAAAGTGCGACCCAATCCGGGCCAATGCTGGTGATAGACGGCGAGTTGCATCCTCGGTTCCTCAAGGACAGCGATTCCCGCTACATCCGCAATGGCGTCGGGACCAGCGCCGATGGCCGCCGCGTGGTCTTTGCGATTTCGCGCAATACAGTGAACTTCCACGATTTTGCGGGCCTCTTTCGCGATCACCTCCAGCTGCCCCAAGCGCTTTATTTTGATGGAAATATCTCGCGTTTGCATGCGCCTGACCTGCAGCGATCGGATGCGGGCTTCATGATGGGGCCGGTGGTGGGCGTGATCGAAGATCGCGACACGAACGAAGGCGACACGCTACAGAATTGACAGCCCGTCAGTCCTGCGCTACGCCGCGCGCCTTATCCGACATTTCTGAGGGCATTCATGGGACGCAAACGCAAGGGACGCGACATTTCCGGCTGGTTGGTGGTGGACAAACCCGCAGGCCTCACCTCGACGGCGGTGGTCAACAAGGTCCGTTGGGCGTTCGACGCCAAAAAAGCAGGCCATGCCGGTACGCTCGACCCCGAGGCAACCGGTGTGCTTGCGGTGGCACTTGGCGAGGCGACAAAGACCGTGCCGTTTATCACCGACGCCATGAAAGCCTATACGTTTACCGTGACCCTTGGGGCGGCGACCAATACGGATGACGCCGAAGGCGAAGTGATTGCGACCTCCGCAGAGCGCCCCACGGATGATGACATCAAAGAAGCACTGCTTGGCTTTATTGGCGAAATCCAGCAGGTGCCGCCGAAGTTCTCCGCTGTAAAAATCGACGGTCAGCGCGCCTACAAGCTGGCGCGGGACGGCGAAGAAGTGGAGCTTTCCGCCCGTCCGCTCTGGGTCGAAGAGCTGGTGATGCTGGATCGTCCCGACGCCGATCATGTTGTTCTGGAAATGACGTGCGGCAAGGGCGGCTACGTACGTTCCATCGCGCGCGATTTGGGCGAAAAACTCGGCTGCCTTGGCCATGTTCGAGAGCTGCGCCGGATCTGGTCCGGCCCGTTTGATGCAGAAGATGGCGTGACCCTTGAACAGATTGACGCGCTTGCAAAATCACCCGAGATCGACCAGTTCCTGCGGCCGCTTGAGGAGGGGCTTGCGGATCTGCCCGAGCTGAAATGCACACCGCAAGGCGCGACCCGACTGCGCAACGGCAACCCGGGCATGGTGATCGCCTCTGACGTGGAATATGGCGAGGAAGCCTGGGCTTCTCTTGAAGGCAAAGCCGTGGCCGTGGGCACCTTCAAGGCCGGAGAGCTGCACCCTTCGCGCGTTTTCAATCAGGACTGAGGCGCTTTACCCGCGTTGCGCGCACGCGCCATTCACGCTCGCACAACCAAGATTAAGACACTGTAAAGTATAGGGAAAATCCGCTGACCCATTGTTTCGCACGCGAAACAATGGGTCAGACGTATTGACCTTCCCGCCCGACCCTTGTGTGAGCGGCTCGGTGGATGCTGCTACACCGGCACCGGGCAGCAATTGCACTTCACCCCGCGATGCGCCAAAACCCGCCCCATGATCACACGTCATCACGTTAAGGGCGATGCACCCTCCACCGCGCTCTATTCCGATTGCGAAACATATCGCTACAGCCTGACCCGGATCTGGGAGCCGCAGGGGCAAAAGGTGATGTTCGTGATGCTGAACCCCTCCAAGGCAACAGAGGTCCAGAACGACCCCACCATCGAACGCTGCGAAAGACGTGCGCGGGCGTTGGGGTTTGGCGGTTTTCAGGCCACAAATATCTTTGCCTATCGCGCCACCGACCCACGCGACATGCGCGCCGCAGCGGATCCCGAAGGGGCAGACAATATGTCGGTGTTGCAGGCGGGTCTTGACTGGGCCGATATGGTGATCTGCGCGTGGGGGACCCATGGGGCGCATCGCAACCAAGGCCCCCGGGTCGCCGCAGCATTGCGCGCCAGCGGTCGCCCGCTGCACCACTTGGGACTGAGCAAAGCCGGTCACCCCAAACACCCCCTCTATATTCCCTATGCGCAACAGCCCCTGCTCTGGCGTCAAGATATTGAGCCATAAGGGCTACATGTAACTGCGTTCCTGTTTTGTTTAGAGTTTGGCCATCTCTTTGTGAGAGGCTCTCCCTCGTTAAAGAGTGTCTGAAACGAAGTGGACCGGTGCCATGTTGTGGTTGGCCAGTATCCTCGGAATGGTCGCAGTTGGCAGTGCGATCATGATTGATTTTGAGTCCGATGACGCGGATTCGGACGAAACAAATCCCGATGCCGAAGCGGATGGCACCGGCAGCACAATCGTCTCGCCTGACGAATTCCTCACGGGCGTCGACCCTGCTGGCAACGATGCCTCCGACACCACAGAGACAGACGAGAGCCCTCAGGTCGCTGACGGTGACGACACTGATGAGCGCAATATCATCCTTGGTACGGAGGATCTCGATCAGCTCTCTGGCGGCGCGACCGATGATGAAATCTCGGGGCTGGGGGGCGATGATCAGATCAACGGCTATGACGGCAATGACTACCTCAGCGGTGGCGCGGGTGCGGATGACCTTTATGGCGCGGCCGGAGAAGATACACTCCACGGCGACGCGGGCGACGATCACCTCGACGGAGGAGAGGGACAGGATTCTCTTTCGGGGGGCGACGGCGCTGATTCCCTGTTGGGCGGGCTGGAGGCGGACAGCTTGCAGGGCGACGCCGGCGACGACACGCTGCATGGCGGCTCCGGCGCAGATGTGGTCGCGGGCGGCGCGGGCAGCGATGCGGTGCATGGCAACGACGATGACGACCGTGTGTTTGGCGGCGCGGGCGAGGACACGCTGTTTGGCGGGCGTGGCAATGACGTGGTCACGGGCGCAGACGACGATGCAGAGCGCGACTTTATCAACGGCGGTGACGGCGACGACACGTTGATTGCCGGGGCGTCGGATTACGTCACAGGTGGCGATGGCGCGGACCAGATACTGCTTGGCGATTGGATCGCACAAGGCACTGTCGAGCTGGTCGATTTCAACAGCGCCGAGGATCAGCTCCTCCTGATCTATGATAGCGCGCAGGGTCTGCCCGAGCTGGAGCTCGAACCCGACCCGGACACGCCGGGACAGACACTTGTGCGTCTGGACGGAGAGATCGCCATGCGCCTCACCGGGGCTGAGACCCTGACAGCAGATGAGATCTTGCTGGTGGAGGCCGAGGCGGGCGACGTGGCGCATCTGCCATTGCCAGAATAGGGTAGCAACTGTGCCCATCGCGTATCCCGAGGCTGTTGGACAAAGGGTGTCGAATGGCTTCTGTTGAGAAAACACCAGCAGACGGGTGCTTACCCCCTCTTCCCCGAACCGCACCGCGCGCGATTTCCTTTGCAAAACGGGTCTGAATTCCGTAATGACCCGCATCCCGATGTGGAATCACCGCCACTTGGGACTCTCCATGGGCCTGCGCTGGACGACATCCCGGCCTGCGCCATCCACTCTAACCTTATGAAGGAGACCCCGATGTCGATCACTGCAGAAGAAAAAACACGCCTGATGAAAGAATTCGCGACCAAAGAGGGCGACACCGGTTCTCCGGAAGTCCAGGTCGCAATCCTGACCTCGCGCATCAACACGCTCACCGAGCACTTCAAAACCCACAAAAAAGACAACCATGGCCGCCGTGGTCTTCTGAAAATGGTTGCTCAGCGCCGTAAGCTGCTGGACTACCTGAAGGGCAAAGAAGAAGCGCGCTATCAGGACCTGATCAAGAAACTGGGCATCCGTCGCTAAGACGCCGCTCAGGACTTCGGTCAAGAAACGCCCGCCCCACCTTGGGAGCGGGCGTTTTTTATGCGCGCGGCGTCTAATTTTGACCAGCGGTGGGCAGCAAGGGTCTTGCCTCTTTTTGCGCATCATGATTGTTATCTTATAACATTTCACACAGGAGTCGCAGATGTCCGATCCCCGCCTTCCCGTCACCGTCCTCTCCGGCTTTCTCGGCGCGGGGAAGACCACGCTTTTGAACCGCATCCTGAACAACCGCGAAGGCCGGCGCGTTGCGGTGATTGTGAACGATATGAGCGAGGTCAACATCGACGCGGATCTGGTGCGCGAGGGCGGCGCTGACCTCAGCCAGACCGAAGAAACGCTGGTGGAAATGTCCAACGGCTGCATCTGCTGCACCCTGCGCGATGACCTTCTGGCCGAGGTGCGCCGTCTCGCCGCTGAGAACCGCTTTGACTACTTGCTGATTGAGTCCACCGGGATCTCGGAGCCGCTGCCGGTCGCCGCAACCTTTGATTTTCGCGATGCGGAGGGCGAGAGCCTCTCGGATGTGGCGCGTCTGGACACGATGGTCACGGTGGTCGACGCCGTGAACCTGCTGAACGATTTTGCCAGTCACGACCTGCTGGCGGACCGGGGCGAGACGCTGGGCGAAGAAGACGAGCGCACCCTGGTGCATCTGCTGACCGACCAAATCGAATTTGCCGATGTGGTTGTGCTTAACAAGGTGAGCCTCGCCAGCGCCGAGCAAGTGGACGCGGCACGCAAGATCATTCGCAGCCTCAACGCAGATGCCGAGATCATCGAGACCGATTTCAGCGAGGTGTCTGCCGACAAGATCCTCGACACCAAGCTCTTTGATTTTGAAAAGGCGCATGAACACCCGATGTGGGCGAAGGAGCTTTATGGCTTTGCCGATCATGTGCCGGAGACCGAAGAATACGGCATCGCGTCCTTTGTCTATCGCGCACGGGCGCCGTTTGATCCCAGCAAATTGCACGTGGTGCTGAACGGCAATCTGCCCGGGGTAATCCGCGCCAAGGGGCATTTCTGGGTTGCGACCCGCCCCGAGTGGGTGGCGGAATTCTCGCTTGCGGGGGCGCTATCAAGCGTGGCGCCCTTGGGGACATGGTGGGCATCCGTTCCTGCCGAACGCTGGCCCACCCACCAGCAGGCGCGCGACTATATACAGACGCATTGGCAGGAGCCCTTTGGCGATCGCCGTCAGGAATTGGTTTTCATCGGCGCGGGCATCGACTGGCCCGCCCTGAAGGCCACGCTGGATGCCTGCCTGATCCCCGAAGCAACGGCCGAGACTCTGCAGGACTATGCGGATCTGGACGATCCCTTCCCGCTGTGGCGGCGGGCCGATCAGGCAGCATGATCATGAGACGGCAACAGAGAAACGCCAACCGGGGCGCGGTCGCTTTGCCGACCCGCACCCGACGCGAGGATCCGATGGCCGCTTATGATCGCCTGCCCGCCCCCCTGCGGGCCTGGCTGCGCGAGGCGGCTTTGCCGTGGTCGGCGCAGTCCTGTCGCCGGATCTGGCAGGCCGCCACCCGCGAAGGGCTCAGCCCCGAAGCGGCACTGGCGCGGCTGGATGCCGCCGAGCGCAAAACACTCGAACGGGGCGTGCGCAGCTGACCGATTGCTGCGCGGCGTCAGCGAACACTTTCTTTCTGCGCGAAACTGCTGTATGGGCGGAAGTATCTGAGACGATGTGCCCAGACCCCGGCACGCGAAAGAAAGATAGCATAAGGGTCGGCGGCAATGGGGCCGCCACGCAATTAGGAGACCCGGGATACGCCTGGGAGCGCTCCGACTTAGGATACGATAGATGTTCAACGTAACGACGAAAACAATGCAGTGGGGCGAAGAAACGCTCACACTGGAAACCGGCAAGGTTGCGCGCCAGGCAGATGGCACCGTGATCGCGACGCTCGGCGAAACCTCGGTCATGGCCAACGTGACCTACGCCCGCGAACAAAAGCCCGGTCAGGATTTCTTTCCGCTGACCGTTCACTACCAGGAAAAATACTACGCCGCCGGTAAGATTCCGGGCGGCTTTTTCAAACGTGAAGCGCGTCCGACTGAAAAAGAGACGCTGACTGCACGTCTGATCGACCGCCCGATCCGCCCGCTGTTCGTTCCCGGCTTCAAAAACGAAGTTCTGGTGATGTGCACCGTGCTGTCCCACGATCTGGTCAATGACCCCGACATCGTCGCGATGATCGCCGCCTCCGCCGCGCTGACCATCTCTGGCGTGCCGTTCATGGGTCCGATCGCGGGTGCGCGCGTCGGTTACGAGGATGGCGAGTACATCCTGAACCCGACCGTCGACGACATGCAGGACCTGCGCCTCAACCCCGAGCAGCGTCTGGACCTTGTTGTTGCAGGCACCAAAGATGCCGTGATGATGGTCGAATCCGAAGCTTACGAGCTAACCGAAGAAGAAATGCTCGGCGCTGTGACCTTCGCACACGAGCAAATCCAGCCGGTCATCGATCTGATCGTCTCGCTCGCAGAAGAAACCGCAAAAGAGCCCTTCGACTTCACGCCGCCGGATTACTCCGACCTCTATGCTGCCGTTAAAGCAGCGGGCGAAGAGAAGATGCGCGCAGCCTATGCGATCTCTGACAAGCAGGAACGTGTTGCCGCCGTTGGCGCCGCCAAAGAAGAGATCATCGCGTCTCTGACCGAAGAGCAGCAGGAAGACGGCAACCTCGGCTCCGCGCTGAAAAAGCTCGAATCTGTTGTTCTGCGGGGCGACGTTGTGAAAAACGGTCGCCGCATCGACGGTCGTGCCCTGGATCAGGTCCGCGCGATCGAGTGCCAGACCGGTCTTTTGCCGCGTACACACGGGTCTGCGCTGTTCACCCGTGGTGAAACGCAGGGTCTCGTGGTGACCACGCTCGGCACCGGCGACGATGAGCAGTTCATCGACGCGCTGCACGGCAACTTCAAATCGAACTTCCTGCTGCACTACAACTTCCCGCCCTACTCGGTTGGTGAAGTGGGCCGCGTGGGCTCTCCGGGTCGTCGTGAAATCGGCCACGGCAAGCTCGCATGGCGCGCGCTGCAGGCGGTTCTGCCGGCTCCGACCGACTTCCCCTACACCATCCGCGTGGTCTCTGAGATCACCGAATCGAACGGCTCTTCCTCCATGGCTTCGGTCTGTGGTGGCTCGCTCTCGATGATGGACGCAGGTGTGCCGCTGAAAGCACCGGTTGCCGGTGTCGCCATGGGCCTCGTGCTCGAAGAGGACGGCTCCTACGGCATCCTGACCGATATTCTTGGCGACGAGGATCACCTCGGCGACATGGACTTTAAGGTTGCGGGTACCGAAGCAGGCATCACCTCCTTGCAGATGGACATCAAGGTTGCAGGCATCACGCCTGAAATCATGAAAAACGCGCTGGCTCAGGCCAAAGCGGGCCGCCTGCACATCCTTGGTGAGATGGCCAAATCGCTGACCGAAGCCTCCGAGTTCTCGCAGCACGCACCGCGCATCGAGACCATGCAGGTTCCGACCGACAAGATCCGTGAAGTGATCGGTTCCGGCGGTAAGGTCATCCGCGAGATCGTCGAAGTCTCCGGTGCCAAGGTCGACATCAACGACGACGGCGTGATCAAGATTGCCTCCGCCAACGGCGAAGCGATCCAGAAGGCCTATGACATGATCCACGCGATCGTGGCAGAGCCGGAAGAAGGCGCGGTCTACACCGGTAAAGTTGTGAAGATCGTCGACTTCGGCGCCTTCGTGAACTTCTTCGGCAAGCGCGACGGTCTGGTGCATGTGTCCCAGATCGAAAACCGCCGCCTGAACCACCCCAGCGACGTGCTGAAGGAAGGTCAGGAAGTGAAAGTGAAGCTCCTGGGCTTTGACGATCGCGGCAAGGTACGCCTGTCCATGAAAGTCGTGGATCAGGAAACTGGCGAAGAGATCGTCGCAGAGAAGAAAGAAGCAGAGTAAGATCTGTCCCACGACAATCTGATCTGACATAAGGTGCCCGGGAGCGATGTCTCCCGGGCATTTTTTATGGGCCGCGCTCTGCAAGCGCCGGAAAGGATTTTATGACCCGCGTCACGCTTGTCACGGTTGCCTATAATTCTGCGGCGGTGCTGCCGACCCTGCTGGCCTCAATCCCTGCGGGCGTGGACTGTATCGTGGTCGATAACGGGTCCAAGGATCCGGGTGAAATTCGGGATCTGGCGCAAGCCCATGGCGCAGAATTCATAGCCTCAGAACGCAACATCGGCTTTGGCCGGGGCTGTAATCTCGGCGCGGCACGGGCGACAATGGAGTTCCTGTTTTTCGTCAATCCCGACGCCCAGCTTGCGCCCGGCGCGATCGAGGCGCTTCTGGCGGCCGCTGACGCGCACCCTGACGCCTGCGCCTTCAACCCCCGCCTGCGCGAGGGCAATGGCAAGGTCGCCTTTAAACGGCGCAGCAAACTCTTGCCCAAGGCGCAGTGGTTGCCGCGCGAGGCGGCTGACGCGGATTGCGAGCTACCCGTTTTGCAAGGCTCTGCGATTTTTGTGCGCCGCGCGGCGTTCGAAGCTGTTAAGGGCTTTGATCCGAAGATCTTTCTCTATCACGAGGATGACGACCTGAGCCTCCGGCTCAAGGCTGACTGTGGACCGCTGCGGCTGGTGACAGGCGCTGAGGTGGTGCATCTCTTTGGCGAATCCACCGCGCGGTCACCGCGGACGGCGGCGCTCAAGGCCTGGTACATGGGTCAATCCCGTGTCTACGCCTGCCGCAAACACGGGATGCCCAACGCCTTTGGAAATGCCCTGATCGAAGCCCTGAGCAAGCTTCTGTCGCCACTCACCCTGCTGTCGGCGCGCAAACGGGCGAAACACCTGGCCTTTCTGCGTGGGGTTTTGGCCGCACGTCAATGTGCGGACGCGCTCAAGCCCTTTGACGCACGCTAGCGCCCCAAGTTGCCTTGGCATCTCGAACAGGCTAATCACCGGCGCATATTGAGCTGAAAGTGGGTTTTTGATGTCGCTGCCTCTATGGAAGATCAAACGCGAGCTGAAGCGTCAAGGCAGGCAGCTAAAGAACATTGGGCCTCGTCTTGCGAGCCTTTTGTTTTCGCGGACCTATTATGATCTATTCCTTTCTGGAAAGAAGACCGTCACCGAAGGTCAGATCCCCAAGCGTCCAAAGGTCGCGGTCTACCTGATCTTTCCAAGCTCCGGCATTCTCGGGTCTCATATCGAGGCGCTGCGGTATCTTGCACAGAACGGATACGCGCCCGTCGTGGTCTCAAACCTGCCCCTTGATGAGGGCGACCTTGAACACCTGCGCGCTCATGCGCATCTCGTCATCCAGCGTCCGAACTATGGCTATGATTTTGGCGGCTACCGCGATGGTGTTCTTGAGGTCGCCGCGCGTCACACAAGCGTGGAGCGTTTTGTCCTGCTCAACGATTCTGCCTGGTTCCCCTTGCCTGGGTCGCGCAATTGGCTGGCCGATGCCGAAGCGCTGGAGCTGGATTTCGCGGGTGCGGCGACGAACTATGGCCACACGCGGGTCGATCCGAAGAATTTCCGGGACATCCGCTGGCACTATTCCAGCAATCACCGCAACTTTCACTACTGCTCCTTCGCTTTGATGATGAGCGGGAAGCTGTTCAACGATAAGCGGTTTCAGCGCTTCTGGAAGAGCTTTCCGCTCACCAATGACAAGACCGTCACGGTAAGGCGGGGCGAGATTGGCCTCACGAAATGGGTCATCCAGCAAGGTTTCTCGCATGGCTCTACGCTCGATATTGCCGCGCTTGATCAAAGGCTGGCTGAATATGGCATAGATGAGCTGCGCGCGATTGCCGCGCAGACCCTGATGCCGCAGAGCCCCTCGATGAAAGAGGTCCTGGAAGACACCGTCCGCTCGGCAGAGAGCAAAGAAGATTTGGTCAACGTGATCCTGACTGCGATCGCGAGGAAAGGCATCAGCTATGCGCAACCTCGTCTGATCCACCGTGACTACGGGTTCGCGTTCCTCAAGAAATCGCCGCTTTGGCTGGATGAGGATGCCTCAAACCTGACCCTCGCCTTCACCCGCGACCTTGATGGAGAATTTGGCAAAGTCCTGCAGGCTGAGGCATTGGACCTGCGCCGGACAAGAGCGGCGGAATTTGCACCCGCCCCGGACTGAGCCGCCTCCCTCGCGACGACCTGCAGGCAAAAAGCCACCGCAAGAAATGCGGTGGCTTTGATCTTTGGTGCGCAATGCGCGTTTACTCTGGCGCTTTGGTTTTGCGCAGGTAAGGGAAGATCGTTTCAAACTCGCCGAATTTGGCTTTGGCGTCCTCGTTGGAAACGGTCGGCGGGATGATCACGTCTTCGCCGGGCACCCAGTTTGCGGGGGTTGCAACGCCTTTGCCGGACATCTGCAGACCGTCGAGCGCGCGCAGGATCTCGGCAAAGTTGCGGCCCACGGTCATCGGATAGGTCATAGAAAGCTTCAGCTGCTTGTCGGGACCGATGATAAAGACAGAGCGAACCGTAGCGCTGTCGGCAGGGGTACGGCCGTCGGGCAGATAGGCCTCGGCCGGGAGCATGTCGAAGGCTTTGGAAACCGCAAGACCCTCATCGGCAATGATCGGGAAACCGGCCGGGGCATTGCCGTAGCTCTCGATGTCGCCCTTCCATTTCTTGTGATCCTCAACACCGTCAACGGAGACGCCGATCACTTTGGTATTGCGCTTTGCCCACTCTTCCGAGAGCTGCGCAACGGCAGAGAATTCGGTGGTGCAGACAGGGGTGAAGTCCTTTGGATGCGAGAACAGGATGGCCCAGCTGTCGCCAATCCAATCGTGAAAAGTGATGGTGCCCTGATCCGTCTCTGCGGTGAAATTCGGCACAACGTCGTTAATACGCAAACCCATTTGAGTACTCCTCTTGTCTGAAGTCGCGTGAATCGCTGCGGCAACCCTACTCTCTTTCGGCTTGGGTTAAAGGGCATTGCCCACATGCCTTTGAAATTGTCGCAGCCCCGACGTCAGGCGGTGAGACACCGCGCGATTTCAGAATTTGATCAAAAATCCGACTTGCCGCGCCGCACGCGCCCTGACACAGTGGCGCCAGATGGCCACCTATGGGCCAATTCCAAGCCTCGATCAGGGAGCATACCATGCTTGAGAAACGCGAATTCTACATCAATGGCCAGTGGGTTGAACCCTCGGCGGCCAATGACTGCGCCGTTATCGACCCCTCCACCGAAGAGCCCTGCACGGTGATCTCGCTCGGCAGTCAGGCCGACACCGATGCTGCCGTTGCCGCCGCCAAAGCCGCGCTGCCCGGCTGGATGGCGACGCCACCAGCAGAGCGCATCGCACTGGTGGAGAAGCTCGTCGAGATCTACAACAGTCGCGCAGAAGATCTGGCGCAGGCCATGTCCAGCGAGATGGGCGCCCCCATCGACATGTCGCGCTCCAGTCAGGTAGGCGCGGGCAGCTGGCACCTTAACGGTTTTATCGAGGCGGCAAAGAATTTCCAGTTCGAGCGCCCACTCGGCGATCATGCCCCCAACGATCGCATCATCTATGAGGCCGTAGGCGTTGCCGCGCTGATCACCCCGTGGAACTGGCCGATGAACCAGATCACGCTGAAGTTCGGCGCCGCTGCGATTGCGGGCTGCACCATGGTGCTGAAACCCTCCGAGCAGAGCCCGCTCAATGCGATGATCTTTGCCGAACTGGTGCACGAAGCCGGCTTCCCGCCCGGTGTTTTCAACCTCGTGAACGGCGATGGCGCGGGCGTGGGCACGCAACTGTCGTCGCATCCGGATGTGGACATGGTATCCTTTACCGGCTCGACCCGCGCGGGTACGGCGATCTCCAAGGCTGCGGCAGATACCCTGAAAAAGGTGCATCTGGAGCTGGGTGGCAAAGGCGCCAACCTCGTCTTTGAAGACGCCGATGAAAAGGCCGTGAAACGCGGCGTGCTGCATATGATGCAGAACACCGGTCAGAGCTGCAACGCACCGTCGCGGATGCTGGTTCAAAAGAGTATCTACGACCGCGTGGTTGAAGAGGCCGCTGCGGTTGCCAACAAGGTCGAGGTGGGCCCCGCCTCGCAAGAAGGCCGCCATATCGGCCCCGTCGTCAACGAACTGCAGTGGACCAAGATCCAGGATCTGATCCAGAAGGGCATCGACGAGGGCGCGCGCCTTGTGGCCGGGGGCACCGGTCGCCCGGACGGTCTGAACAAGGGCTACTATGTGAAGCCCACGGTGTTTGCAGATGTAAACAACCAGATGACCATCGCGCGCGAGGAAATCTTTGGCCCAGTGATGGCAATCATCCCCTTCGAGACCGAAGAAGAAGCTGTCGAGATCGCCAATGACACCCCCTATGGCCTGACCAACTACGTGCAGACACAGGATGGTGCGCGCGCCAACCGTCTGGCGCGGGTGCTGCGCTCGGGCATGGTGGAAATGAACGGTAAATCCCGCAGCGCCGGGTCGCCGTTTGGCGGCATGAAACAGTCCGGCAACGGCCGTGAAGGCGGCGTCTGGGGGCTTGAGGACTTTATGGAAGTCAAAGCCGTAGGGGGCTGGACGCCCGACGCCTAAACGACAGACATCGCATCAGGAGCCGCCCTCTGGGGCGGCTCTTTTTGTTGACACGACTACTGCGCTCTCCTTTTGTCTTCAAACCGTCACGCAAACTTGCAAAAGTAGCCCGAACATCTGGCATCCGCCGGGAGGGAGAATATGGATTTCCGCGCCGCATTGGGGCTCAGGGTGGCCAGCGATGCACCGCCGGATGACATTCGCCGGGCGATTGCGCGCTCGGACACTGCTGTTGTGCGCAGCCTTTGCCTGGTCCCGGATCCCGGTGTGATCTGCGGCAAGTTTTTGCGCTTGCAACGCTATTGCGCGCTCGAAATTCGGATGGCTGTTCAGGATGTCGGCGACCGGAGCCTACGACTCGCAATCGATCCAGCGGCATCTCAAGACCGCGTGGAAGAACAGCTCATTATCCTGCACGCACTGATGGAGCGCGCAGGGCTTCAGGTGCGAACCTCACGGCAGGGTGTCATTCACTGGCAGGATGCTCCGCCGCTACCCGAGGTTGACACCGGAACCTCGCAGCGACTGACCGATCATCTGCATCACCTGATCGCAAGCGATCCGGCACGGGCGTGGCGTATCGAGGAAACGGCAGCATGGCTTGGCCTCTCGACACGGAGCCTGCAACGCTACTTGCTGGCCGAAGGGGGGCGCTTCTCCGCAACCCTGCGCCATATGCGCACCAGCCTCGCCTCCGACATGTTACGCAACAGCGACCAGAGCCTGGGCGAGATCGGGTTTTGTTGTGGCTACGCGGATCAGGCGCATTTTCAGCGGGAATTTCGCAAAGTCAGCGGTCAGACCCCAAGGCGATTTCGCAGCCAACCAAGGGAGAGCGTCAAAACGGCGCTTTGACCCGAAACTTTTGCGACGCGCCGCCTTCCGGATGCTTTAGCCGCAGCTCTTCGGAATGCAGCATCATGCGTGGGTGTTCCAACGCAGCCCCGCTTGCATAAAGCGGATCGCCCAGGATCGGATGACCAAGCGACTGCATATGCACGCGCAGCTGATGAGACCTACCCGTCTTGGGCGAAAGCCGCACGCGGGTTTCATTCTCACCATAACTGATGACTTTCCAGTCCGTATGCGCGGGTTTGCCCGTCTCGTGACAGACCTTTTGCAGCGGGCGGTTCGGCCAATCCACGATCAGGGGCAGATCCACCGTTCCCGAACGCGGCTCCAACCGGCCCGTTAGACGGGCGACATAGGCTTTCTTGGTCATCCGTTTTTCAAACTGCAAACCCAGATGGCGTTGTGCATGGGGCGTCATTGCAAAGACCATCACGCCGGAGGTGTCGCGATCCAATCGATGCACCAAGAGCGCCTCGGGAAATGCCGCCTGAATACGCGCAATCAGGCAATCTGCCAAATGCGCGCCTTTGCCTGGCACGGACAACAGGCCCGCAGGCTTGTTGACCACAAGAAGCTGCGCGTCATGGTGCAGGATATCGAGCGGATCGCTCGGTGGACAATACTCGCTGGATACAGTCATGGGCGCTGCCTAGCGCCGCGCCGCCCCAGTGACAAGGCAAACCGTTGACCCAGAAAACTGGCGCACGGTCTTCTCAGGCTTCTCGGGGGGGCGCCGCATCGGTGAGCGCCTGGCGTCCCTTGCGCCGCATTTCGCGCAAAAGCGAAGTTGAATAGATCACAAGTGCGGCCCAGATCAACGGGAAGGCGACCATGCGCGCACCGCCAAATGGTTCCTTGAAGACAAAGACCGCAACCAGGAAAATCATAGTCGGCGCAATATATTGCAGGATCGCAATGGTGGAGAGTTTGAGAAGCTTGGCCCCATTGGCATAGATGATGAGCGGCACCGCGGTCACAACACCACAGCCCAAGAGCAAAAGCGTATCAAACCGCACGCTGGCAAAATGGCTTTGGCCGGTTGTGGTTAGATAAGCGATGTAGCCGATCGCGGGGATGGTGAGGATCAACACCTCCAGCAAAAAGCCCTGGTTGGGCCCGATTGGCAGAGACTTCTTGAAGAACGCGTAAAAGCCCCAGGAAAATGTCAGCCCCAATGCGGCGAGCGGCAAACGACCAGCCTCCACCGTGAGGATGACAACGGCAAGCGTGGCAAGACCCACCGCAACCATCTGCGCACGGGTTAGCCGTTCCCCCAGCAACAGCGCCCCAAGCGCGATGGAGAAGAGCGGGTTGATGTAATAGCCGAGTGCGGCCTCCAGCGCGTAGCCTGCCCCCACTGACCAGACATAGATCCCCCAGTTGATCGAGACAAACGCCGCCGTGACACAGCCCATGCCGAGGACGCGCGGGCTCCGGAGCGCGGCCTTGAGATCCCCCATTCGGCCCAAGGCGAGCAGCAAGACTCCGGCAATGGGAACCGACCAGATCACCCGATGCGCAACAACTTCGGTGGGGGGAATATGGGCCAGCATCTTCATGTAGAGCGGCAGAAAGCCCCACATGATATAAGCCGTCAGCGCAAAAGAGAGGCCCTGAGGCGTGTCCACATTCTCTGGCTTCGTGCTCATGGACCGTCTCCCTCAACGCCGATTCGATATTCGCGCAATCTGCCCGCAACTGGTTAACTTATAAAGCAAAATCTAGCTGCATCAGAACAGCCTAATGACAAAGGGTAAACACTCTCTGCGACGACCTGCGCATGAGCGGGATTTGCGGCGCTCAGGATTGTTGCGTCACGCCGTCGGCGATGTCGTAATAGTCTCCCTTCTCCGCGACGAAGATGTGCTTTTCCAACTTGAGCCCGGTTGGATTGTCGATCGCCCCGAGGGAGAAACTGATGGTGTCTTCGTCAGAGCGCTTCCAGAACAGAAACGAGCCACATGTCGCGCAAAAACCGCGCTTTGCCTCTGGGCTGGCGTTGTACCAGCTGACATCACCCGTGATGTGCAGCGCATCCTGGGTCACATGGGCCGAAGACCAAATCCCACCAGACTGACGGCGGCACTGGCTACAATGGCACATGGAGGAAGCCTCGGGCCGTGCGGTGGTTTCAAACTGAATTTGACCGCAGAGACAGTGACCTTTGATCATAATCGTTCCTTTCAAATGTTTGCCACCTCAAGGCGCGGCGGTCGGGGTCGGCGCACTGCTCAGCCCGAGCAATACACCATAGATGATAAAGCAGACTCCAAGCAGGCGGCGAATCCAGACGTTGAACACCGCTGCCAGAGCCGCGCGACCCATGAGGGCGCCCAGGAGTGTGAACCCCGCATAACTCAGGGCCGTGAGGGTCAGCGCCGTTGGCATGATGACCAGCATCTGCGACCAGATGGGAACATCCGGTTGCACGAATTGCGAAAACGCCGCCAGATAACCCGCAACGCTTTTGGGGTTGATGGTGGCAACGGCGAGCGCATGGACATAGACGTGACGCGCGGGGCGTGCAGCGGCGGGGGCCGGTTTGGTAGCATTGCGCCAGCCCCTTATGCCCAGCGCAATCAGAAATCCTGCCCCGACCAGCTTGGCGATAAAAAACGCCGTGGGGGATGCGGCGATCAAGGCCGTCACGCCCAGCGCCGAGAGGATCAAAAAGGCACACGCCTGCGTCAGGATCGCGAGAACGCCAAGCATCGCCTTGGCAAAGCCGAGGTTCATCCCGTTGGAAATACAGTTCACCGCATTTGGTCCCGGCGTGGTGACAAAAGCGATCCAGAACAGGGTGAAGATGATCCAGGCGTCAAAGCTCATGTGGTGAGGTGGCCGTCAGCTCTGCAATGGCAGGCGCCCGAAGACCGCATGGAGCAAGGTTTCCAGCGCGTCCTGGTCATCGCGATCAAAGGCGGCAGGTTGGTTGCTGTCGATGTCGAGAACCCCGATGACTTCGCCCGCCCTGTTGCGCACCGGAAGCACGATCTCAGACCGCGTCGACGACGAGCAGGCGATGTGGCCGGGAAAGGCGTCGACGTCATCGACCAGCTGGGTTTCGTTCAATCGCGCCGCTGCGCCGCAAACACCGCGTGCAAATGGGATCACCAGACAGCCATGCCCGCCCTGATAGGGACCGATCTTGAGCACTTCGGGTTCGGTCACGCGGTAAAAGCCAGTCCAGTCAAACCGGTCATCGGCGTGATGCAGCTCGCAGACGACGGTCGCCATCAGGGCCACCTCATCGGTTTCGCCCTCGGTCAGCGCCGCCACGACCTTGGAGAGATCCTCATAGTTTACCCGCATGGGATATTTGCCTTTTCAAAATTGAGCGACGTGCTCTCGCCGCCCCTGAGCATATAAAAAGCGGCGCAAAATTTGCGCCGTCTTGATGATCGCAAGAGATCAGGCGCGTTCGATCGCGATGGCCGTTCCCTCGCCGCCGCCGATGCAGATGGCGGCAATTCCCCGCTTGAGGCCGCGCTTTTCCAACGCGTTCAAGAGCGTCACCATGATGCGCGCACCAGACGCCCCGATGGGGTGGCCAAGCGCGCAAGCACCGCCGTTGACGTTCACCTTTTCACGCGGGATGCCCATCTCGCGCATGAAGGCCATGGGCACAACGGCGAAGGCTTCGTTGACCTCCCAGAGGTCGACATCCTCCACGTCCCAACCGATCTGCGCCATCAGCTTGCGTGCGGCAGGAACCGGGGCGGTGGTGAACCAGCCCGGTGCCTGTGCGTGGCTCGCGTGGCCAAGGATGTGACCGCGCACCGAAAGCCCGCGCGCTGCAGCGGCGGTCTCGGAGGCCAGTACCAGCGCCGCCGCCCCATCCGAGATCGACGAGGAGTTGGCTGCGGTGACCGTCCCCCCCTCGCGAAAGGCGGGCTTCAGGGTCGGGATCTTGTCGGGGCGGGCGGATTTGGGCTGCTCATCCGCATCTGTGACAACAGCGCCTTTGCGGGTTTTCACTGTAACTTCAGTAATTTCACCTTCAAACGCGCCACTTTCCTGCGCCGCCAGAGCGTTTGACAAGGACCCCAGCGCAAAGGCGTCCTGCTCCTCGCGGCTGAACTGATAATGCTCTGCGCAGTCTTCGGCGAAGGTGCCCATCAGGCGCCCCTTGTCATAGGCATCCTCAAGCCCGTCGAGGAACATATGATCAATGACCTGACCGTGGCCGATCCGGGCGCCACCGCGCATCTTGGGCAGAAGGTAGGGGGCATTGGTCATGCTCTCCATACCGCCCGCAACCATCACATCGCTGTGCCCAAGCGCAATCTGATCATAGGCCACCATCGCCGCCTTCATGCCAGAGCCGCACATCTTGTTGAGCGTGGTGGCGGGAACCTCCTCGCCAAGACCGGCAGCAAATCCGGCCTGCCGTGCCGGCGCCTGACCCTGACCTGCTGGCAGAACGCATCCCATCAAGACCTCATCCACGGTTGTCGCACCGGCGCGTTCCAACGCTGCCTTGATGGCCGCGCCACCGAGATCCGCTGCGCTGACGCCGTCGTACATGCCCTGAAATCCACCCATCGGCGTTCGGGCTGCACCCGCGATAACGATCTTGGTCATTCCACCTTCTCCTCCAATTGTCGGCACTATCCATACTGAATAATAACATTTAAGATCTAGAGTGAGTTCCAAGAATGACGAGCCAAGGAACACTCTCATGAGCCTTACGAGCACGGAAGCAGGCGGCGCACAAGTGGTGACGGTGAATGCCCAGCGCATTGACGCGGCCATGGCGATCCAATTCAAAGAAGACATGCGCACGGAAACCGAAGCTGGTCCGTCGCGGGTGATCCTCGACCTCTCCCATGTGGAATTCATTGATTCGAGCGGGCTGGGCGCGATCGTCGCCGCGATGAAACAGCTCGGCAAGGATCGCAAACTCGATCTCGCGGGGCTTACCCCGATGGTCGACAAGGTGTTTCGCCTGACGCGGATGGACACCGTCTTTAGCCTGTTCGACACACTGCAAGAAGCGCTCGATACTGAGCATGCAGAGAATTGAAACTGCCGGGATTGTCTTTGAGGACCAAAATTCATGGTTGAGACTTTCGCCTGCTCCTTCAGGGCGACCGAGATTGAAGCCCGACGCGGCATCGTTTTGGTGGTTCAGCGGCTGAAGGACATGGGTATTGCCGATACCCGGGTCGACGAGGTGCAGATCGCCCTCGCCGAGGCTGTGAATAACGTTGTCGAACATGCCTATGCCGAAACGGCGACGGGTGATGTTCTCATACGCTGCAACCTCCATTCCGACCGCCTGTGGGTAGAAATACGCGACGCGGGCACGCCGTTCCCCGATGCCAAACTTCCCGAAGGCAAGCCCGCGTTGGTGGATCCGAGCACGCCGCTCGAAGATCTGCCCGAAGGTGGCTTTGGCTGGTTCTTGATCCGTGAGCTGGCAAGCGACATCCAGTACCAGCGCAATCCTGACAACAACCAGCTGTCGCTGTGCTTTGAGATCCAGCTCACGCAATAAGCGACCGGTCGGGAGTTTCGTAAAATCACGAATAACTCGGGGGTGCGCGCCGCATTCCTGCCATAAAAGCGGCCAACAGACGCCTCACTCCTCAGCAAAGTATCAACGCAGAGCTGGACTATATGGCTTGCCCCGGCGCCCTGTTCTTTGCCCCCACCAAGCAAGTGGCGTCGGGGCTATACTCCTGCGGGCCATACTATGCCGTCGCAGCACACTCTCAGCATTCCAGCGTTCGCAGCCTTGGCGTTTTTGCCATTGCCACTTTGCCCCAGACCACTAGGCTCTGCGCGAAAAAGGGAGAACAGGAATGCGTGATTTCCAGACACCGGGCCGCTCTGCGGTCTTTGCGCAAAACGGCCTATGTGCCACGTCCCACCCGCTGGCCGCTCAGGTTGCGGTGGATGTGTTGAAACGCGGCGGCAACGCCATGGATGCCGCGATTGCTGGCGCCGTTCTTTTGGGGATTTGTGAGCCGCAAATGACCGGAATCGGTGGCGACTGCTTTGTGCTCTACAATCGCGCGGGCGAAACAACCGTGCGGGCGCTGAATGGATCAGGTCGTGCCCCGAAGGCTGCACAGGCCGCAGATCTGCGCGCTCGTGGCCTGGAGGCGGTGCCGCTGAACAGTGCCGATGCCGTGACCGTGCCCGGTGCGATTGATGCATTCTGCCATCTCTCTGAAACCGAAGGTAAACTTGGCCTCGATGCGCTCCTGGCGCCATCTATCCACTACGCCGAGGAAGGCGTGCCGGTCGCACCGCGCGTGGCCTTCGACTGGGGCAACGACGCCGAAACACTGCAGGGCAGCGCACGCGACACCTACCTGATCAACGGGCGCGTGCCGCGCGTCGGAGAGATCTTCCGCGCCCCCGGCCAGGCCGAAGTGCTGCGCCGCATTGCCCGCGACGGGCGCGACGCGTTCTACAGCGGTGAAATCGCAGAAGACATGATTTCAGCCCTCACCACACGCGGTGGGGTGCACACCGCCGAGGATTTTGCGGCCACCCAAGCCACCGCGACCGACCCGATCCAAGGGCACTACAAAGGGGTCGACCTGCTGGAGCATCCACCCAACGGGCAAGGGGCAACGGCGATCCTGATGCTCAACATCCTGAAGCATTTCGACATCGCGGGGATGGATCCATTTGGTGCCGCGCGCGCCCACATCGAGGCCGAGGCAGCCAAGCTGGCATATGACACGCGCAACCGGTTCCTCGCCGACCCCGACCATATGTCGCGTCTTGATTACATGTTGGCGCCGGAAACCGCTGAGAAGCTGGCCGCGCTAATTGACCCCAAACGCGCGATGGCGTCGCCCGCCGACATCAGCGAAGCAGTCCACAAAGACACCATCTACATCACCGTGGTCGACAAGGACCGCATGGCCGTTTCGCTGATTTATTCAATTTTTCATGGGTTTGGCTCCGGGATTGCCTCCGACAAATTCGGTATCCTGCTGCAGAACCGAGGGGCGGGTTTCTGCCTCGAGGACGGGCACGCCAACGAGCTTGCAGGCGGCAAGCGTCCGATGCACACGATCATCCCGGCCATGCTGGCCGAAAACGGGCGCATCACCATGCCATTTGGCGTAATGGGCGGCGCATACCAGCCCAATGGCCACGCCCGGTTTGTCTCCAACCTGCGTGACTTTGGCATGGAGCCGCAGGCGGCCATGGACGCCCCCCGCGCCTTTACCGATCGCGGCGTCTTCAACGTTGAGCGCGGATACAGCGATGCTGTCCGCGCCGAACTAACGGAGATGGGCCACAAGGTGGATATCCCTACCACCGCAATCGGCGGCTCGCAGGCGATCCACATTCACGACACCGGTGTGTTGGAGGGTGCAAGCGATCCACGCAAGGATGGTTGCGCGCTCGGTTACTAAAACCACGCGGGATGCCGGGCCACACCCGGCGTCCCCATCAGTTCAACTGGTATTGCAACTGATAATTGCCGTCATCAAAGCCCGTGAACATCTCGTGCAGATCCGGGTGGGTCACGGGTTCGCCGGAATAATCGGCCACAAGATTCTGCTCTGAAACATAGGCAACGTAATAGGTCTGCTCGTTTTCAGCCAGCAGATGATAATAGGGCTGCTCTTTTGCAGGACGGCTGTCCTCGGGAATTGCCTCGTACCATTCTTCGGTATTTGCAAACTCGGGATCGACATCAAAAACGACACCGCGGAACGGGTGTTTGCGATGACGGACGACCTGGCCAAGATTATATTTTGCGCGCGTTTTCAGCATGTTTGTCGGCCCTCTTCTTCCCCTGTACTAGCGTTTTCTGACCGTGAATGTCCAACCTTGGCAGCGAGTTTTTGCAGAAACAGTCTGTCCGGCCATATCTCACAGTGCGGCAAACCGATATTTTCAAACGCCTTTCCCAAGTTCCGCGCGAAACATGGTCGGATTTCAAAAGGGATTTTCTCTGTCAGGCGGATTGGCTAAACTGCAGCAAAAATCAAAAGGCAGAGGCAATGAGCAGAATCATAAGTGCCCTGGCGCTGTTGTTGGCATTGGCCGCCTGTGGTGGAGGGTATAACTCTCCGCCTCGGGATCTGGACGATGCCTGCAGTATTGTGACGGAACGCCCCAACTACCTGCGCGCGTTCAAGAATACCGAGCGCCGTTGGGGAATCCCGGTCCATGTCCAGATGGCCACAATCCATCAAGAAAGCCGCTTTGTCGGAAATGCGCGCACGCCACATAGGTTCGCGCTCGGCATCATTCCGATGGGCCGCATCTCGAGCGCCTATGGTTACGGTCAGGCTCTGGATGGCACCTGGGAAGACTATAAAGATGATACCGGGCGCCGCAGGGCGCGACGGGATCGCATCGAGGACGCCACCGATTTCATGGGCTGGTACATGACCCGCAGTCTGCAGCGAAACGGCATCCCGCTCTCGGACGCTCGCAATCAGTATCTCGCCTATCATGAGGGCCACACCGGCTATGCACGCGGCACCTACCGCAGCAAGGGATGGCTTTTGAACGTGGCAAACAAGGTCGAGGCGCGCTCGAACGCCTATCAGGTGCAGCTGAGCAATTGCCGCAAGTTCCGTTGAGGAATTGACTTGATGAAAACAAAGCCCCGCGCCTTATGGGTGCGGGGCTTTATAACGTTCAGCGGTCGCGTTTTGGACGGGAGATGCTGAACAAGCTCGACGGGAAAGACAACCCAGTCTGCATCTCGCCAAGAATGACGGTGGTTTCCTCACCTGAACCACCGTGAATGACCCATTTGCGAAGCTGCACCGGGTTGTCGGTGAACATCATCTCGATACTGCCATGCTCTGGTGCCTTGGGATCTTGGGCGCGCACCACGGTGGACACCCCGTCAAAGCCGTGTCCCACCACCATATTGGCCTGCGCTAGGTTCACATTGCGCGCCAGAATGATCGAAAGCGGCGTCCTGCTCAGCGGGTAGGTCTCTGGCGGTTGGTTGGATTTGGGATCCATGATCGCCACCGTCCCGGCCTCTGCCAGCACCAGCCCAGCATTGTCAGCGTATTCAAACCGCACCTTGCCGGGGCGACGCAGATAGAGCGTGCCGGTCGACAAGCTGCCGTCGTCATTCACCTGCGTAAAATCGGCCTTCGCGGTGGCAAAGCTGTTGAGATAGGCCGAGATCTCATTGAGGCTCAGCTGTTCGGCCGCGGATGCAGCAGCCGACGCAAGCGAGGTTGCGCCAAGCGCAAGGGCAAAGACAAACTGTTTCATGTATATAAAGATATGCGTCTGAAATCTGATGTGAAGAGGCCGGGCACCCCGCCCGGCCTTTTATCGCCTATTGCTCGGGAACCAGAATTTCCCTTTTCCCGACGTGGTTTGCGGCAGAGACGAGACCTTCTTCCTCCATCTGCTCCACCAACCTCGCGGCCTTGTTATACCCGATGCCAAGCTTGCGCTGGATGTAGGAGGTGGAGCATTTGCGATCCTTGATCACGATTCCCACCGCCTGATCGTAAAGCGCATCCTCGCCATTAGTGTTGCCCCCGGTATTGAGACCCAGCACGGCGTCGATATTGTCGGCCTTTTCATCATCGGGACCTTCGACGACACCGCCCACATAGTCTGGCGGGCCGAATTGTTTGAGATGGTTCACCACCTCCTCGACCTCTTCGTCCGAGACAAACGGGCCGTGGCAGCGGGTGATCTTGGCGCCACCGGCCATGTAGAGCATGTCGCCCATCCCGAGGAGCTGCTCGGCGCCCATCTCGCCAAGGATGGTGCGGCTGTCCACCTTGGAGGTCACCTGGAAGGAAATCCGGGTGGGGAAGTTGGCCTTGATGGTGCCAGTGATCACATCCACGGACGGGCGCTGCGTCGCCATAATAAGGTGAATACCCGAGGCTCGTGCCATCTGCGCCAGGCGTTGAATGCAGGCTTCGATCTCTTTGCCCGCAACCATCATCAGGTCGGCCATCTCGTCAACGATCACGACGATATAGGGCAGTTTCTTGGGCTCGAACTCTTCGGTCTCGAACACGGGCTCGCCGGTATCATCGTCAAACCCCGTCTGGACGGTGCGGCTGAACATCTCGCCCTTGGCCAGCGCCTCGGACACACGGCCATTGTAGCCCGCGATATTGCGCACGCCCATTTTGGACATCTTGCGATAGCGGTCTTCCATCTCGCCCACGACCCACTTGAGCGCCACCACCGCCTTTTTCGGATCGGTCACAACCGGCGACAACAAATGCGGAATGCCGTCATAGACGGACAGTTCCAACATTTTGGGGTCGATCATGATCAGGCGGCATTCTTCGGGCGTGAGCTTGTAGAGAAGCGACAGGATCATGGTGTTGATGGCAACGGATTTACCGGAACCAGTGGTCCCCGCGATCAACAGGTGCGGCATCTTGGCGAGGTTGGCCACCATGCTGTCACCGCCAATGTCCTTGCCCAGCGCCAGCGGCAGGTGCTGGTTGCCATCGCCAAAGTCACGGCTGGCGAGGATCTCGCGCAGCACCACTTTTTCGCGGTTCTCGTTGGGCAGTTCGATCCCGATCACGGTCCGGCCCGGCACGGTGGAGACGCGCGCGGAAAGGGCCGACATGGAACGGGCGATGTCATCCGCCAGACCGATCACACGCGAGGCCTTGAGACCCGGCGCAGGCTCCAGTTCATACATTGTGACGACCGGCCCCGGACGGACCGAGACGATCTCGCCCTTGACGCCATAGTCATCCAGAACCGTCTCGAGCATGCGGGCGTTTTCCTCAAGCGCCTCATCGCTGAGATGATGGCGCTCGATTGCCGTCGGGTTCGTCAGGAGCGAGAGCGGCGGCAGTTCAAAATCGCTGTTTTCTTCTTTGAACAGGTTCGGTTGCGCCTCGGCCTTGGCACGGGTCGAAGGCTGAAGCGGCTTGCGCTGGGGCTGCTCCACCACGGCTTTGCGCGGCTCTGCAACCGGAATAGCCATAGCCGCGCGGGGTTCAGATACGGGCGCAGCCGGTGTCGGATCGACACGAGGCGTGATCTGCACACGCGGTGCGGACCCTACGGCAGGCGCGGGTGCAGGTTCGGGTGCGGCGGTTTTGGAAGTGACCGGGTCCTGCGGCAGATCTTCGGTTGGGACCTCGTCCACAAAAAACGCCTCATTGGGTCCGGAAACCGTATCCTCGACCTGGGGCGCCTGCGGAATCACGCTGGTGATGGTCGGCGCAGCCGGGATCTGCTGTACCGGTGCCGAGAGAG
Source organism: Ruegeria sp. TM1040 (assembly GCF_000014065.1). Taxonomy (NCBI): domain Bacteria; kingdom Pseudomonadati; phylum Pseudomonadota; class Alphaproteobacteria; order Rhodobacterales; family Roseobacteraceae; genus Ruegeria; species Ruegeria sp. TM1040. Next base: position 64,366 of record NC_008044.1, on the reverse strand, counting down.
GCGGCTCTGTCGTAGCTTCCTGTGCTGGCGCATTGAAGATCAACGGCTCGGGACGCTTACCGCGTCCCTTGGTCAGCGGCAGGTTCGGATCCTGTTCTGGCGGCAGGGCCTGAGCGCGCCGGATACGGACCGCATTTGCGATCTTCTGTGCGATCCGTTCGTCGCCGGGCGCGTGCTCCACATCGGCAACCGGCTGCGGCTCTACCAATTCCGGCTCGGGCATTTCGACCGGCTCGGCGCGACGAATGAGGTTGGTCGCGCGGCTGAAAAGCCCGCCGCGGTCCTCGGTCGAGGTCGCAGGCTCCGGGTGAGGCTCAGGTGTGGGCGCAGGCGCATGTAAGCCAAACTGGGGCTCGGCGCGCGTAAACGCTGCAGGCTCCACCGGATCGCTGTAGACCAGCGCATCATCGTCATAAGCCGCATCGCTGCGGCGCTCGGCACGACGCTGTTGCCATGTGCGCGCGGCCTGAAGCCCCCCGCTGGCACCACGGCCCAAAAGCCGCGCGATCATGTCATAGGCCAACAGCACGCCCAGGAGCAGGAAGCGCCCGATGCGCTTCAGCTCATCACGAGAGAACCCAAGCACAAAGGCCCCAAGCGCAATCATCGCAACGGCGGTCAGGAACGACAGCGATTTCACCAGAAAAGCCAGCCCAAACGGCAATAGCGCCAGCAGCGCCCCAAGCGCCGTATTTCCGATCATGCCGCCAAGGCCGGCGTTGTGGAAGGCGCGCCATTCTTCGTCCGGCACAAGGGTTTCGAAATGGAGTGCGACCACAATGAGCCAGAACACCAGCATCAAGGCGGGCCACAGAATGCGTCCCTCCCCCTTGTGCAACAAAAAGCGCGTGCCCCATGCAAAGAGGAACACCGAAATCGCCCAAGCGCCCTTGCCCAGAAACGTGATCAGCAAAAACGCAATCGTCGCGCCCGTCTGACCGAGCCAGTTCTGCACCGGCGCATCGGTGGAGACCATCCAGTTGCTGTCATCAGGCGTATAAGAGCCGATGATCGCCGCCACCAACAGGCCAACGCCGATCAGCACAAGGCCGATCAGCTCCTTGCCGCGCTTTTCAATGGCCGCCTGCATGTTGCTGTCCAGGAGGGGATTCCTGCTGCGGGTTTGAAATGCCATGCCTACCTCGGTTCGCTCGTGTGGGGCATCGGCTGTTTCGCTCTTGGATCAGCCCCACCGGTGTTTCGTCTTGCTTTTGGCCTGCCCCCGCTGTGACGGAAGCAGGCATTCCTATCAGTCTAGTAGAGACAATCGCGCAACAGCTGCAGTGATGCGCGGGTTTGCTCTTCGGACGCAACCAGCGCCACGCGGATATATCCGTGGCCGGGGTTTTCCGCTCCCTTTCCTTGGGCCAGGAACGCGCCGGGCAAGACCCGTACACCTGTCTCCTGCCAAAGCTTCAGGGTTGCAGCCTCGCCATCTTCGACCGGCAACCACAAAAAGAAGCCCGCTTCGGGTGACATGTAGCCATTGAGACCCGCAAAGACCTCGTCCGCGATCCGGTATTTTTCCTGATAGAGCGCGCGGTTTTCGGCGACATGTACCTCGTCCGCCCAGACCTTTGCGGCCGCCGCCTGCAAGGGGCCAGGAATGGGCGCGCCGGAGTAGGCGCGCAGTTTCTTGACCTGCACCAGCGTCTCTGGTCCACCAGCCAGAAGACCACAGCGCAGCCCCGGCAGGTTGGACCGCTTGGACAGCGAGTTGAACAGAACCACGCGTTCGGGATCGAGACCCATTTCATCGGCAACGGTGAGTGCACCAACCGGTGCAGTGTCCCGGTAGATCTCCGAGTAGCACTCATCCGCAAAGACCTTGAAATCGTATTTTTCGGCAAGCGCAAAAAGCTGCTGCCAATACTCCCGCGAGGCCACGGCCCCCTGCGGGTTTGCGGGCGAGCAGATATAGGCTATCGCGGTGCGGTTCAGCACCTCTTCGGGCAGCGATGCATAGTCCGGCAGATGGCCGGTCTCATCGGTTGCTGGCACAAAGACCGGCTCCGCCGCCACCGAAATCGCCGCGATCATATAGACCTGATAAAAGGGGTTCGGGATCAACACCACCGGGCGCTGGCCGTTCTTTTCCTCGGGGCATAGTGCCATCGCCGCATTGTAAAGACCCTCGCGAGTACCGTTCAGCGCCATCACGCGTGTCGCAGGATCAAGCGTCACACCATAGCGTTGCGCAGCCCAGTCGGCCATCGCACCGCGCAGCGCATCGCTGCCTTCGTTTTGCGGGTAGTTGTTGAACGCGGAGGCATTCTCTACGATCACATCCGTCACCCATGCGGGGAATTCGTGTTTTGGTTCGCCAATGGTCAATTGCACCACATCGCCACCAGGCGCGTGATGGTCAAGAAGCGCACGCAAACGCGGAAACGCGTAGGGCGGCAGATGGGCAAACCGCTCGGGAAACTTCATGTCTGTGCCTCAATACCGGGATCGTAATCGCCCCGTTTGATCCGTAAGTTACAGGCCAAAGGGGCATGCGTCCACCCGCTGATGGCGCGGGTGCAACAGTTGTGTCTTTCAGGCCAGTGCCGCTTCGACGCCAGCACCGATGCGCAAAAGCGCCTCTTCGCAGTCGGGCTGGCCGATCACCTGCAAACCACAGCTTGGCGTGCCTGTGGGCAACGATAACGCGCAGACGCCCATCAAGTTGCCAATCCGCGTATTCCTGAGCGCCATCAGGTTCGAGGTGACGTAGTAATCGTGATCGCTTTGAAGCCGTGCAAGATTGGGCGGCAGGATCGGCGCTGCCGGGGCCAGCACCGCATCAAAGCCCGCAACCGCCTGATCCCAGGCCATCCGCACCTGTTCAAGCTTGGCCCAGGCAGCCACATAATCAGAGCCCGAAAACTCCGCACCAGAGCGAAAGCGGGCGAGTATCTCGGGGAACATCAGATCAGGAGAGGCCTCGATCACGTCTTTCCACAGGCCGTAGGCTTCGGTGGTGAAAAGGATAGCAGAGAGCGCCATCGCGTCTGGCAACTCTGGCACCTCGAGCGGGACAATCTCTGCCCCTTCCTCGCGCAGCTTATCAAGGGCGGCCGCATGAGCCGTGGCCACTTCGGGTGCGAGATCATCCTGCGCCACGGTGCGCAGATCCGCAAAGCGCTTGCCCTCGACCGTCGCGCCCTCGAGATCTGGCGCCGTGGCAGAGCCTTCGATGAGCGCCAGCATCAAGGCCGCATCTTCGACGCTGCGCGCCAGCGGGCCGATAGTGTCGAACTTCAGACACAGGGGCACAACTCCCTCAAGGCTCACCCGCCCGGAGGTGGTCTTGAGCCCCACGAGATCATTCCAGGCCGATGGGATTCGCACTGATCCGCCGGTATCAGAGCCGATCGCCCCTGCCGCTAGCCCAAAAGCCACAGAGGCTGCCGCGCCCGAGGACGACCCGCCCGGCACCGCCTCGGGATCATTCACACAAGGCGGGGTTGCCTTGATCGGATTGAGGCCAAGACCAGAAAAGGCCAGCTCGCTCATATGTGTTTTGCCAAGGCACACCGACCCCAGCGCCGTAGCTGTGTCCAGCACCAGCGCGTCGGTATCGGGGATCCGTCCTTTGAGGAGATCCGAGCCGGACTCGGTCTCTACCCCGGCACTGTCAAAAAGATCCTTCCAGCTGATTGGCACCCCATCGAGCGGTGAGCGGCGCAGGCCGGCTTTTGCGCGCTCTTGCGCGGCCTTGGCCTCGGCGCGTGCGCGCTCGTGGGTGACTTTCGTGTAGATCCGCGCTGTCTCAGGATGGCTGTCGATCGCCGTCAAATAGGCCTCTGTCAGTGCCACCGGGTCGATCTCTCCGGAGGCGATCCCGCGCCCCAATTGCGCCGCGCTCATGGTCAGCCAGTCCTGCATCACCTGTGCCTCTTTGTGGGTCCCCTGGAAGGGTAGAGTGTCATTTGCGGCCACCGTAGCGAGAGCACCCCGCGCGCACAATCCCGCTCGGCCCCACATTGGCGCACCAAGACACTGAAGGTGTGACGGGCACCACGCGATCGGCGGGCTGCGGCAGCATGCCTCTGTGCGATGGCATGACAACAGCATGGACAATCCCCCAAGGCAGCGCATATTGCGAGGCATGACTGATACGCGTGATATCCTGATTGTGGGCGGAGGCCTGAATGGTCCGTCGCTTGCTCTTGCGCTGGCACAGGCTGGCCATTCTGTGACCCTGATCGACGCGCTTCCGGCGCCCCTGCGCGAGGACGCCGAATTTGACGGCCGTTCCTATGCTCTGGCGCTTGCCTCGACGCGGCTCCTGCAACAGATCGGGATCTGGGCAGTTATCGAGGATCACGCTCAACCGATGAACGAGATCAAGGTTAGCGACGGCGTTGCCGGTCGCGGCCCTTCGCCGCTTTTCCTGCATTTTGAGGAAAGCGACCTCGACGAGGGCCCCATGGGCTACATGGTCGAAGATCGCTACCTGCGCCGCGCCCTTCTGAAAGCACTCGAGGCCGAGCCAAAAATCACCCAGATCTCGGGCCAGCCTGTGATCGCACAGACCGTGAGTGCGGATGCCATCACCGTCACTCTCGAAGATGGCACACAGCTCTCGGGTGCGCTTTTGGTCGGCGCGGATGGACGTCAAAGCGGCACCGCCGCGCGCGCCGGCATCAAGCGCACCGGGTGGGATTACGGCCAGACCGCACTGGTCTGCGCTATCTCACATGCGCAACCTCACAACGGCATTGCCCATCAGTTCTTTATGCCGCCGGGGCCGCTTGCAATTCTGCCGTTGCCGGGCAATCGCAGCTCTATTGTCTGGAGTGAGACTCATGCCGAGGCTGCGCGCATTCAGGCACTTTCGGATCAGGACTACCTCTCGGTGCTGCGCCCCCGGTTTGGGTCTTTCCTCGGAGAGATCGATTTGGAAGGCAAGCGCTTCAGCTATCCGCTGAAATTGAGCCTTGCCAATGCCTTTTATGGCGAGCGACTGGCCTTGGTGGGCGATGCGGCGCATGGGCTGCACCCGATCGCGGGCCAGGGACTCAATGCGGGGCTGCGCGACATCGCCAGCCTTGCAGAAGTTCTGACCGATGCAGCGCGGCGCGGTGAGGATCTCGCCAGCCCCTTGGTTCTGGCGCGCTATCAACAGTGGCGCCGGTTCGACACCACCTCTCTCGCGCTAGCGACAGATGTGTTCAACAAGCTGTTTTCAAACGACAATCCTATCCTGCGCGCCACCCGAGATCTGGGGCTTGGCCTCACAAATGCACTGCCTGGCCTACGCCGAGGTTTTGTGCGCGAAGCGGCAGGACTTTCGGGAGATTTGCCGCGCCTGTTGCGCGGGCGCCCGCTCTGAGCGCCCACGTACCGACAGGTTATTCAAGCGGGCGCGCCTCATCCGTCAGCATCACGGGGATACCGTTGCGGATCGGGAAAGCAAGATTGGCCGCGCGCGACACCAGCTCCTGCGCCTCGGCATCATATTCCAGAACGGTCTGCGTCACCGGGCAGACCAGCGCCTCCAGCATATGCCGATCAAAGGCGGGTGTCGTTTCATTCATTGCAGTTTTTCCTCTAAAGAGCCGCCACGCAGGGCAAACTCCATCAATGTGACCAGCGTTTCCCGCCGTGTCGACAGGCTTGGCGCTTCCAAAAGCGCCTGTTTGTCTTCGGGTTCGAAATCGAGCAGCATGGAAAGCGAGTTCACCAGAAGCTCGTCTCCGGCCTCATCAAGCGCGCCCCAATCCGTCGACATCCCGCGCGCATCGAGATAGCGCCCAAGGAGCCCCATCAGGGCTGTGCGATCGAAACCATCATCACATTCCGCTGGGCCCAGATCCATATCAAACCCGGCCCAATCCACAGCGCAACGGCGATAGGGGGTGAAACCTTCGATCTCTTCCTTGACCCGAAAGCGGGACAGACCGCTGAGGGTTATGAAATATCGACCATCCTCGGTCTCGGAGAACTGGGTCACACGCCCGGCACACCCTATGGCATGCAGCCCCGAGCCATCCGCGTTGCGGGCATGGCTCGGTTGGATCATGCCAATGACGCGGTTCGGTGTCTTAAGCACGTCCTCCAGCATCTGGAGATAACGCGGCTCGAAGATATGCAAAGGTAGCTTTGCCCGAGGCAGCAGGAGCGCTCCGGGCAAAGGGAAGACGGGGATCGTATCCGGCAGGTCTGCGGCTTTTATCATGAGTGAGAACCTAGCGCCGCAAACGGCTCAGGCAAATATCATGGAGCTCAACTTGCGGCGGCCATTGAGCACAACCGGATCGTTGGGTTTGAGCGCCTCGAAAATGGTGAACAGCTGCGCTTTTGCAGCCCCTTCATTCCACTCACGGTCGCGGCGGAACAGCTCCAGCAATTCGGTCACGGCCGCCTCGGCGTCCCCCGCCGCGTGCAGCGCCTGCGCCAGGTCAAAACGTGCCTGGTGATCGTCCGGGTTGGCGTCGACCGCCGCACGCAGCTCTGCCACCGGCCCTGCGTTTTCAGCCTGCCGCGCCAGTTCGATCTGTGCGTGTGCTGCCTCGATTTCGGCTGCGGTGGAGATTTCCGCCGGAGCGCCATTCAGCACTGCCTCGGCCTGGTCGAGCTCGCCCATGGCCACGTGGCACCGCGCTAGTCCGCTATAGGCCGCAGCGTTCTTGTCGTCTTCGCCAAGGATTGCGGCAAAGACCTGTGCAGCATCGGCGGCCGCGCCTTCCTCGAGCATCTGCTCTGCGGTTTCCAATGCTTCGCCCAGCCCGCCATCTGCGGTGCTGCCAGCGGCTTCGGCCATCTTTTGCAGGAAGGCTTCGATCTCCGACTGCGGCAGAGCGCCCTGGAACATATCTACCGGGCGGCCCTGATAGAAGCCGACAACCGTTGGGATCGACTGCAACGGCAGGCCCTGCTGGGCCAGTGCTGCCGCGAGGCGCTGGTTTTCATCGACGTTGATCTTGGCCATCTTGACCGCGCCTTTGGCCTTGGTCACTGCGGCTTCCAGCATCGGACCAAGCGTCTTGCACGGGCCACACCAAGGCGCCCAGAAATCCACGACAACTGGCACATCCATCGAGGCCTCGACCACATCGGCCATAAAAGTCTCTTCGGTCACATCCTTGATGAGATCGCCTGCAGGTGCCGCGCTTGCGCCGCCGCCCAGAATGTCCATCATTGCTCTGCACTCCTTTCGAGTCTTGCTTGCGCCCTATATGCGATTTCAGCGCCGGAAAACCAAGGGATGAGTTTAGCCCAAAGTGCGCGCCTTGCCCCGCCGCACCACAGGTGTGGCGCCCGGCCCAACAAAAATGCGCACCCGACTAGGTGCGCATTTTTTGGCGGGAGCTTCCCGCCGACTGCTTAGCGCCGGATAAGAGCGCGGCGGTCGCCTTGCGAGGATCAGAGATCAAAGGTGGCAAAGACCGGCGCATGATCGCTGGGTTTCTCCCAGCCGCGCGCATGGCGCAAGATCCGGCTGGAGTGGGCGGCATTGGTAATATCCGCCGTTGTCCATACATGATCGAGGCGACGCCCTTTGTCAGCCGCATCCCAATCCTTTGCCCGATAGCTCCACCAGCTATAAAGCTGCCCTTCGGGGATGTCCTTGCGTGTCACATCGGCCCATCCGCCCGCGTCCATCACCTGATCCAGATGCTCCACCTCAATGGGCGTGTGGCTCACCACCTTCAAAAGCTTCTTGTGATCCCACACGTCATCCTCGCGCGGCGCGATGTTGAGATCACCGACCAATACCGACTTCTCGGGACGTTCCGCATGGAACCAATCCCGCATCTCCGTGAGGTAATCGAGTTTCTGGCCAAACTTCACATTCTTTTCGCGGTCGGGCTCGTCGCCCCCCGCAGGGACATAAAAGTTATGGATTGTGACACCATTCTCCAACCGACCCGCCACATGGCGGGCGTGACCCAGGCTGGCGAAATCCTTGTCGCCGACATCCTCAATCGGCAGGCGCGACAGGATCGCCACGCCGTTATAGCCCTTCTGCCCCCGCGCGATCATATGCTCGTAGCCCAGCGCGCGAAAGGCCTCCATCGGGATCTTGTCCACCGGGCTCTTACACTCCTGAAGACAGAGAACATCCGGCCCTTCCTCTTCGAGCAGCTTGACAACGATCGGTTCGCGTAGACGCACGGAGTTGATGTTCCATGTGGCAAGGGTAAAGGACATGCGGGCTCTCAATCTGTGGTAAGTGTTTGGGCGAATATTGCCTGCGCCGCGCGGGAGATACCAGTGGCTCTGCTGTGGTTTCCTGCACAATCGAAGCGCCACGAAAACCCTTGCAAAATGGACGGTCTCATATTCTAGATTTAGCGGAGAACTGTAACTCTGTGAGGACAGGCCGGTCCATGGCACCGCGATTGGGGCAACGCCCCGGGCACCCTTACAAAAAAGCCTATGACTGGTGGCCACCACCGGGTCGTGCCGCTGTGCGCTAAGGCGCAGACCGCTCTTACACACGACATATCTAACGCCAGGAGGTTTCTCATGGCACAGGCCGCTTTGCAGCCACAGAACGCTTGCGTTCTCCTCTCGTTTTCCGACGGAACAACGGCGCAGTACCCCTATATCTGGCTGCGCGACAACGACCCGGAAGGGTTTCACCCTGACACGCAGGAACGGATCACCGATCTTTCTGCAATATCGCCAGACATTACGGTGGCAGATGTCGAGCTGAACGACTCTCAGCTTCTCATCCACTGGGAAGGCGCTGATTCCGCCACCAGCCGCTTTGACCTTGATTGGTTGCGCAGCTATGTGCCGGGCACACGCACTGCGGACCCCGCCCGCACCGGGTTTCAGCACTGGCGCTGCGACCTGGGCGCAGGTGGGATTCCGCGCGCCACAGCACAAGAGATCCTGAGCTCAGATCTTGCCCTGCGGACATGGCTGGAACAGACCCAAATCTATGGGATCTCCATCGTCGAGGGGCTTGCGGACAGCACCGAGGCGGGCATGGATGTGGCACGCCGTATCGGTTTTTTGCGCCAAACCAACTTTGGCGTGACCTTCGAGGTCAAATCCAAACCCAACCCCAACAATCTCGCCTATACCCCGATCGCGCTGCCCCTGCATACGGATCTGACCAACCAGGAATTGCCGCCCGGGTTTCAGTTCCTGCACTGTCTTGCGAACGAGGCCAGGGGCGGTGGTTCTCTGTTTTGCGATGGATATGCCATTGCCGAGGACCTGCGCCGGGATGATCCCGAGAGTTTTGAGCTTCTATCGACCGTCTCGGTGCCGTTTCGGTTCCACGATCAGGACACCGACATCCGAAACCGCAAAAAGGTCATCACGCTGGATGAGGACGGGCGCGTGATCGAGATCTGTTTCAATGCCCATTTGGCGGATATCTTTGACCTAGAGCCCGCGCTGATGCAGCGCTACTACCGCGCATACCGGAAATTCATGATCCTGACGCGCTCAACCAACTACCTCGTGACGCTCAAGCTCAAAGGTGGCGAGATGGTTGTGTTTGACAACAGGCGTGTCCTGCATGGCCGCGAGGCCTTTGATCCTCAGACCGGGTATCGGCACTTGCACGGATGCTATGTGGACCGCGGCGAGTTCGAGAGCCGACTGCGCGTTCTGCATCGCGGGCAGTGAGGCCACAAAAAAGGCCGGGCGCGAAGCCCGGCCAGTCCGACAGGGAGGATGCATATCGTGACCCGGATATGCGCGGGATCTCTCGAAGGCCTGTTGCGGTCGCGATGCAGCTCAGAACTTCTCGACTTTGACTGTGGCTCAGGCCACGAGCCGGTAACCGCCTGATTCCGTCACCAGAAGCCGCGCATTCGACGGATCGGGCTCAATTTTCTGGCGCAGGCGGTAGATATGGGTCTCGAGCGTGTGCGTCGTCACCCCCGCATTGTAGCCCCAGACCTCGTGCAGCAGGACATCCCGCGGCACCACCCCATTGTTGGAGCGATAGAGGAACTTCAGAATATTGGTTTCCTTCTCGGTCAACCGGATCTTGCGCTCGTCTTCGGTGATCAGGATCTTCATCGCGGGCTTGAAAGTATAGGGGCCGAGCACAAAGACCGCGTCCTCCGATTGTTCGTGCTGGCGAAGCTGGGCCCGGATACGCGCCAAAAGCACCGGGAACTTGAACGGCTTGGTCACGTAGTCATTGGCGCCTGCATCCAGTCCCAGAATGGTATCGGCGTCGCTGTCATGACCGGTCAGCATGAGGATTGGGGATTTAACCCCTTGCTTGCGCATCAGGCGGCATAGTTCACGCCCATCCGTATCTGGCAGGCCCACGTCGAGGATGATCAGGTCATAGATCGCTTCCTTCGCGCGCTCCATCGCTCCTTGGCCATCGCCGGCTTCGAAGACGTCGAAATCTTCGGTCATAACAAGCTGTTCGCTCAGCGCCTCGCGCAGGTCCTCGTCATCGTCGACGAGCAGGATCTTCTTCAACTGGGCCATCGTATCTCTCCTGGTGTCTTGCTTTGACAGATGTGCCCAGGCTCACAAAAGAACAAGCTTTGCCGGGTCAGCTTCACGTCGACGTGTCCGCAGACGCGGAAATATTTCACTTTTGCAGCAATTGAGCATAGGAGTAAGCTCCTGATGTTACAGCCGGGACGAAGACCTGATGAGCCTAATGCCGACAATGCTGGAGCGGATCGCCCGCGCCCGAGTGGATCTGAGGATGGGACTGCCGGTGATCTTGACCACCGGTGAGAGCGCCATTCTTGCCATTTCCGTCGAGAGTCTCAGCCCTGAGCGGCTTACGGATCTGCGCAGCCTCGGCCCGGTGACTCTGGCGCTGACTGCACGGCGGGCGGCCACGCTGAAGGCGCGCGTTTATGACAATGATATTGCGCGCGTCACGGTGCCCAGCGACGCAGGCCTGGCCTGGGTTCAGGCGCTGGCGGACCCTGCGGATGATCTCGAGACCCCGATGAAAGGCCCCCTATTGAGTGAGCGCGAAGGCGATGCGTCCCTGCCGCGCCTTGCAATAGCAATGGTAAAATCCGCCCGTCTTCTGCCTGCGACCGCCTACGTCGCGCTTGAGAATGCTGGTGACTTTGCGCTGAAACACGACCTGACCCTGCTGCCGCAGTCCGCAGCCGAGCCTCTGCTGAATACCAGCTCGCCCCTCCACCCGGTTGCGGCCGCACGCCTGCCGATGGAGGCCTCCGAGGCAGGTCGCTTGCATATCTTTCGCCCAGAGGATGGCGGCGAGGAGCACTATGCGATCGAGATCGGTCGCCCGGATCGGAGCCAGCCAGTCTTGGCGCGGTTACACTCAGCCTGTTTCACCGGTGATGTGTTGGGGTCATTGAAATGTGACTGCGGACCGCAGCTGCGCGGAGCATTGAGTCACATGGGCCAAGAGGGCGCGGGCATCCTGCTGTATCTCAACCAAGAGGGCCGCGGCATCGGGCTGGCCAATAAGATGCGCGCCTATTCCCTTCAAGATCAGGGATTTGACACAGTCGAGGCCAATCATCGCCTTGGCTTTGAGGATGATGAGCGCGATTTTCGCCTTGGCGCGTCGATTTTGCGCGAACTTGGGTTTTCTTCCGTGCGCCTCATGACCAACAATCCCGGCAAGATCGCCATGATGGAGAAAACCGGGATTTCCGTTGTCGAACGCGTACCGCTCAAGGTCGGTGAGAACGCGTTTAACCGTCACTATCTCGCGACCAAGGCTGCAAAATCAGGCCACATGCTATGAGCCCCGCAGACCTAGTTCTGACACCGAAGGGCCTGCGATTCATGGGTCGGCTTCTGCCCTGTACGATCGGCAAGGGCGGACTTTCGACGGCGAAACGCGAAGGGGACGGGGCAACACCTGTGGGGACGCATCACATCAGCGGCATGCTCTATCGTCCCGACCGGATCTCGGCGCCCCAAGATTGGGCGCGCCCGATTTTGCCCGGGGATCTATGGTCGGATGACACGCAGGCGCGCGACTACAACCAGATGGTGCGCGCGCCCTACCCCTTCAGCCACGAGCGCCTGCGCCGGGCAGATCCACTTTATGATCTGGTGCTGCTCACGGATTGGAACTGGCCAAATGCGACCTCCGGGCGGGGCTCGGCGATCTTTTTGCACCAGTGGCGCAGACCCGGCTACCCTACCGAGGGGTGCATTGCCTTTTCCCGTCAGAATCTGCGCTGGATCGCTGAACGCCTGCGCCCCGGTGCCCAATTGATAGTTGGCTCACGCTGAATAGGCACGCGCCCCGAAGATCGCGGAGCCAACACGCACATGGGTCGCCCCCAGCGCGATGGCGCTCTCGAAGTCTCCGCTCATCCCCATGGAAAGCCCGTTCAGACCGTTGCGCTCTGCCATTTTGGCGAGGAGCGCGAAATGCAGGCTCGGCTCTTCATCAACGGGCGGGATGCACATGAGCCCCTTGATCGGCAGATCCAGCTTGCGGCATTCCGCAACAAAGCCGTCTGCATCCTGAGGCAAGATACCGGCCTTTTGTTCTTCTTCTCCGGTGTTCACCTGAATGAAAAGATCCGGACAATGGCCGAGTTCCTGCGCCAATCGCGCCAAGGCATTTGCGAGCTTCGGCCGGTCAACTGAGTGGATCACATTCACCAGTTCCATCGCCTGTCGCGCCTTGTTTGTCTGCAGCGGCCCGATCAGGTGCAGATCCACGCCAGTGAACTTTTCACGAAACTGAGGCCATTTGCCTGCGGCCTCTTGCACACGGTTTTCGCCAAAGCAGCGGTGGCCTTCCTCTAACACTGCCTCAACACGTTCGTTGGGCTGCACTTTGGATACGGCAATCAATTCCACCGACCCGGGCACGCGTCCAGCGGCAGATTCGGCAGCGGCAATGCGGGATTTGATCTCACTCAGCGACATCTCGGCCTCGTTTCACTTTGGAAATACTGTTGGGCCGGACAAAACACTGTTTACGCACAAAAGAAAAGGGCGAGCTCCGAAGAGCCCGCCCCAAGAACCGAGTGGTTCCGTTCTCCAATTAGAAGGAGAAGGACACACCGAGGTCTGCCAGGGTGTTGTCGTTCTTGGAACCAACACCACCTGCGAGGGTCACACCACCGCCGAGACCGTGGCGGAAGCCGAGGCCGTAGGAGGTGTCTGCGTTGGCTGCGCCACCGTCGGAAACAACAGCGCGGATGGAGGTCGCGGAGGACACTTCGTAGTTGATGGACGCACCGAAGGAAGCGTCGGCTTGGTTGTCGCCGTCACCCACGATTACGGAGTAGCCAACTGCACCGGCGGTGCCGTTCAGGCCGATGACCCAGTAGTCGCCGGAGGAGTCGGTGTCAGAGTAAACTGCGCCGATCGCCATGCCGTTTGCCAGGGTGTAACCCAGACCCAGCTGCCACTCTTCGTCAGCTGCAACTGCGGTGGAACCCAGAACGCCGGGTGCGTTTGCAACTGCTGCCTGCGCACGGGTCTCTTTGTAGGAGAGCGATGCGGAGAAGTCGCCAACGTTGTAGCGTGCTTTGATGGTGGTCGCATCTTGGCTACCAGCGCCGAAGCCGGTTGCCGGGCCGTTGAAGTTGGCATTGTGCTCCAGGAAGGAGGTGAAGCCAACGCCGTAGCCGTAGTAGTCAACCTGGTCACCGGAGTCGAGAACGTTGGAGACGTTACCAACGTCAACACGCAGACCGCCGTAGGACACTGCGAAGCCAGCTGCGCCCGGGCCACGACCGGAGATGTCGTTCGCGTGGGAGTCTTCGTTGGCTTCGAGACGGAAGCGAGCTTCCAGTTTCACGCCAGCGTCGGTTTCCGCGATGCCGGTGATGTTGACGCGCATACGCTGTTCGATGCGGGTCTCTTCAGTTTGGGACTCGTCGTATGCCAGACCAAAACGGGCGGAGCCGCCGATGGTCAGTTCTGCTGCTGCGACGCCTGCAGTCGCGACCAGTGCGGTCGAAGCGAAGAGAATCTTTTTCATGGTTTTCCCTCGGGTTTGAATTTCCAAAGAAGCAATCGGCTGACGCCACTTCGCTCCTCAAGTACGCACATCCTCTCGCTCGAAAGGGGGTCATGAAGCAAGTAGGTGCTGAAAGCTGAAAACCATTCATCAACCAAATGATGCATCAAGGTCACAGTCGTTTTCCCCGAGCCACTCTGCAAAAGGCAGCAGGAGAGAGTCTTTAAAGAATAGGCTTGTTGGCGCATGCCCGCTTGTCTAGGAGTAGTCCAACTGCAAATTCAGGAGCGGGCACGGTCAACATGCGTGGTATCAAGACCTTTTTCCTTCTTTCAGCGCTGGCTGTCACAGCCTCCTGCGGTGCATTTCGGTCATTGGACACCAGCACAGAGGTCAATGACACCGATACCATCGTCCTTGCGGGCGAAGGCCGCGAAGCCAACGACGACAAGACGACGATCTGGGAAGCCTTCGGGCCGCGCAAAAGCGAACAGCGCGTTCAGGTGAATCGCTATCTCTGGGCCGCAAGCCTGGAGGTTCTGGATTTCCTGCCTGTTCAATCCGTCGATCCCTTCACCGGTGTGATCATCACCGGATATGGCACGCCCCCGGGTGGCGGTCGCGCATATCGCGCGACGATTCACATCAAAGACCCTGCTCTTGAAGCGCGCGCATTGAATGTCGCGCTCCAGAGCCGCGGTGGCGCCGTCAGCTCCGCGACCGCACGCGCTGTTGAGGATGCGATTCTCTCTCGCGCGCGCCAACTACGCATGGCCGACAAGAAGATCTGACGCCTCTGCACTGGAACCCAACACGAATACCACGTATCAGAAGCGCCGGGACTAAAGCCCGGCGTTTTTAGTCAAAGGACCGCTCACATGTCGCGTTACGAAGCCTCGGACATCGAAGCCAGATGGCAAAAAGCCTGGGAAGAGGCTGCCATTTTCCAAGCGAAAGAAGATCACAGCAAACCCAAGTACTATGTGCTGGAGATGTTCCCCTACCCATCGGGCAAGCTGCACATGGGCCATGTGCGCAACTACACGATGGGCGACGTGATCGCGCGCTACAAGCTGTCCACCGGCCATAACGTGCTGCACCCCATGGGATTTGACGCCTTTGGGATGCCTGCGGAAAACGCTGCCATGGCCTCGGGCGGACACCCCAAGGACTGGACCTATTCCAACATCGACACGATGGTCGAGCAGATGAAGCCGCTGGGTCTCTCGCTTGACTGGTCGCGCATGTTTGCCACCTGCGACCCCGAATACTATGGCCAGCAGCAGGCCTTGTTCCTTGATTTCCTTGAAAAAGGGCTGGTCTACCGCAAAAACGCTGTGGTCAACTGGGACCCCGTGGACATGACCGTTCTGGCCAATGAGCAGGTCGAGAACGGCCGTGGCTGGCGCTCTGGCGCGCTGGTGGAACGGCGCGAACTGACGCAGTGGTTCTTCAAAATTTCCGATTATTCCGACGAGCTGCTTGAGGCACTGGATGGCCTGGAGAATTGGCCCGCCAAGGTGCGCCTGATGCAGGAAAACTGGATCGGCAAGTCCCGCGGGCTGCAGTTCAGCTTCGAGCGCACCGATGGGGAAGAGGCGATCGAGGTCTATACGACTCGCCCCGACACGCTGATGGGCGCGAGCTTTGTCGGCATCTCTCCGGATCACCCGATTGCCAAGAAGCTCGAGGCCGAATCGCAAGAGGTGGCCGATTTTGTTGCGGAATGCCGCAAGGGTGGCACCACTGAAGAGGCGATCGAAACCGCCGAGAAGCTGGGCTATGACACCGGCCTGCGGGTCAAGCACCCGCTGGACCCGAACTGGGAGCTGCCGGTCTGGATCGCCAACTTCATCCTGATGGACTACGGCACCGGTGCAATCTTTGCCTGCCCGGCGCATGACCAGCGCGACTTTGAATTTGCCACCAAATACAACCTGCCGATCATCCCCGTTCTCGAACCCGTCGAGGGCGCAGGTGAACTGACCGAGGCCTATGTGCCGACAAAAGCCGAAAAAGTCCGCTATGTCCGCGGATTTGCAGGTGATGAGCTGCAGACCGGCGAAGAAGGCGTAAATACCGCCGTCGACAAGGCCGAAGCCGAAGGCTGGGGCCAAGGTGTCACCAAATTCCGTCTGCGCGATTGGGGTCTGTCCCGTCAGCGGTATTGGGGCTGCCCGATTCCGGTCGTCCACTGCCCCGACTGCGGCGTGGTGCCCGAAAAGAAAGAAAATCTACCCATCGCGCTGCCGTATGATGAGGACGGCAAGGCGATTGACTTCTCGGTGCCGGGTAATCCGCTCGACCGTCACCCGAGCTGGCGCAACTGTGCCTGCCCCAACTGTGGCAAGCCCGCCCAGCGCGAAACGGACACGATGGACACCTTTGTGGACTCGAGCTGGTATTTTGCCCGTTTCACCGCACCGCGCGCGGAAACACCGACCGATCTGGACGCGGCAAACTATTGGATGAACGTCGATCAATATATCGGCGGCATCGAGCATGCGATTCTCCACCTGCTCTACTCGCGGTTCTTTGCCCGCGCGATGCAGATCTGCGGCCACCTCCCCGAGAGCGCCAAAGAGCCGTTTGACGCGCTCTTTACACAAGGCATGGTGACACACGCGATCTATGAGAATGCCGAGCGCAAGGACGACAACGGCCGCGCGATCTATCATTACCCGAGCGAGGTCGAGGAGCGCGACGGCGGCGTCTTCGTCAAGGAGACCGGCGAGCGGATCAAGGTGATCCCCTCTGCCAAGATGTCCAAGTCCAAGAACAACGTGGTCGACCCGCTGGCGATCATCTCCACCTACGGTGCTGATACCGCGCGTTGGTTTGTTCTGTCCGATTCGCCGCCCGAACGGGATGTGGAATGGACGGCCTCTGGCGCCGAAGCGGCCTACAAGCACCTCAATCGGGTCTGGAACCTCTGTGACCGGATTGGCGAGATGGACCCGGATGCCAAGGGCGAAGGCGACGAGGAGCTATTGCGCGAGATGCACAAGGCGATCCGTGACGTGACGCTCGGTGTTGAAAGTTTTGGTTTTAATGCCGCGATTGCAAAGCTCTATGGCTTTACAAATACGCTGTCGAAATCCAAGGCGAGCGCCGCCGTGCAAAAACAGGCCATCAAGACTCTGGCCCAGCTGATGTCGCCGATGACGCCGCACCTTGCCGAGGATATCTGGGCGCATCAAGGTGGCGAGGGCCTGATTGCCAACGCAGCTTGGCCTGTGGCGGACGAGTCGATGCTCGTCGAAGACAGCGTCACCCTGCCCATTCAGGTGAATGGCAAACGGCGCGGTGAGATCACCGTGGCGAAGGATCTCGATAAGGCAGAGGTTGAAAAACTCGCGCTGGCCCACGAAGCTGTGCAACGGGTGCTGGAAGGTGCCGCACCCAAAAAGGTGATCGTGGTGCCGGGGCGGATCGTAAATGTTGTTGCCTGATCGACGCAAATTCTTGAAGCTCACGCTGGCGCTGCCTCTTGGCGCCAGCCTTTCTGCCTGCGGGTTTGAGCCTGTTTATGGCCCGGTTGGGGCTGGCACCGCGCTGCGTGACCAAATCGCGTTTCAGTCCCCCGAAACCATCGGCGCGCCACGCGACAGTGACGCCTATTACTTTGTGCGCAGGCTCGAAACTCGGCTTGGGCGCTCTGGCGCCCCTGCGTATCGGATGGACCTGACGCTCGACACCAAAGAGGTGGGCCAAGCGATCACTGCAGAAGGCAGTATCACCCGCTATTCCCTGACCGGCACCGCTGGTTACAGCCTCGTGCGCCTCTCGGACGGGCAGATCGTTGCCAGCGGCGAGGTCGAAAACTTCTCTGGCTATTCGGCGAGCGGCACAACAGTTCAGACGCAGGCGGGGGAAACGGATGCGCATGAGCGACTGATGGTGATTCTGGCGGATCAGATTGTGACCCGCCTCTATGCGGCGCCCGGGTTGGGCCGTCCCGAAGGCTCATGAAACTCAGCCCGCGCGAGGCCGAGGGCTATTTCGCCCGCCCTGACCCCGGCAAGACCGGGCTGTTGATCTACGGTGCGGACGCCATGCGCGTCTCGCTCAAGCGCCAGCAGATGCTGGCTGCGCTCCTCGGACCGGGTGCGGAGGAGGAGATGCGCCTCACGCGGATGCCCGCAAGCGAACTGCGCAAGGATCCCGCGCAGCTTCTGGACGCGGTCAAGGCGGTCGGTTTCTTTCCCGGCATTCGCGCCGTGTTTGTCGAGGATGCCAATGATTCTGCGACCCCGGCGATCACCACCGCGCTCGAGGCCTGGCAACCCGGCGATGCGCAGATCGTTGTGACGGCAGGTCAGCTCAAGGCGTCATCCAAACTGCGCAAGGCGTTTGAAACTCATACCAATGCCTATGCGACCGGCATCTATGACGATCCTCCCTCGCGTGCAGAAATTGAGCGAATCCTGAGTGAAGCAGGCGTACGGGATGTGCCGGGCGACAGCATGTCTGCGCTCGCGGATATCGCCAATGACATTGGTCCCGGCGATTTTTCCCGAATGATCGAGAAACTGAGCCTCTACAAAAATGGCGACAACAGCCCGCTGACGCTGGAGGACATCGACGCCGTGGCCCCGCAATCCACAGAGGCGGCGCTCGACGATCTCCTAAATGTGGTGGCTGAGGGGCGCAGTGCCGACATCGGTCCGGTCCTGCGAAGGCTGCAGGCTCAGGGCACCAATGCGGTGACGCTCTGCATCGGGGCGACTCGTCATTTTCGCACGCTCTATACCATTGCCGCCCATCCCGGAGGTGCTGCCCAAGGCATCGGAGGCCTGCGTCCGCCGCTCTATGGCAAGCGCCGCGATCGCATGCTGCGACAGGCACAAGGCTGGGGGGCGCAGAAGTTGCAAAACGCGCTGACGATTCTGACCGACACCGACTTGCAATTGCGCTCCGCCGGGCAAAGCGCACCTGCCCTTGCGTTGACAGAACGCGCGATGATCCGGCTTGCGATGCTCGCCCGCGCACGTTGAGCGCAGCTCAAGCTGATGCTTGACCTCTCTCGGATTGGCGGCAACCCTGCGCGGCAACAAACGAGGAGATTTCCAATGTATCAAGTGATTGGCGTTCCCAAGACCCGCGCGTTCCGGGTGTTGTGGACTCTCGAGGAGCTGGGGCAGAGCTACGATCTGGTCCCGGCACAACCCCAAAGCGCGGAGGCGCGTGCTGCCAATCCTTCGGGCAAGGTCCCGGCTCTGGTTGAGGACGGCGAGAGCATCACCGATTCTGTGGCGATCATCACCTATCTGGCCGACAAACATGGCGCTCTGACCGCACCTGCAGGCACTTTGGCGCGCGCAAGACAGGACGCCATCACCAATATGGTGATCGACGAGATGGACGCGATCCTCTGGACGGCAGCGCGTCACAGCTTCATTCTGCCCGAAGACCGCCGGGTGCCAGAGATCAAAGACTCTCTTAGGTGGGAATTCGCCAATTCCATCAAACGCATCAACGCGCAGCTCAGCGGGGAATTTGTCGCTGGCGATCAGTTCACGATCGCAGATGTTTTGATGACGCATTGCCTCAACTGGGCGCGTGGCGCGAAGTTTGACGTCGAAGGCGATGCGGTGCTGGACTATGGCAAGCGCATGCGCGCGCGACCGGCATTTCAGCGCGTGGCGGAACTCGCCAAGTAGCGCGCCGCCGCTTGCCCTGCCCAACGGCCGGTCGCAAAGCAGGCAGTCAAGAGATACCCTCCCGTTGGCGCATCCCAATCAAGCATCTCTCCGGCGCAAAACGTGCCGGGGATCGCCTTTAGCATGAGGCCGTCATCCAAGGCATCGCGGCGCACACCGCCAGCCGTCGAGATTGCCTCGTCCATTGGGCGTAACCCCGTATGGCGCACGGGCAAATGTTTGATGAGACGGGCCAGGCTCTCTGGATCCTGCGGCAGCGGGCGGCCAAACTCTTGCAATAGTGCCATTTTCACCGTCGCAAGCTTGAGCGTGCGGCGCATGTGGTTCGACCAGCTCGTCTTACCACGCGGTTTCGCGAGCCGCCGGGCAAGATCGCCCTCGTTGAGGTCCGGCGACAAGTCGACAAAAAGCGGCTGCCCTTCGCGCAGAGCTGGGGTCAACGTGTAAAGCCCACCGCCTTCGAGCCCGCGTTGCGACAAGGTCGCCTCGCCACGGGCCTGCAATGCGCCTGCCTGCCAGGCCACTGCCTTGAGTGCTGCGCCAAAATGCGGCGTCATGTGATCACTCCAGGCGACCGAAAGGGCAGCGTTCGACGGTTGAAACGGTGCCAAGGCGACGCCGCGCGACGCCAATAGGGCCGCCCAGGCGCCATCCGAACCAAGCCGTGCCCAGCTCGCACCACCAAGCGCCAGTATGGTGGCGCGGGATGTCACGATTTGTGGCCCTGCAGCCGTACCGAACAACAGCTGCCCGTCCTGCTGCCAACCTGTCCAGCGCCAGCCGAGTTGCCGGGTAACGCGATGTGTGTCCAGATCCTGAAGCCACGCCCGCAACAAGGGAGAGCCCTTCATGACCGTGGGAAACACCCGTCCCGTCGACCCGGTAAAAAGCTCCTGCCCGAGCCCGCGCGCCCAGTCTTGCACAGCCGCAGCGTCAAACGCCTTGATCATCGGTGCCAGCCACTCAGCCGAGTCGCCATACTGCGCCAGCAAATCCTCGAAGGGTTCGTCTTTGGTCAGGTTTAGACCGGATTTTCCGGCCATCAGAAACTTGCGCGCAGGCGACGGCTTGGCTTCCACCAAGAGCACCCGATGGCCCTGACGCGCGACCTCCCCTGCTGCCATCAATCCAGCCGGACCGCCTCCAATCACGACCGCATCCCAGTCCTGCATATGCTTCGCCCCTCATGGCCTTGATGTCGGAGCGCGCGCTCTCCGTTTTAGAACAGTCTATCTCCTGCGGGTGGGCATGAATACATCCACAGACGATGCGAGATTCAGAAGGTGGTGATAACCGTCGCGCCGATCGATTGGAACTGATCCATCTTCACAAGGGCGGAGGGGGCCGCATCGAGGCTGATTTCACGCCCCACAAGCCGCCTGGGATCAAGTTTTCCGGATGCGATCATATCCAGCATGGCGTCGTACCGATGCGCTTGCATGCCGTGGGATCCGAGGATCTCCAACTCTTTTGCAATGACTTTCGCCATCGGCACCGACGGCGTGCTGTGCTCTGCGAGCATCAAGCCCACCTGCACGTGTTTGCCGCGAGGGCGCAGGTTCTGGATCGAGTTGAAGCAGGTCAACGGGTGGCCCAGTGCATCCAGCGAGACATGCGCGCCGCCTCTGCTGAGGTCGATCACCGCCTCTGGGACATCGGCCACGCGCGCACCATTGATAGTCGCAACGGCTCCGAGTTCTTGGGCGAGATTGAGTTTTTCGTCGTCGATATCAATGGCGATCACATTGGCGCCAACCGCCTGAGCAATCATCACCGCAGACAATCCCACGCCACCGCATCCATGCACCGCAACCCATTGTCCGGCCCGCGTTTGGGCCTGATCGACCACTGCGCGAAAGGAGGTGGCAAAGCGGCACCCAAGACTTGCTGCGGTGGCAAAATCCATTTCCTGTGGCAGCGCCACGAGGTTCAGATCGGCCTGACGGACCCCCACATATTCCGCAAAAGACCCCCAATGGGTAAATCCAGGCTGTTGCTGGTTGTGGCAAACCTGCTGGTGGCCGGCGTGACACTCCGAACAGGCTCCGCATCCAGAGATGAATGGCACGGTCACGCGATCCCCAACCGTCCAGTTGCGGACATTCTTCCCCAAGGCCACAATCACACCTGCAAATTCATGGCCGGGCACATGCGGTAGCACGATGTCGCTGTCATGCCCCATCCAGCCATGCCAGTCTGAGCGGCAGAGCCCGGTGGCCTCGACCTTGATCACCACGCCATCCGGATCCGGGGTGGGATCCTCGACCGTGACCAGTTTTGGCAACTCCTTAAAGGTCTCATAGAGGACGGCTTTCATCGGGATCGATCCTTAAAGATGCGTGTGCCAGCTTGGGGCCGGTGATGGAGACCTTACTACATCTACGAAAAAAACCCTGTCTACAGAAGATGATCGGCAGGGCTCTTGATCTGTCGTGGTGCAGCAGATGCGCCTTGTGCCTCTGTTGCCCTTGGCCTGCCGACCTCATGAGCGCGCGACCGCGCCTTGAACCAAAAAGCCGGATCTTTTCCCGCTACATACTTGCCAAGTGAACAAACTTGGCGCAGGCTTTACCTAGAGTTACCGATCACATTGCGCCGACGGCTTCCCGAAGCACGGGAATACCGGACGTCGGGGATCAAATTTACTGGCTGAATAATGAACACTCCGCTTATTTTCGATGGTCACAACGACCTGCTGCTGCGCCTTCACAATAAAGATGTAGGAATGGACCAGGCGGGGGTTTTTGGCAGCGGAGGCCGCCAGATCGACGTTGACAAAGCCAAGGCCGGTGGGTTCGGCGGCGGATTCTTCGCCATCTTTGTGCCTGGCGAAGAGTCGGTCTCCCATGACGAAGAGATGATGAAGGACACCTATGACCTGCCGCTTCCAGAGCAGGTCACGTGGCACAACGCCATCAAGGTGGCCCTGTCCCAGGCCGCTCTCCTGATCGAGCTCGAAAGGCAGGGCGCGCTGCAGATTTGTCGCTCGACCGCAGAAATTCGCACGGCGATGGAACAAGGTCTGATGGCCGCCGTGATGCATATGGAAGGTGCAGAGGCAATCGACCGTGATTTCCACACGCTTGACGTCCTGCACGGCGCGGGGCTGCGCTCTCTTGGGCCGGTCTGGAGCCGCCCAACCCGCTTTGGCCATGGGGTTCCGTTTCGCTATCCCTCCACCGGGGACACGGGCGAGGGCCTCACGGAAGATGGGTTTCGCTTGATCAAACGCTGCAATGAGATGCGGATTATGATCGATCTCTCGCACATGACGGAAGCCGGTTTTTGGGACGTGGCCCGCGTCAGTGATGCACCTTTGGTGGCGACCCACTCGAACGCGGTGGCGCTCACCCGGCATAGCCGCAACCTGACCGACCGCCAGTTGCATGCGATCCGGGACAGTGACGGCATGGTCGGGCTGAATTTTGCGGTGGCCTTCCTGCGCGAAGACGGACGCATGGACGAAAACACACCGATTTCGCGCATGTTGGATCATCTCGATTACCTCATCGCAGAGGTTGGCGAGGATCGGGTTGGCATGGGCTCGGATTTCGACGGGGCAACGGTACCCGCCGAGATCGGCACAATCGCAGGCCTGCCGGCGTTGCGCCGCGCGATGCGGGACCGCGGCTATGACGATGCTTTGATGAAGAAACTCTGCCATGAAAACTGGCTCCGAGTCCTGGGCAAGACCTGGGGAGAATAACCAAAAGCCGGGCAAAAACCGGCGTTTATAATCAAATCAAAACAGGGAGTTCATTAAATGAACGCTTTTTCCAAACTAATCGGCTCTGCTGCACTTGGGCTCGCGCTGGGTGTCACCGCCCTGCCGGCGGTCGCCGCGACACCAGACAATATGCTGGTCATCGCCAACCGTATCGACGACATCACCACGCTGGATCCGGCGCAAAGCTTTGAATTTGCGGGCGCGGATGTGATCCGCAACATGTACGGCAAGCTGGTGAATTTCGACCCCTCCAACCTTGAGGCAGGCTATCAGCCCGATCTGGCCGAAAGCTGGACTGTCTCGGAAGATGGCAAAACCATCACCTTCACCATGCGCGAGGGCGTCAAGTTCCACTCTGGCAACCCGGTTCGGGCGGAAGATGCGGCCTTCTCACTGCGCCGCGTGATCAAGCTCAACAAAACGCCGTCGTTCATCCTGACACAGTTTGGGTTCACTCCGGAAAACGTCGATGAGATGATCACCGTCGATGGCAACACCGTGTCGATCACGACCGACAAACGCTATGCGACCTCCTTTGTGCTGAACTGCCTGACAGCGACCTTGGGCGCAATCGTCGACGAAAAACTGGTGATGGAGCACGACAAGGACGGCGACCTCGGCAACGAGTGGCTGATGACCAACTCCGCCGGCTCCGGCCCCTACAAGCTGGCCTCTTGGAAGCCCAAGGAAAGCGTCACGCTGACCGCAAACCCAGACTACTATGAAGGCGCCCCGGCGATGCAGCGCGTGATCGTGCGTCACGTTCAGGAAAGTGCGACCCAGCGCCTGATGCTGGAGCGCGGCGATATTGACGTGGCTCGTGACCTGACCCCTGCGGATGTGGACGGCCTGGCAGGTATCGACGGCGTCGAAGTGCAGCGCGAGATGCGCGGTCGCCTGATGTATGTGTCCTTCAACCAAAAGCATCCTGAGCTCTCCAAGCCGCAGGTCCGTCAGGCGCTGAAGTATCTGATCGACTATGACGGCATGGAAAACAGCTTCCTCAAGAACTGGTATGTGAAGCACCAGAACTTCCTGCCAAAGACCTATCTGGGTGCCGTGGATGAAAACCCCTTCTCGCTCAATATCGAGAAAGCCAAGGAATTGCTGGCAGAGGCCGGTGTGCCCGAAGGGCTGGAGCTGACGGTTGGTGTACGCGAGGCGCAAGAGCGTCTGGAGATCGCGCAATCGCTGCAAAACACCTTTTCGCAGGCCGGCATCAAGCTGAACCTCGAGGTCGGCACCGGCAAGCAGGTTCTGGGCAAGTACCGCGCGCGGGAACTGGACATCTACCTTGGCGCCTGGGGTCCGGATTATCCCGATCCTCAGACCAACGCGGGCACATTTGCCTATAACCCCGACAACTCTGACGCGGCCAATGCAACGGGCCTTCTGGCGTGGCGCAACGGTTGGGACACTGCAGGGCTGACCGACAAAGTCGCCGCAGCCGTGGTCGAAGGCGATACCGTGAAACGTGCAGACATGTATCACGAGATCCAGGCCGAGTTCCGCGATACCGCGCCTTTTGCCGTGATGTTCCAGCTGGTTGAACAGGCTGGCATCAGCGAAAAGGTCGAGGGTCTGAACCTTGGTGGCGCGATCACCGCAGCCGCTTACTGGGACGTGACCAAGTAAGATGGCGTTTTACAGCAACGTCCCGAAGAGGCAGCCTTGGCTGCCTCTTCCCCCTTGGGCAAGAAGCATGGGGATCACCCTGCTTTCCGTCTCAATCACCATGTTGGGGCTCTTGTTCGTCACCTTCCTGATCGGGCGCGTTATGCCTATTGACCCGGTTCTGGCGGTGGTTGGCGAACGCGCCAGCGAAGAGCAATACAATGCGGTTTATCTGGAGCTTGGGCTCGATAAACAATTGATCATACAGTTTTTCTATTACGTCGGCGATGTCCTGCAAGGTGACTTTGGCAAATCGCTTCTGACCGCGCGCCCGGTGTCAGAGGACATCGCCCGCGTGTTTCCTGCCACCTTTGAGCTTGCAACGATTGGCATTATCTTTGGCTGCGTCCTCGGGGTGCCGCTAGGGGTCATCGCCGCGGTGCGCCGTGGCAGTTGGGTGGATCAGATCGCCCGCGTGGTGGCATTGGTGGGCTATTCGATGCCGATCTTCTGGCTGGGCCTGATGGGGCTTTTGCTCTTTTACGGCATGCTCGGCTGGGTCGGCGGACCGGGGCGGCAGGGCATCTTTTACGAGGACATGATCCCCTCCGTAACGGGCATGATCCTTGTGGATTCGATCATTGCAGGCGACTGGGGCGCCTTCTGGGATGCGTTTTCACATATCATCCTGCCCGCCTCTCTGCTGGGATACTACTCCTTGGCCTACATCAGCCGCATGACGCGTTCGTTCATGCTGGAACAGCTTTCGGCCGAGTACATCACCACAGCCCGCGTCAAAGGCATGAGCGAATGGGCGGTGGTCATGAACCATGCATTCAAGAATATCCGCGTGCAGCTCATCACCGTGATCGCGCTCTCTTATGCGAACCTCCTCGAGGGATCGGTGCTGACGGAGATCATCTTTTCCTGGCCGGGGATCGGAAACTACATCACCACGGCATTGTTGTCGGCTGACATGAACGCCGTGCTTGGTGGCACCGTGGTCGTCGGCCTCGTGTTCATCGTGCTGAACGTTTTTTCCGACCTCCTCTACAAAGTCTTTGATCCGAGGTCGAAATGAGCAGCCAGACCATGACACTTCGAGAGTGGCTCTTGACGGATACGCCAACGTCGCGCCGTCAGGCCAGGCTGGCCGCCTATTACAAAGGCTGGCTAACCTTACGGTCCAACCATATGGCGATGGGGGGGCTGGCAATCATCGTTCTGCTCGTCGCCGTTGCGATCTTTGCACCGCTTCTTGCGCCTCATGATCCCTACTATCAGGATCTTGGCAATCGGCTTCAGCCCCTGGGCACCGAAGGGCACATCCTCGGCACCGACTCGCTGGGGCGGGACATCCTGAGCCGCCTCATCTGGGGCGCACGGATCACGCTCTACATCGTCGCACTTGTTGCCATGATCGCGCCCATCGTCGGGTTGTTGGTCGGAACGGTCTCCGGCTACGTGGGCGGCTGGGTCGACATCATGCTGATGCGGGTGACGGATATTTTCCTTGCGTTCCCACGCCTTGTGCTGGCGCTGGCCTTTGTGGCGGCGCTGGGAGCCGGGATTGAGAACGCAGTGCTGGCGATTTCACTCACGGCCTGGCCCCCCTACGCGCGTCTGGCACGGGCCGAGACGCTCACCATCCGTTCGTCGGATTTCATCAGCGCGATCCGTCTGCAAGGGGCGGGGCCGCTCCTGATCATCACCAAACATATCTGGCCGCTCTGTATCAGTTCGCTGATCGTGCGGGTGACACTGGATATGGCGGGGATCATTCTGGCGGCTGCGGGACTTGGCTTTCTGGGCCTTGGCGCGCAACCTCCAAGCCCGGAATGGGGCGCGATGATCTCCGAGGGGCGCCGGTTCATTCTGGACTACTGGTGGGTCGCCACCATGCCCGGTCTTGCCATCTTTGCCGTTTCGCTGGCCTTCAACCTTCTGGGCGATGGTTTGCGCGATGTGCTTGATCCGAAGGATAGCAGCTCATGAGCACACTTCTGGATATTGAAAACCTCTGGGTGAAGTTCCCGACCCGCAACGGCATCTTTGATGCGGTGCGCGGGGTGAGCTTCTCGCTTGGAAAAGAACGGCTTGGGATCGTGGGCGAAAGCGGGTCTGGTAAATCCATGACCGGGCGCGCAATCCTGCGCCTGATCCGCAAGCCAGGCATTGTTGAGGCAGGTCATATCAAGCTGCATGACACCAACCTTCTCGATCTCTCCGAGCGCGACATGCGCAAGGTGCGGGGCGAGAAGATCTCCATGGTGATGCAGGATCCGAAGTTCTCTCTTAATCCGGTTGTCACTGTGGGCGATCAAATCATCGAAGCGTACCGGTTGCATGCCAAATCCAGCAGGGCCGAGGCGCGCAGCAAAGCGCTCGAGATGCTTGAGGCCGTATCGATCCGCGATCCCGAGCGGGTGATGAAAGCCTATCCCCACGAGATGTCGGGCGGCATGGGCCAGCGCATCATGATCGCCATGATGTTGATTCCCAACCCGGAAATCCTAATCGCGGATGAACCGACTTCGGCCCTGGATGTATCCGTGCAGGGGCAGGTTCTGTCAATCATGGACAAGCTGGTGCGCGAGCGGGGCATGGGGCTGATTTTCATCAGTCACGATCTCAATCTGGTGTCGCAGTTCTGTGATCGCGTGCTCATCATGTATGCGGGCCGCATCATCGAGGTCTGCGACGCTGACAAGCTGCACGAGGCCAAACACCCTTATACTCAGGGGCTTTTGGGATCTTTGCCGCGGTTCGATCACCCCAAGCCACGGCTTCAGGTGCTGGATCGCGACCCCCAATGGCGCGACACTGCAAGCGTGGAGGGCAGGCCATGAGAACAGCCATCGATATCAAGGGGTTGAACGTCTACTTTGGGGACAGTCACAATCTCTTTCATGCCGTCAAGAATGCGTCGTTCTCGGTAGATAGCGGCGCGAGCTTTGGCCTTGTGGGGGAATCAGGGTCCGGCAAGTCCACGATCCTGAAGGCGATCACCGGCCTTGCGCCCTATTGGGAAGGCGAAATGACGGTGGCGGGCCACCCCCTCGCGGGCAAACGCGACCGGACCTTCTATAAGACTGTGCAGATGGTATTTCAGGATCCCTATGCCTCGCTGCATCCACGCCAATCTGTCGATCAAGTGCTGTCGGAAACGCTGCGTCTGCATGGGTTCAAGGACATCAACGACCGAGTGGATCAGCTGCTGAAGGACGTGGGCCTTGGCCCGGCATTTCGCTTTCGCTACCCGCACCAGCTCTCGGGTGGGCAGCGGCAACGGGTTGCGATCGCGCGTGCGCTTGCGCCGAACCCCAAGATCCTACTGCTGGATGAGCCCACATCGGCGCTTGATGTGTCCGTGCAGGCCGAAATCCTCAATCTCCTGAAGGATCTACAGGCCGAGCATGACCTCACCTACGTAATGGTATCGCATGATCTTGCTGTGGTTGCGCATATGTGCAGTACGGCTGCGGTGATGCGCAACGGCGAGATCATGGAGATTCTCAGCATCGACGACATGCGCGCTGGCAAAACCGCCCATGATTACACACAGCACCTTCTGAATGCTTCGGCCAATCGCGTGGCGAGCGTGGAGACTGCTTAAATTACCTTCTGGGCGGGGGGCATTCCCCCTTGCCCACAAGCACCAGCGCAAGGTGCGGCGCTCTCATGTGTTGCGCTTGCCCTCCTGACTGATCCAACTGGCAAGCGGCGTGGATGTGATACCATGCAGGAGGATCGACAGTCCGACCGTCAGAGAAACACAGGCGAGCAGCTCCTCCTCATTTGGGATGTCGAACTGATCCATCATCAACAGTGTGAACAGGATCGAAGCGAGGCCGCGCGGGCCAAACCAGCCCAGAAATAGTTTCTCGCGTGTGGGAAGGCCGCTTCCGATGAGCGACAGGAGGATCGGCCCCATGCGAACTACCGTCAAAAACAAGAGCGCCAAGACCAAAGTGGAGACGCCCGCATGAGCCAGCCCGTCTGGCAACAGGAATGCGCCGAACACCAGAAAGGCGGCCATCGTGAGCAACTGTCCCGCGCCCTCCATGAACTCGCTTATGAAATGAATGTTGTGACGATAGCTGTTGCCGAACACCATGCCCGCGACAAATGCCGCGATAAAACCGTTTCCGTGGATCAGAACCGCAAACAGATAGGCTGCAAAGGCTGTGACCAGAAACACGACTGCGCCCGCCGCCTCCTGCATGAGATCACGGTTCTGCGCCCAATCCATCGCCCGCGCCGCAACCCAGCCAACCGCAATCCCCGCCAGAGGCCCAAGGATCACTTCGATGAGCGCCTCAAGAGCGAGCCCCGCGGTATGCGCCTCGCCCGCAAAACCCGAAGCAAGTATCGCCCCCGTCAGCACAAAGGGAAGCACCAGCCCATCATTGAGGCCGCTTTCGACATTGATCGTCTGTGCGAGACGGTCCGGGACATCCGGGCTGTTCACAACCGCCTGCCCCAAGGCCGCGTCGGTCGGCGTCAAGACTGCAGCCGTCAGGAGCGCGACGGCGAGCCCGGAACTGGGGTTGAGCCAGAATGCAACCGCCGTGCCCGAGGCAATGGTGAGCGGCAACCCGATCACCAGCATCCGTGTCGGATACTGCCAGCCCCGTGCCAGGCTGCGCAATCGCACGTGGCTGGCATCGGAAAACAGCACGAGGATCAACGTCACCTCCGCAAGCCCTGCTTTGCCTTCGTGAATAAGCCCGGCGGGGATCACCTCACTGAGCGGCTTTGAGAGCAAAAACCCAAGCCCTGTAAACAAGATAGGCAGGGTCAGAACACTGCGATCTATCCGCTTGCTGAACAAGGAATAAAGCGCAAAGGCCAAAAGCACGAGCAGGATTAGAAAAGTCATATCAAGAGTATTTCCTCATGCAAAATATACCTCTCGCGACGTTTAAATCGGACGCGATTGGGCGCAACAAGGCGGCGAAAACGGCGCGCTAGAGTTTTATCACTCCCCTCAATGCGCGCGCTCAGAGGCTGCGATCCTTCCGCCCTCTGCGTTGACGTGCCCCCCTCTGGTCCCGTGGACCACGGCCAGCAGACAACAAATTTGACAGAAGCGGTAGTGCACTTTCCATCCAGTCCCCTTCAGGCTGGCTTCTGCGGCTCAATGTCTACACCGGTTTGCACATGAGACATGTGGCAAGATTTTCCCGCTGCAGCGCAGTGGTTAGGTGCTAGCATGCGAGGATGATGCGGTTCTTAAAAACACTGGCTTTGATTGGCCTTACGCTTGCGGCATTTGTGATGCTCGCACGGCTTCTTTTTCCTTTGCCCGACATTTCCAATCGCGAGATCAGCTCGGCCCTTCCGGCGAGCGATCAGACTTCGATCGGGGCGACAGTTGCAGATCTGAACGCGGCGCATGTCGGCCAGTCAGGGATCATCCCGCTGCGCAGCGGGACGGATGCGCTTGCAAGCCGGGTCGAACTGATCCGTCGCGCCGAAGCCTCGATCGACGCGCAATACTACATTTGGCACGACGACACCTCCGGGGTTCTCCTGCTAGAGGAATTGCGCAACGCGGCGCTGCGGGGCGTGCGGGTCCGACTTCTGCTGGACGATAACGGCGTGCCTGGGCTTGACGCAACAATGGCTACGCTCAACGCGCAACCCAATTTCGAAATCCGACTGTTCAACCCCTCAACGATCCGGCGCCCAAAGCTCTTGGGCTACAGCTTTGATTTCTTTCGGATGAACCGGAGAATGCACAACAAGTCCCTTATCGTGGACGGGGCGGTCGCGATCATTGGCGGGCGCAACATTGGTGACGAGTATTTCGACGTGCAGCGGGATGCATTTTATATCGACATGGATGCGCTGGCTGCGGGCAAAGTGGTGCCGGAAACGGCCACCGTCTTTGATGACTACTGGAACAGCGCCTCCGTTTTTGCGCTCGAGACGATTGTATCATCCGATGGGAACCTGATTACCTTTGATCAACGCGTATCAGAGGTGATGGCCACACCAGAGGCTCAACGCCTGATGGGCGATCTGCAAAGCAGTGCAGATAAATTCGCGCGTGGTGAGATGCCGATGGAGTGGACAAATGTTCGCGTGGTGGCCGATGACCCTGTGAAAGGTCAGGGCAGCGCGACATCAGACCAGTTGATGATCTCTCGTCTGGGCGAGATCCTCGGCCAGGTCGAGACCCGCTTGGATCTAGTTTCGGCCTATTTTGTACCCGGGCAGCGAGGAACGGAGTACCTCACGGATTTGGCGGCTGCTGGCGTGGATGTGCGTGTGTTGACCAATGCGATGAACACCACGGATGTCTTGATGGTGCATTCTGGCTACACGCGGTACCGTCGCGCGCTGCTGGAAGCAGATGTTTCGCTCTACGAGTTGAAACTGCGCGCTCAGATGTCGGCTGACGCCAACCGGCAACTCAAACCCTTTGGTCTTTCGGGGGCGAGCCTGCACGCCAAGACCTTTGCCGTCGACGGTGATCGCGTTTTTATCGGCTCTTTCAACTTTGATCCGCGCTCGGCCACCCTAAATTGCGAGATGGGGTTTCTCATCGAAAGTCCGACGCTCGCCGGGCAGGTCAGCGCAGGCTTTGACGGCCCACTCCTGACGGTGTCCTATCAACCGGCGCTGACACCCAAAGGCAAGATGATATGGCGCGAGCCAATCGAAGATGGCGAGACATTGATCTACCAAGAAGAGCCCGGCGCCACCTGGTTCCAGCAGATTGCAATCGCGGTGATTGGCGTGCTGCCGGTTGAATGGCTTTTGTGATCAAGACAAGCGCTGAGGATCTCACAGCTCACTGATCTACGGGCAAGCCACTTGGGACTTCTGCGGGAACGCCAAGACGCCCCTTTGCGGCCTCTTCATCGGTGAGCGCGTGCAAGAAGGCAACAATGTCAGCCACTTCCGCGGCCGTAAGCGAGACCGGGTCGAGATCCACAGCGGCTATCAACGCGGCGCGCTCTGCCGCGTTGTCCTGGATCGTCCAGTCCTGGGCGCCTTCCAGTTGGGGTAGTACGGCTTGCGATTTGGAATAGCTGCTCAAGGATTGCTCTGGCGACAGATGATGCCACACGATGTCCTCGAGGGTCGCAAAGGCCCCTGAATGCCCATAGGGCGCAGTTTGACCCACATTGCGCAAAGACGGCGTGCGGAAGGCAAAAGCATCCTCCGCTCGGCCCGTCACGCGGATACGGCCCTCGTCCCGACTATGAGTTTCAAAGCGCGCAGCCTTGCCCGGCCCGATCTGAGGCACGGCCAAGGCGTGAAAACCGTGGTCCGTCTGGAACCACCCAGTATGGCACTGGCTACAGTCCGCCGCGCCATAAAACAGCTCCATCCCGCGTTTGGCCGCTTTGGGCAGATCCCCCTGCCCCAGCATGTATGCGTCAAATGGGCTCATATCCGCGCGCCATTCAAAGCGAATGAAATCGGCAAGAACATTGCCAATGTCGGCAAAGGTAATGGGCGTGCCCTCGCCCAAGACCTCGTCAAATGCGACGCGATAGGCCGGAATCGCCTCCACCCGCGCCGCGATTCTGTCCCAGGCCCCGCCCGGTGTTGAAAGCTGGCCCAGCCGCACCGCCTGCGCCACTTCGTTTTCTGAATAATGCCCGGCCATCTCGTCTGCGGAGAGCACCGGAAACATGGCCTGCGCGGCGAGCGCGTCATCAAACCCCGCAACCATATCTTCTCCCAAGGGGGTGCGGATGCCACCGGGATGATCGGGGTGGTCCTCGAGCCGACCGTCATGAAACATCACCGTGAATTCGGGCGCACCAAGATTCCAGAGCCCCGGCGCATTACGGGGAATGCGTTGCTCGGGCAGGTTGGCTGGATCTGGTTTTCGGTCCGGGCCAAGGCCGATGCCCCCCTCGCCCAACCCCAGCGATAGCCCATCTCCTGTTCCAAGGCGTGGGTGATGACAGGTGGAACAGGCGATATTGCGATTGCCAGACAGGATAGGATCGTAAAATAGCAGCTGCCCCAGCTCGACCGCAGCCATGTCCGGGGCGGGAAACGCTGGGCGCGGGCCAAGGTCTGGGCGGCTCTGCGCCTGCGTGGCTGAGGCGCCCATGAGTGTCAGCAATATAAACCAGCGCATCAGATCCTCCCAAACTCAAGGCGCAGACGTTGCCGGTAGGGCCGTTCCGGCGTTGCGATCATGCTTGGAAACTGCGGCAGGTTTACCGCGTTGGCATAGCCCTGTGGCTCAATACAGACGCCCATGTCGGACCCGATCCGCTGTCCCGGCAAAGCGCCGGGCTGTTCTGGCAGAGCGCTGGCCGTGTAGATCTGCGCGCAGGGCTGATCGCTGATCACCCGCATCTGCAGACCGTCCGGCGCAATGAGAGAGGCTACTGGCTGCTCCGGGTCGCGACACTCATCAAACACCACGGCCACGTCACTGCCTTTGGTCTGCGGATCAAGTTCCGCAAAGCTGCGCCCCAAACGGAAATCATGGTGACACCCGTCAAGCGCCAAAAGCCTGCCATCTGGAACATTTGCATCGTCCAGTCCGAGATAGCTTGTGGCATCAACCTGCAATCGATGCTCCCGGATCGACTGAGCGCCCCCCATGAGGTTGTAATAATTGTGCTGAGCAAGGCTGAATGGCGTTGGCGCCGTTACTTCGGCCGTGAGGTCATAGACAACCGCCTGTGCCTCAAGCATTACCGTGAGGGTTATCTCGGCTGCACCGGGAAAACCACCCTCGCCTTCGGGCGAGTGATAGCGCAGTCGAGCCGTGTTTTCTGACAGGACCTCAAGGTTCCAGAACACATGACACAGCCCGTTGGCACCACCGTGCAGGAGGGTATCGCCTTCGTTGGGATTGAGCTGAAACCTCTGCCTGCCGAGTGTGAAACGGGCGTTCTTGATCCGTCCGGCGACGCGGCCTGCGATTACACCGAGGTAGCCGGGGTTGAGCAGATAGTCTGCTGGGTCCTGAAAGCCGAGAATGAGCGGACGGTTCTCCTCCAGAAGGCGTAGATCGCGGGTCACGGCCCCAAAGTTCAACAGACTGATGGAAAGCCCGGCGCTTTGCAGTCGAGCTTCCTTCAGCGTATGTCCGCGATGGAGACCATGCTCCACGATCTGCGCATCTTTCATTCAGACAAACCGGTTGATGAGGTTCTCAAGATATTCCTGCCGCCCGGAGCGCGGCTTGGGATTGATATCTTCGGCCTCGACACGCTTTGCAATCTCATCAAGCGAGAGTTTGCCCGCCAGCATGTCCTGCGCCGGATCGGTCTGCCAGCCTGCATAGCGGTCGGTAACAAATTGATCCAAGGTACCGTCCTCGATCATAGCCGCAGCCGCCTTGAAGCCACGCGCACAGATGTCCATGCCGCCGATATGCGCCATCAAGAGATCCTCGGCATCGATGGACTGACGGCGCAGCTTGGCATCAAAGTTGGTGCCCCCTGTCGTGAACCCGCCATGCTTCAGGATGTGGTAATAGGCCAGCGCCACCTCGGGCGTATTGTTGGGGAACTGATCTGTATCCCAGCCCGACTGGTAATCATTGCGGTTCATATCGATCGAGCCAAAAATGCCCAGCGCTTGCGCCGTTGCGATTTCGTGTTCAAACGAATGGCCCGCAAGAATCGCATGCCCCTGTTCGAGATTGAGCTTCACCTCGTTTTCAAGCCCGTGACGCTTGAGGAAACCGTAAACGGTGGCCGCGTCGTAATCGTACTGATGTTTGGAGGGCTCCTGCGGCTTGGGTTCCACAAGGATCGCGCCTTTGAAGCCAATCTTATGCTTATACTCGACCACCATGTTGAGCATCCGGCCCATTTGCTGATCTTCCTGTGCGAGGTCGGTGTTCAGCAACGTCTCATAGCCTTCGCGACCGCCCCAGAGCACATAGTTCTCGCCGCCCAAACGGTGGGTGGCATCCATGCAGGTTTTGATCGTCGCCGCCGAAAACGCAAAGACGTCCGGATCCGGGTTGGTCGACGCCCCAGACATGTAGCGGGCGTTTGAAAAGAGGTTCGCGGTGCCCCAGAGGAGCTTCACGCCGGTCTCTTCCTGCTTCTGCGCGAAGTAGTCGACGATCTCGTTGAGATTGCGTGTGTTTTCCGCAAAGTTCGCCCCTTCAGGCCGCACGTCCGCATCGTGGAAGCAGTAGTAGGGCGACTGCAGCAGCGTGAACATCTCAAAGGCCACATCGGCCTTGAGCTTGGCGGCGTGCATCGTGTCCTTGAACCAAGGGCGATCAAAGGTCTGACCACCAAACGGATCACCGCCCGGCCACACAAAGTTGTGCCAGTAGCAGGTTGCAAACCGCAGATGCTCTTCCATCCGCTTACCGAGGATCACCTCGTCGGGATTGTAATGTCGAAACGCCAGCGGGTTGGTGCTGTCTGCCCCTTCGAACGTGATCTTGGAAACATCGCCAAAAAAACCAGTGGTCATGTCATGAGTGCCTTCATGTTAGGATAAAGCGCGCGATACCGGGCATATGACGTATCATAGGCCTCGATGAGATCACTGCGCGGATCAATAGTGTGAGAGATGGGCGGCGCGCGCATAACGGTCGCCAGATCGGCGCCGGTCGCTGTCATAGCCAGACGTGCCGCGCCCAATGCGGCACCAAATTCGCCTTTGTCGGGGATGTCGAGCGATACCCCAAGCACGGTTGCAAGGGTCTCGACCCAGTAGGGTGAACGGGTGCCGCCACCGACTGCCAGCAGTCGGGTGAACGACGTGTCGGTGCCCTTGAGCGCCTCTAGGCAATCGCGTAGGGCAAATGCCACGCCCTCCATCACTGCCTGTGTAAGCTCTGCCGGGCCGTCGCCTATATCCAGCCCCGCCAGTGTGGCGCGGATCTGCGCATCATTATGCGGCGTGCGTTCGCCGGACAGATACGGCAAAAAAGTAATGCTGGACGGTCCTTTGACCTCATTTGGCAAGCGCCCCGCGAGGGTCGCGGGGGTCTGACCCAAAGTGCGTGACAGCCAGTTTAGACAATCGGTCGCCGCGAGGATCACCCCCATCTGATACCAGGTCTGAGGCACCGCATGACAGAAGGTATGAACAGCAGATGCTGGGTCGGGTTTATAGGCCGACTTGGCTGCCAAGAGCACGCCGGAAGTGCCAAGGCTCACAAACCCCTCCCCCTCGCGAAAACAGCCCGCGCCACAGGCCGCAACGGCGTTATCTCCACCGCCACCTGCCACGACCACAGAGCCCTTGATGCCCCAATCGGCCCGAAGATCCGCGCGCAGCTCCCCGCCGGCTGCCGAGCCTTCGACCAGATCAGGCATCTGATCGCGGCGCATGCCTGAAGCCTCAAGCAGTGTCGGCGACCAGTCGCGCGCCCCCACATCGAGCCAGGATGTCCCCGCACTATCGGACATGTCCGAAATATAGGAACCAGTAAGCCAGAAGCGCAGATAATCCTTTGGCAAGAGAACCTTGGCGATTTGCGCGTAGATGTCTGGCTCGTGAGTTTTGACCCAAGCCAGCTTTGGCGCGGTAAAACCCGGAAAGACGATGTTGCCTGACAGATCCCGCACGCCCTCAGTGCCATCGAGTTCAGCAGCCTCTGTTGCAGAGCGCGTATCGTTCCACAAGATACAGGGGCGCAGAACCTTGCCATCCACGTCCAGAAGAGTCGCGCCATGCATATGGCCGCTGAGGCCGATGCCACGCAAGGCGGATATGGCTTCTGGATGCTCGCCTCTCAGCTCTGCAACCGCGCTCTGGCACGCAGTTATCCAGTCCTGCGGGTCCTGTTCGCTCCACCCGGTTTTCGGATGAGAGACTCCGTACGCCGCATCTGCCACGCCAATGACATTGCCGCCCTCATCGGCCAGCAATGCGCGCAGCC
This sequence comes from Ruegeria sp. TM1040, assembly GCF_000014065.1. Taxonomy (NCBI): domain Bacteria; kingdom Pseudomonadati; phylum Pseudomonadota; class Alphaproteobacteria; order Rhodobacterales; family Roseobacteraceae; genus Ruegeria; species Ruegeria sp. TM1040. The sequence continues at coordinate 27,665 of NC_008044.1, read as the reverse complement.
CCGACGTCCCCACGTCAAGACCCAAAAACATAGATGTCCTCCCAATCGCCACGCGCGCACAGCCAACGAGGGTCATGCACATATTTAATTCGGCTAGTAAAATAAAAACAGATACGTCATTCGCTGTCAATCTTTGCAACAATAAAACTCTCGCACCCTTCGAACACAGCGCCGATGGCAACCATCAGTGGCTCTGGTCCAGCTTGATCCGCCGCCCTCTGCCTGTTGAGTTCGCCCCTCAAAGAGCCTATGTCGGCATCAACCCATTTTCATCGCACGATCAGGGACCGCGCTGTGGCCACGCATCTTTACCAACACGATTTGCCAAATTCCCTCGATCTCGGACCTGTGGTGGCAATTGACTGCGAAACCATGGGGCTCAACCCTCATCGCGATCGTCTCTGCGTTGTGCAGATGTCGAGCGGTGACGGCGACGCGCATCTTGTGCAGATCGCAAAGGGGCAAACCGACGCTCCGAACCTGACCGCGATGCTTACCAACCCGGATGTGCTCAAGCTGTTTCACTACGGGCGCTTTGACATCGCGGCACTATACCATCGCTTTGGAGCGCTGGCGGCGCCGGTCTATTGCACCAAGATCGCCAGCCGTCTGGTGCGCACCTATACGGATCGTCACGGGTTGAAAAACCTGACCCAAGACCTGCTCGGCCAAGACATCTCCAAACAGCAGCAAATGAGCGACTGGGGCGCGGAAACACTCACGCGGGCGCAAATGGATTATGCCGCCTCGGACGTTCTACATCTGCACCGATTGCGCGACGCCCTTGATCAACGCCTTGTGCGCGAGGGGCGTAGCGACCTTGCCCAGGCCTGTTTTGACTTTCTACCGACACGGGCGCGACTGGATTTGGCCGGCTGGCCAGACACCGATATTTTCGCCCATTCCTGACATCACCCAGCCGTGACTTTGCCCTGAAGACACGCAATGACATAGAAGATACAAGAGAAAGGAGACACCGCAATGGATCGCTATTCCCGCGTCGTCTCTTATCTCAAAGTGGCGCTGCCACTCACGGCCTTGGCGCTCTTGTCGACATTGTTCCTGATCTCACACAACATCAATACGGACCCCTCGATCCCGTTTGCCGAGATCGAACTGGAAAACAGGCTGCGCGGCCAACAGGTTACTGCACCGTTTTTCACCGGCACCACGGCCACCGGACAGGAGATCACGATTGCTGCAACGAAAGCGCTTCCGGGCGGTGATGGCGAAGGGGCTTCGGCAAGTGATCTCGAGGCAGAAATCCTCACCACCGAGGGACGCCGCATCTTATTGCTCTCGGATCGGGGCTCTATTCGACCGGACCAAGACCTTGCCGTCCTGGTGGGCAATGTCCGTATTATCACGGCAGATGGCACCCGCGTGGAGTCCGAGCGCCTCAACGCAGAGCTCAGTGGACTTCAGGTGGTCAGCCCCGGCCCGGTCACCGCACAAGGGCCAATGGGCGATTTTAGCGCCGGGACAATGCGGATCTTCACGGATTCGAAGAACGCCCCGGTACATATAGAGTTCACGGAAGGCGTAAAGCTGGTGTACGATCCTGCAAAAATAGAAAGATAACCCGTGCGACGACTGACATTTGTTATTCTTCTTGGTTTGATTTGCATCTTGCATGCCCCATCCGCCGCAATGGCGCAGGGGACAGGCGTGTCCTTTGGGGTGCTGCAAACGGACACTTCGCAGCCCGTTGATATTGCCTCTGACAATATGAGCGTCAATCAAGAAGATGGCTCTGCGTTGCTGACAGGCAATGTGCTGATTATCCAGGGCGAAATGCGCCTGAGTGCGGACAACGTGCTTGTGGTCCGGCGCACTGAAGGCAACGGGATCGAACGCCTAGAGGCGCGCGGCAACGTTCTGCTCGTAAGTGGCGAGGATGCTGCCGAGGCGCGCGAGGCGGATTACACCATTCAGAGTGGTACCGTGGTGATGCGTGGCAATGTGCTTTTGACGCAGCAGGGCAGTACCCTTGGCGCAGAGCAGATGACGGTCAATATGACCACCGGGAATGCCACGCTGAGCGGCCGCGTGCGCACCACCCTGCCGGGCAGTGGCGGCAACTGATGGCAAAACCAAAACTAGAAGTCACCTCCGGCTCGTCGGGTCTGCGCATTGAGAAGATGCGCAAAAGCTATCGCAAACGTGTGGTGATCCGTGACGTCTCGATGGAACTGAACCGCGGTGAGGTCGTGGCCTTGCTGGGGCCAAACGGCTCGGGCAAGACCACGAGTTTTTATACCATTGCCGGGCTGGTTTTCCCCGAAGCTGGGCGCGTCACACTGGACGGGCAGAATGTCACCTCGCTGCCGATGTATCGCCGCGCCCGACTGGGTATCGGCTATCTGCCCCAGGAAATGTCGATTTTTCGCGGCCTTTCCGTCGAGGACAACATCTCGGCCGTTCTGGATATTGCCGTTTCTGACGATCACAAACGTCGCGAGCGCCTAGAAGAGCTGCTGTCGGATTTTTCGATCGAGCATCTGCGCCGCGCACCCGCGCTGGCGCTGTCCGGTGGCGAACGGCGCCGGGTCGAGATCGCGCGTTGTCTCGCGGCCGATCCCAAATATCTTCTGCTGGATGAACCCTTTGCAGGTGTTGATCCAATCTCTGTTGGCGACATCCGCAACCTCGTTGCAGACTTGAAGAACCGCGGCATTGGCGTCCTCATTACGGACCACAATGTGCGCGAAACGCTCGAAATCGTGGACCGGGCCTATATCCTGCATGATGGGCAGGTCCTGATGTCCGGCAGCCCCTCGGAAGTGGTCGAGAACGAAAACGTCCGGCGGGTCTACCTCGGTGACAACTTCCGGATTTCCTGATCTCAGAGCCAGTCCTGCAGTGCAGGCGCATAGGCGTGGGCATAACCCTTGCGCGCGGAATGATTGGCAGGGGCTCGCCGATAAGTTGTCCCACACTTAAAAATGCAGTCTGAATTCCATTGACTCCGTCCGGGGTTTGGCATCGAATTGAAGTATGGCACATGTGCAAACCGCAGCAGTCTCCGCTTTGATCCCGCTTTCGGGATCCCGGTTTCTGCACATTGCATTTCGTGCCCATCCTTCCTGGCGATCCTGACATAGACCGTGCGAACATGCGCACTGTGCTGTGCGGACCCGGGCAAAACAAAAAGGAGATCACATGCGTTACAAAGTCAGCGGAAAACAGATCGACATCGGCGAATCTCTGCAAACCCACGTAGAGACTGAGTTGAGTGCGGTTCTGGAGAAATACGCAGGCCGACCGACCGATGCTCAGGTCGTTTTCTCCCGCAACGCGCATGAATTTGTCTGCGAAGCAATCGTGCACCTGTCTACCGGCCTGACATGTCAGGCCAAAGCCCATGCCACTGAGATCTATGCGTCTTTTGAAAGCTGCCTTGAAAAAATGGACAAGCAGCTGCGCCGTTACAAGCGGCGTCTTAAGGACCACCACCGTGATCGCGCCGAGCCGGTTGAACTTATGGGGGCGAGCTCGTATATCCTCGCGTCTGAAGAAGCGGAATCCGACCAGGAACCGGACTCGCTGCAGCCCATTATCGTGGCGGAGATGGAAACCAAGATCCCGTCTCTGTCGGTCGGTGAGGCCGTGATGCAGATGGAGCTTGCGGGCTCCCCGGTTCTCGTGTTCCGCAACGAAGGTAAAGACGGACTGAACGTGGTGTATCGGCGTGAAGATGGCAACATCGGCTGGATCGATCCCTGATTGAATTCCGAAGGGGCCGAGATAAGGCCCCTTCACCCCGAATGGAGCAGTGGCAATGCAGATTTCGAACATCCTCACGCAGGAGGCCGTCCGTGTTATCGGTGCGGCGTCGAGCAAAAAGCGCCTGTTTCAGGAAGTCGCCGAGGTCGCACAAACCGCCTATGGCCTGAAGGCATCGCTCACCGTTGAGGCATTGCTGGACCGCGAAAGCCTGGGTCCAACTGGCGTTGGCCATGGCGTAGCCCTGCCGCACGCTCGGCTGAGTGGCATTGACCGGGTGGTGGGTGTCTATGTCTCCTTGGAAAAGCCACTGGATTTCGGTGCCGTTGATCGCCAACCCGTCGACATCGTTTTTGCGCTTCTGGCGCCCGTTGATGCCGGCGTGGAACACTTGAAAGCATTGGCGCTGGTCTCTCGCACCCTGCGCGAGCAGAGCTTTTGCACCAAGCTGCGCGCAAACCCGGATACAGCGACCCTGTACACGATCCTGACCGAAAGCCAGTCTGTACAGGCGGCCTGAGCCCCGCGTTTCCTCGCATCCAAGCATTAGAAAACCCGAACTGACCTGCGCCGAGACCGGGCAGGATCAGGCGCTAGCGCTCGATCCTGGGCGACCAACTGTCAAAACCGAACGTCAAATAGTCGCGGGTGTAAATCGACCGGCACAGGACCTCGAGCGCGTCATCGTAAATCTCCGCCAGTGCGATCGGCTGATCCGCGGGCACAGGGGGAACCTCCGCCGGAGACATCCGACCCAGCTTGCGCGCAAGCCACGGTAGATCTGTTGCAAGATCCTCTTCACGCAGGATCAGATCCGGCGCACCCAACTCAGCAAACCCGCTGATGCTCTGCGCCTGACTTGCCCAGCGTGCATCCACCCGGATCGCGGTCTGACCCGCAAGGTTGGACTTGAGAAATGTCAAAAACTGCTCAAACGCCTGACGGTGTCTCTCGCGAGAATAGCCCACATCAATGCCATCTTGCGGAATATCCAGATGAAATTGGCGCCGCAACGTATTGCGGATATGCTTCATGCTTCCGGGCCCATTCGGCAGGATCTTGGTACAGAACACATGGTGCGCACGCGCCAATGGGTGACGCACAACCGTGAAACTGCGGTGCCCCGGATTCGCATGACGCCACTGGCGAAGCTGCTTTTGGTTCATGCCGGTGATCAACCCTTCGGCCGGGACTTTGTCGAGCCCCCCGATCCACTCGCTCACATGAGCCTCAAGCCCATTCCGCACTGGCATATAGAGGATCGGCGTCACCACTCCCGCAACGTATCCGGGAACGGCGGGACCGCGACGTGGCTCAAAATTCGGCGTGCGTGTGAGGTTGAACCGGTCCATCCCCGCAAGGGCCTCGGTCATCTCCTCGGGGTTTTCGACCTTGGCAATGACGGGCGCGGGGTTTTGACGTTTTAGACTGTCGTCCAGCGCATCAAGCCGCGCATCCACCCCTAGCCAAGTCGCCAAACCATTCATGACCTCAAGGCTCTGAAGATCCTCATAAGCGACATAAAAAGCCGTCTGCCCCGTGCGTTGCAATTGGTTCAAGACGGCGATCTGGAATTCTTGGAGGCCATCCACATGGGCGCCAAATTCCTCAGCATCAAAGACCGCCTTGGCCTCCTTGCGTCGCTTTACATTGGTCAGCTTCCACTGCCCGGTCGTCCGAGCGATCTTCCACGATACATAGCTGTCGAGCGGGTTCCGGGTCAGAATGATCTTGGCAACCTGCGGGTCGTTCAGGATCCTTTCAAGGATCCGGGGATCATGGTCATGGAAATAGCGAAAGCCGCACAGCCCCTCCGCCGCGTGGATCGCGTCCACGAGCGCATGCGGATCGTCATCGCGTGCTTCTCTGGAAACCTCGAAGATGGACTCTTGGTTTGGATAGCCAATGAAATGAGGATTAAACGCCTCTCCCAGACAGCTCACGCCTCTAAGAGCATTCAGATTGGCTTCGAGAAAGTTTGAGCCGGTGCGCATCTCTGCCAGCACCACGAAGGATGTGAAATCGGCGGACATCAGGGATTACTTCACGATATAGGTTTTGCGCGCCTGGCGCATGGGTTGCTTTGGCGCAGAGCGCGCGGGGAAATCCCCCATCAAATAGGGGTGCATCCCCTGATTTTTCAGATTTTGCAGGAACTGGCCAAACCCTGTGAGATCCACCATCTGCGGCGCTTCTAGTATATGGCTACGGGACATGGGACCGATCTCATCCACGATGGTTTGCAGGTTTTCCATCGGCGCCTCGATAAACTCCGCCATGCTCCAGACCCGGATCCGGGCATGGGTCCAGCGCCCTCGCAAGATCTTGAGATGCTCAGCCTCAATGCGCTGCAGCTTTGCCGCCTCGCGCCGAAGATCGCTAAAGCTTCGGTTAGTCTTAAACAGGGACACAGACCATGCCCCAGAGATCACCGAGATCTGCGCATTGCTGTCCTGCGCGATAAACCAGTTGATGCTCTGGGTGTCATGGGGTCCGAATTGGAAACACTGCCGCTCGCCGCGTGTGTTCCAGATCAGGTTCGACAGAAAGCTCTGGGGGTTTCGATCGCGCAGGAGCGCACTGTCGCTCAGACAGCCGTTGAACAGCCTCTGCTCCCCCGCGAATTCGGCCCGTTCAGGCGCAAAAAGATGGCCATGCACGCGCGCACCGGTTGCGCGCGCCAGCCAGCTTTCAAAATCCTCAAACAATTCGGAAAAACCTTGAAACACCGAATACGGCCCACAGGTCTGCTGGCTTTCGACTCCTTTGGCGGGAAAGCGGCTCTGCATGTAGAGCCCCTTGCGCCCTCGGATGCGCCGCTCCACCGCTTTGGCAAAAATCCTGTCGATCTTGCCCGGATTGGGCTCTGTGCGGTTGATGTCAGTGGCCGATGGGCACAGGAAGGCCTGATAGAGCCGCTCTGCATGCGGCCAGATCTTGCGCGCGACAAAACAGTCGGAACGCCGCAAGAGTTGCAGGTGATCGTCATAGAACACATGCGGTTTGCCCTGATAGTCGAACTTCGAAAGGGTCAGCGACCGGCTCTCGATATTGTCGGAATGGAGCCGGGCAAGCGTTTGATAGTAGCTCTCGTCCGGGATCCAGACGTGACGAAAATACGCGTCATACCGCGCTCTGTCGGCATCCGTGAGAATGGCCGTCAAAGTGCGTCGAGTAAGGCACCACCATTGGCTCCCCATGTGGGGGACCAATCCGGCCGGGATCCGACGTCGCAACTTCAGTTTCCGTTGCAGCCGGACATAGCGATCAAACAGCTTGCGGTGCCGTTTCCAGGAAAAGGGAAACCGCATCGTAAAGCGCTCGGTGCTGAGACCCCCAACGATCCAAGGGACATCCGAGGTTGTGGCGCTTTCGATGAAATCAATGTCGGGCCGAGCCGCGAGGTATGTTTGCAGCTCTTTCACCGGGCGCAACGGCAGGCAGGACCCGGAGGTCAGATAGATGTGGCTCACATCCGGGAACTCGGAGAGCATCAATTCAGACGCGCTTTGAGAGGCGGCCACAATGCCCCAGGTCCCCCATTCACATCTGTGGCGGCGCGAAAAGCGTACCAGGGGGTCGTCTTTCAGGCGCGCGCAGAACTCCTGAAACACCTGTTTGCTCACTTGCCGGTCTACATGCAGCACTACTGGGCAGCCCGCGGCGGTCCAGTGGCGCACGACCTGCTCGGCCCGCTCGAGGGCCGTATGCACCAACATGATCACGCCAACGTTGCTCATGCCCAGTTTCCTTTGGACATGAGGCCAAGAATCTCCAACTGGCGCCAGTTGATGTATTTCTCACTCCACTTGCACCAAAGCTCCGGACTGCTCTCGGCTTCTTTGACATAGGCCTGGTATTCGACCGACCCTGCATAATGTTCGCGCCGCTTCAACTCCTCTTCCGCCTTGGCCGGAAAAGTGTCGAGGAACTTCGTATGCATCAGGATCCCGCTGGCCTTCTCGCCACCATTGATTTCATAGACCTGATTGAGCCCGCGCGGCAAAAGCATGTGGGTGGAGCTGACGTAGGCATAGCGCCGATCCCACTTGACCAGAGGGATTTTATTGAGGGCAGGCGCCAGTTTGGGGCGGTCGGCAAAAAACACCCGCGCCCGAGGCCCGCCTTGGATCCACAAGTTACCATAGCGCTTGTTGCGCGTGATCGAATAGTTGCCGCTGTCAAACCACTGCGTGATCTCAAGGGGGTCCTGACCGGGCTTATACGGCACCTCATCCACACGACCTTTGGGATACATATCCAGCAGCATGGCCGAGAAACTGCGGATCTGAGAGCTGTCGAGCCAATCGGTCAGCGCCCGGATCGGACGCGTATCGCAGAACGGATAAACAAAAAGCTCATCCGCATCGACCACGAGACACCAGTGCCCGTGACCATATTTGCGCAGTAGGGCGTTGGCCCAGTCGACACCAAAGGTGGCGCGCTTATAGCTGCCTTGCGCGTTCCAGACCGATACATCCTGCAGGCCAGCCAAATAGCCCTGTGCCCCATCGGTGGATCCATTGTCGATGAACAGAAAGTGGTTCACCCCAAGGCTGCGGTAATACTGCAGAAAATAGGGCAGGCGGACCTGTTCATTACGAAAGGTGCAGACAAGGAGAATATCGCCCGGGCGGATGCGAGAGGTATTATTTTGCACGCAATGCAGGTTTCGGGACTTGCGCAACGCACGCAGGATCCGGCGCTTGCGCCTGATCCGCATCCGGTAAGAATCCCAAAGCCCCAAATCTGTGTCCCCGCTCTTCGGAGTCTGCCCCAAGACCCCGATACAGGCATGGCTCGCCTCAAGCCACGCAAGGTCGCATCAATATGTCATGTCCACGAATAGGAAACAATGTGTTTAGAACTGGTTACGTTGTCCACCCGCAACGGTGGTACGCGCGTCAAATCCCCGACAAAGCCCGAGCTCGGCCAACTGTTCGGGGCTGTGATACTCTTGTGAATCTGGATGCCAGAAATCAGGCTTGGTTTCAATCTGTGCGTAATACCCCTCAAAGAGGGTCGGGTTGTGGAAATGCTCTGCGCGGCTGCGCTCCTGTTTCGACTTGCTTACGATTTCTGGCAGGAACTTGGTGTGAAGGAGCACGCCCGAAGGTGCCTGTCCTTCGGTCCCACCATAAATCGCGTTGAGCCGAGGCGGCAAAAGCGCATGCGTCGCATTCGTGTAAGCGTAGCGCCAATGCCATCGCATGAGCGGGATCTTGTTGAGCGTCGGAGCCCGCTCTGGGGTGTCAGCAAAGAACATGCGCGCCCGCGCGCCACCTTGAAGCCAAAGGTTGCCCTGCGGGGCCTGCCGCACAGCGTGATAGGGTGACGCATCAAACCACCGGAGCACCTCTGTCGGGTCTTGCCCAACGCGATACTCTTGCGTGCCGAGCGGCCCCTTTGGGTAGAGGTCAAGCATCAGCGCGCCAAATCCCTCCAGCCCGATCTGATCCAGTCTTTGCGTGAGCATTGGCAAGTCCATCTGATCCATGCCGGGATAGACGAGCAGCTCGTCGGCATCGACCGTCAGGCACCAATGACCACTGCCGTGTTGCATCAGCAACCAGCCCGACCAATCAATCCCAAAGCGGCTCGCGCGATAGCTGTCGTGGGTTTGCCAAAGCGAGAGATCGCCACGCCGGGCTTCGCGTTGCAGCAGGGCAAGGCTGCCATCTTCGCTCGTGTTATCCACCACCAGAAAATGCGCTGCGCCAAGCCGACGATAATACTCCAGAAAATATGGTAGGCGCTGCGCTTCATTGCGCAGCACCACCACCACGAGAATATCATCGCGCCCTATGTTGATGGTGTTGTCGACGATGCACCGAAGCTGTCGCCTTGCCCGATAGGCCCGCCACAGACACCGCCGCCGCTTCAGGCGCAACCGGTAGGCGGCCATCAGCGAGATCTTGGGCATCGGCGGTGCGCTCACCTCAGCGCTCGTAGTGGCCGCTTTGGTGCCAGCGCCATGCGTCAGAGATCATCTGGTCCATGGTGGAGCGCTTCGGCTCCCAGCCCAGTTCCTCTCCGGCGCGCACCGAGCCGGACACCAGCTTGGTACAGTCGCCCGCACGGCGCGGGCCGATGACATGCGGCACTTCGGTATTCGTTACGGCATGAGAATGCGACAGCACTTCCTTGACGGAAAACCCGGTGCCGGTGCCAAGGTTGAACACGCGGCTGCCTTTGCCATCCTCAAGCCATTTCAGGCCAAGGATATGAGCATCCACCAAATCGCAGACATGGACATAGTCGCGAATGCAGGTGCCATCTGGGGTGTCATAGTCGGTCCCAAACACAGTAAGCGCCGCCCGCTCGCCTTTGATCGCCTGAATCATCAGTGGCACCAAATGGGTTTCAGGCTGGTGGAACTCTCCCACCTCGGCCTCAGGATCTGCGCCCGCGACATTGAAATACCGAAAGATCACGCTGCGCAGGCCATGCGCGGCTTCGAAGTCTTTCAAGATATCCTCGACCGCCCGCTTGGACGCACCATAGGCATTTAAAGGCTGCTGCGGAGTATTCTCGTCCAGAACCACATTGTCGTGCTCGCCATATGTCGCGCAGGTGGACGAAAAGACGAAATCCAGACACCCTGCCGCCACGGCTGCCTCAATCAGGCAGAGCGAGCCGCCAACATTGTTCGCCCAATACCGTCCCGGCTCGGACATCGCCTCGCCCACCTGGCTCAGGGCTGCAAAATGCATCACGGCCACAGGTTTATATTGTGCAAACACCTCATCAAGGCGGCCCCGGTCGGTCAGATCGCCTTGTTCGAAGGGGCCGAACTTCACCGCATCCTGCCAGCCCGTGACCAGATTGTCATATGTGACTGGCGTATAGCCTGCCTGTTTCAGAGCTTTACATGCGTGCGAGCCAATGTAGCCCGCCCCTCCTGTGACCAGCACATTGGCCATGCGTGTCTGCCTCCCGGCTTTGGAATTCTGCTATGATTTTCTCAGAAGCCACTCCCTTTTTCAAAGGGAGCAGGCTTGATCGTTTAAAACGCGGTAAAGCTTATTCAGCAGCCTGTCGATGGGCCGACAGGGTCGAAAGATACTCCATGAGATCATCGCGCAGTTCTTCACGTTCCAACGCAAAGGCGACCGTAGCCTGCAAGAACCCAGACTTGGAGCCACAATCAAAGCGGCGCCCTTTGAAACGGTAGCCACAAACCGGCACGTCCCGCGCAATATCCTCCGCAATCGCGTCGGTCAGTTGGATCTCCCCGCCCGCCCCTTGTTTGCGCTTATTGAGATTCTGAAGCACCGAAGGCGACAAAATATAACGCCCGATCACTGCGAGGTTCGAGGGCGCTTCTTCGGGGCTCGGCTTTTCGATCATCGCATTGATCGGCATCACGGCATCCTTGCTATCCTTGACGTCGAGGATCCCGTAAGACGACGTTTTCTCTGGCGCAACTTCCATCGCTGCCACCATGTTGCCGCCGGTTTCAGCATAGGCTTCGACCATCTGCTGAAGGCAGGGCTTGTCGGCCGCGATCACATCGTCAGGCAGCATCACCGCAAATGGCTCATCCCCGATCAGACGGCGCGCGCACCAGACCGCATGGCCCAAGCCCAGCGCCTTGTGCTGACGAATATAGGCAATATCTCCTGATCCCATATTGGTCGCCTTGAGAACTTCGAGAAGCTGATCCTTGCCCTTTTTGCGCAGTTCCTGTTCCAGAACAGGCGCGTGGTCGAAATAGTCTTCAAGCGCTCCTTTGCCGCGAGATGTCACAAAGATGAATTCCTTGATGCCAGCAGCGCGCGCCTCGTCGATGGCATATTGCACGAGAGGCCGGTCAACGAGAGTCATGATCTCTTTGGGCACAGACTTCGTGGCAGGCAAAAAACGCGTGCCAAGACCGGCAACAGGGAAAATAGCTTTTGTAACTTTTCTAGGCATTTACACTCTCGTTGGTCTATCAAAGACGACTTGGAGCCGGGTCTGGCTCAACTCTTCCACCACAGTAACATAACTCTATCGCAATCCTGTGACGGCGTCACAGGTTTCCGACCCAAGGCGAGAAAATTCGCCTATTTTGCGGGCATTAGCCTATTCGACGCCCATTTTTCGCATCATTTCTTCGATTTTCGGCCGATCTTCTGGGTTGTTCAGCTCCCAGAACTCCCGTCCTCTTGCATCGACTTCGACACAGAGAATCTTACGGCCATTCTCCAGGAACCTCAGCTGTTCGAGGCCTTCTAGTGTCTCAAGCGGACCAACTGGCCACGTGGGATAGGCCAGAAGCGCGTCCGGGCGGTAGGCGTATACGCCAACGTGATGAAAGACTGGAGTGCACTCTGCGTCAGAATACCTGCCAGACTGGAATGGGATCACTTCCTTGGAAAAATAGAGCGCGCTATGGTCTGCCCCAAAGACCGCAGTGGTTCCCCCAACGCGCCCAGCACGGCGATCCTCCAGCAAGCTGTTGAGCGTGGCGCCATCGCAGCGCAGCACGGGCGTCGCCAGCCCCATTCCTTCTGCCGCCTGAAGGCCATTGATCAGATCCTCGATGAACCAAGGCGGTGTCAGTGGGGCGTCGCCCTGAAGGTTCACCACCACCTCATAGCCTCCCCCGAGGGCTGCATGCGCCTCGGCGCAGCGCTCGGTGCCATTGGCGCATGTCTCTGAGGTCATTACGACCTCAGCCCCGAAGGTTTCTGACGCCGCTTTGATGCGATCGTCATCTGTTGCAACCACCACGCGGTCCACGCCATTCACGGCGCAGGCCGCACGCCAGGAGCGCTCGATAAGCGACCGCGTCTTACCTGTTGCGCCAGTCAGTTCAGCCAAAGGCTTGCCGGGAAACCGTGTAGAGGCGTAACGCGCGGGAATGACAATCAGAACGGACATTTACGCGTCTTTCAACTCGACCGCAGGCGCGTGGGCGATAAAGAACGGGTTCGCAAATCCGTCCTTGCCGTACCGCAGCGGGTTGTGATCATCAAAACGCACAACGCGGCCACCAGCGCCCGAAAGAACAGCATGCCCTGCCGCCGTATCCCACTCCATCGTGCGGCCAACGCGCGGATAAAGATCGGCCTCGCCCGTCGCAACAAGGCAGAATTTCAACGAAGACCCTGCGCTGCGAGTGTCTTTCACGCTGTATTTGTTGATGTAATCGTCTGTGGCCTGATCGCGGTGGGATTTCGACGCGACCACAAGCAGAGCGCTATTGTCGCTCTCAGCCACTTTGAGCGCCGTGGTCTCGCCCACTTCATTCTTGCTGAAGGGGCCTTTTTCCTCGACCGCTGATCCATCGGCAAGAGTGTAGAACATACGGTCTCTGGCGGGCGCGTAGACCACACCGCGCGTGGGCACGCCTGCCTCGACATAGGCGATATTGACGGTGAAGTCGCCACGGCGATTGATGAATTCCTTGGTGCCGTCCAGAGGGTCAACAATCAGGAATGTATCGCCTGTTGCGCTATGAGACTCGGCTTGCTCTTCGGTGACGAGCATCACGTCAGGAAAAGCCGAGCGCAGCCCCGCCGAGATCAATGCGTCTGCCGCCTCGTCCGCAACGGTAACAGGGCTATCGTCTGATTTCTGCTTCACGTCGAAATCATCGGAGTTGTAGATCTCCATGATCTTGTCACCCGCTTCCAGAGCCAAGCGCCGCATCACCACTACCAGATCATCATAATTCACTCGGAGTCTCCCAAAGACCTACTTATTGCCACAAAGGTTTGCGCTTCTTATGCTTGCTTCTCAATGGATCAGCAAGAAATCCATGTGAGAATAAGCCACTTGCTGCTGAATTCTGAGGCCATGTTTCGATATCGCACCGATAAGTCACCGCTGTCCCGCGCCATCACGCTGAGTGAAGTTGTCTTTCATTCAGTGGTGCGTAGCGTGCGTTCGAAGCACAACAACGCCTTTATGGCGCTCGGGATCAACATCATCCAGTCCGTGCTGTTCGTGATGTTTTTCTACTTCATGTTCACGGTCATGGGCATCAAGGGTGCCGCCATCCGGGGCGACTTTCTACTCTACATGATGTCCGGCGTGTTCCTGTTCATGACCCACACCAAAACCGTGGGCGCCGTGGTAGGTGCCGAAGGGGCCTCGAGCCCCATGATGCAGCACGCCCCGATGAACACAACCATCGCAATCCTGTCCGCGGCCCTTGGGGCGCTTTATCTGCAGGTGTTGTCGATGTTGATCATTCTCTTTGCGTATCATGTCGCATTTACCCCGATCCACATCGAGGAGCCGGTCCCCGCCTTTGGCATGCTGCTATTGGCCTGGGCCTCCGGGGCTGCAATCGGCCTGGTACTCTATGTTCTGAAACCCTGGATGCCAAGTGCGATCGGGATCATTTCAACGATTTACCAGCGCTCCAACATGTTGTTTTCAGGCAAAATGGTGCTGGCGAACACCCTGCCGGGCTACATGCTGCCAATGTTCATCTGGAACCCTCTGTTCCATACGATCGATCAGGCACGTGGCTATATCTTCATCAACTATAATCCCCATGTCACCTGGTGGGAGTACACCATGTGGCTTGCGCTTATCTTCCTCGTCTTGGGGCTGATGGGAGAGTTTTACACAAGACGCGCGGTCTCGCTCAGCTGGGGTGCACGGCGCTAATCCTGCGACACTCCCACTACGTTACAACGCGCAGCGTCAGGTTCACGCGCCCCCCTTTGGGCAGCAAGCGCGAGGAGCGGAACCGGATACGGTCGATCCCGTGATACGCGAGGCGAGCCTCGCCACCCATTACCACAACATCTCCCGAATTGAGCCAAACCGTCTGGGTCTTTTCTTTGCGCGAGGTACCCCCAAGGCGCAGCAGCCCATCGTCACCCAGAGAAATCGACACCACAGGGAAGGAGAAATCCGCTTCATCCTTGTCCTGATGAAGTCCCATCCGCGCGCCTTCTCCATAGTAGTTGAAGAGGCAACAATCGGGAAGGCGCTCTCGATCAACGAGAGTGGTCCAAACGTTTAGAACTTCTGACGGGATCTCCGGCCACTTACGCCCCGAGGGATGTTTGCCTTCATAGCGATAGCCGCTGGGATCGCTGAACCAGCCATATTCTCCCGCAGAGGTCATCCGCACGGACATTTGCCCGCCCCCTGGAACCTCAGGCGAAAATAAAGGGGCCGCCCGTAGCACTGGACGCAGCGCTGAGATCAGCTCCTTTTGGGCCTGCACTGATAGAAATCCCTTATGGATTTCGAATCCACGCACCTTCAGCCGTGTCATTTACCCTATCTTTACTCTGTTTGTCGCAAAACCGCTGATAATTGCCTATGACAGGGCAATCGCGCGGTTGCAGGGGTGAATTTCGCTCCCTATATACGCCGAGAAGCGGTCGGATCTTGTTCCTACCGCAACTGAATCGGGGCCGGAATGCCAAAACGGGTTTCGGCTTCGGGTAATCGCCTTATGAAGTAAAAGGGATCGAACACAATGAGCAAAGTGATCGGGATTGACCTCGGGACCACCAACTCCTGCGTTGCCATCATGGACGGCTCTCAGCCGCGCGTGATCGAAAACGCCGAGGGTGCACGCACCACCCCTTCGATCGTTGCCTTCACCGATGAAGAGCGCCTTGTTGGACAGCCTGCAAAACGCCAGGCCGTGACCAACCCGGACAACACCATCTTTGGTGTGAAGCGCCTCATTGGCCGTCGGTTTGACGACAGCGACCTCGCCAAGGACAAGAAAAACCTGCCCTTCGCCGTAATCAACGGCGGCAACGGCGACGCATGGGTCGAAGCGAAGTCCGAGAAGTACTCCCCCTCCCAGATTTCCGCCTTCATCCTTGGTAAGATGAAGGAAACCGCCGAGAGCTATCTTGGCGAAGAAGTGACGCAAGCGGTCATCACCGTTCCTGCGTATTTCAACGACGCCCAGCGTCAGGCCACCAAAGACGCCGGCAAGATCGCTGGCCTCGAGGTGCTGCGCATCATCAACGAGCCGACTGCAGCGGCGCTGGCCTATGGCCTCGACAAGGCCGAAACCCAGACCATCGCAGTCTATGACCTTGGTGGCGGTACCTTTGACGTTACCATCCTCGAGATCGACGATGGCCTGTTTGAAGTGAAATCCACCAACGGTGACACCTTCCTCGGTGGTGAAGACTTCGACATGCGCATCGTGAACTACCTCGCGGATGAGTTCAAAAAAGAGCATGGCGTCGACCTGACCAAAGACAAGATGGCGCTTCAGCGTCTGAAAGAAGCGGCAGAGAAAGCCAAGATCGAGCTGTCGTCCTCTTCGCAGACCGAGATCAACCAGCCGTTCATCTCGATGGACCCGTCGTCTGGCCAGCCGCTGCACTTGGTCATCAAACTGACCCGCGCAAAGCTCGAAAGCCTCGTGGGCGACCTGATCAAGAACTCCATGAAGCCCTGCGCCGCCGCGCTGAAGGATGCTGGCCTGTCCGCGTCCGACATTGACGAGGTGGTTCTGGTCGGTGGTATGACCCGCATGCCGAAGGTCATCGAAGAGGTGACCAAATTCTTTGGCAAGGAGCCGCACAAGGGTGTGAACCCGGACGAAGTGGTTGCCATGGGCGCCGCCATTCAGGCTGGTGTTCTGCAGGGTGACGTGAAGGACGTTGTTCTTCTCGACGTGACCCCGCTGTCGCTCGGCATCGAAACCCTTGGTGGCGTCTTCACCCGCCTGATCGACCGCAACACCACGATCCCGACGAAGAAGTCTCAGGTCTTCTCCACCGCCGAGGACAACCAGAACGCCGTGACCATTCGCGTATTCCAGGGTGAACGCGAAATGGCAGCCGACAACAAGATGCTCGGTCAGTTCAACCTCGAAGACATCCCGCCCGCACCGCGCGGCATGCCTCAGATCGAAGTGACCTTTGACATCGACGCCAACGGTATCGTTTCGGTGTCCGCCAAAGACAAAGGCACTGGCAAAGAGCAGAAGATCACCATCCAAGCGTCTGGTGGCCTGTCCGACGAGGACATCGAAAAGATGGTCAAGGACGCCGAGGACAATGCCGAGGCTGACAAGGAACGTCGCGAGCTCATCGAAGCACGCAACCAGGCCGAGAGCCTGATCCACTCGACCGAGAAATCGATCGAAGATCACGGCGACAAGGTTGATCCCTCGACCATCGAGGCGATTGAACTGGCGATTGCGGCGCTCAAAGACGATCTCGAAGGCGACAAGGCGAATGCCGAGAAGATCAAATCCGGCATCCAGAACGTCACCGAAGCGGCGATGCGTCTGGGCGAGGCGATCTACAAGGCACAAGCCGAAGAAGGTGGCGCGGACGAGCCCTCTGCCGCTGATGAAGATGCTTCCGCAGGCCCCGGTGACGACGACATCGTTGATGCCGAGTTTGAAGATCTGGACGACAACAAGCGCTAAGGCAGCACCTTGGCCAAAGATGGGCCGGTCCGATCCCGGACCGGCCCTCTTTCGTTGAGGCAGAAGGGATTTTCCGATGTCAAAACGTGACTATTACGAGGTGCTCGGTGTCTCTAAGGGGGCCAGCGCCGACGAAATCAAAAAGGGCTTTCGCAAGAAGGCCAAAGAGCTGCACCCGGATCGCAATGCGGACAACCCGGACGCAGAAGCCCAGTTCAAAGAAGCCAATGAGGCCTATGACGTTCTGAAAGATCCGGAACGCAAGGCAGCCTATGATCGCTATGGTCATGCCGCCTTTGAAAACGGCATGGGTGGCGGAGGCGGTGGACGCGCAGGCGGTCACCCTGGAGGGGACTTCTCCTCTGCCTTTTCGGATGTCTTTGACGACCTCTTTGGCGACTTCATGGGCGGAGGAGGCGGGCGCGCGGGCGCGCGCCAGCGCGCAACTCGCGGCGCGGACCTGCGCTACAACCTGCGCCTGTCGCTTGAGGAAGCCTTTGCCGGCCTTCACAAGACCATCAACGTGCCCACCTCCGTAAGTTGCACCTCCTGTGAGGGTACAGGTGCCGAGGGCGGCGCAGAGCCAACAACCTGCCCGACCTGTTCGGGGATGGGGAAGGTCCGCGCGCAGCAGGGCTTCTTTACGGTGGAACGGACCTGCCCGACCTGTTCGGGTCTGGGCCAGATGATCAAAAACCCCTGCAAGACCTGTAACGGCCATGGCCGCGTGGAAAAAGATCGCTCGCTCTCGGTGAACATTCCTGCAGGTGTTGAAACCGGCACCCGCATCCGTCTCGCTGGCGAAGGCGAGGCAGGCCTGCGTGGTGGACCTCCGGGCGATCTCTACATCTTTATCGAGGTCGCACGCCACGAACTCTTTGAGCGCGAAGGCAACAACCTTCACTGCCGGGTTCCTGTCTCCATGGCCAAGGCGGCGCTGGGCGGCGCCATCGAGGTGCCCACCATCGATGGTGGTCGCGGGCGTGTCCAGATCCCCGAAGGCAGCCAGTCGGGCCGCCAGATGCGCCTACGAGGCAAAGGCATGCCTGCGCTGCGTGGCGGTGGGACCGGTGACATGTTCATCGAACTTGCGGTGGAGACACCTGTCAACCTGACGCCGCGCCAGAAGGAGATCCTGAAGGAGTTTGACGAGATTTCAGAGGAAAACACCAACCCTGAAACGCGCAGCTTTTTCTCCTCGGTCAAGAGCTTCTGGGACGGAATGAAAGGGTGATTACCCCCCTTTGACGGGCCATCTGGCCCGTCTTGACGTGCAAAACGCCCTTCGGGGCGTTTTTCTTTTTGGTAGCCTCACGATCTGCGCCAGCGCTGTTAACACTTTGATAACCATTAAGGCGACACCATGGCAGCATGGGGAAATCAGAACGCTTTGAGGAAGATATGCTGCCCCTCTTTGAGGGCGCGAATGGCGACAGTGACGAGGCGCCTCTCCTGCCCATCATGCAGGGGCGGATCCCATCCTATATCAGAGATCATCGCGCCCGTTTACGCGAACGCTTTATGAGCGCAGGGGCAATCGGCCTGCCGGACTATGAACTCCTGGAGCTGATCCTCTTTCGCTCCATTCCACGCAAGGACGTGAAGCCCTTGGCGCATCAGCTTCTTGCCAGTTTTGGCGACCTCAACCGCGTTGTGACCGCCTCTCCGGAGCGGCTCGCTGAGGTGCAAGGCATCGGACAGGCTGTAATCTGCGATCTCAAGATCTTTGAGGCCGCAGCGCAGCGCATGGCGCGATCGCGTGTCCTTCAACGCCAGGTGATCGCAAGCTGGGATGCACTGCTGGATTACTGCCATACAGCAATGGCACATCGTGAGACAGAGCAGTTCCGCGTGCTCTATCTCGACCGAAAGAACATCTTGATCGCGGATGAAGAACAGGCTCGCGGCACCGTGGATCACGTCCCGGTTTATCCGCGAGAGGTTGCAAAACGGGCGCTGGAGCTCAACGCCAGCGCCCTGATTTTAGTCCACAATCATCCGTCAGGCGATCCGACCCCCTCTCAGGCGGATATCGGCATGACCCGCAAGGTGGGGGCCGCCCTCGGCGCACTCGACATCACGCTTCATGACCACCTGATCATCGGAGCGTCGGACGAGCTGTCCTTTCGCTCCGAAGGCCTGCTTTAGAAGTCGAGGTTCTCGACACTCAGGGCGTTTTTCTGGATGAACTCGCGGCGCGGCTCCACCACGTCGCCCATCAGCTTGGTAAAGAGATCATCTGCCTCGATCATGTCATCGACACGCACCTGCAGCAGGGTTCTTGCATCAGGATCCAGCGTCGTTTCCCAGAGCTGATCGGGGTTCATCTCGCCCAGACCCTTGTAGCGTTGGAGAGTCAGACCTTTTTCACCTTCCTCCAAAATCGCCTTAAGGAGATCTAGAGGACCGTAGATCGCTTGCTGACGATCCTTGCGATGCAGTGTGGCCGGGGCTCCGTAAATCTCTTGGAGCGACTTGGTGAAGCTACCGGTCTTGCGCGCTTCGCCAGAGCGCAGCATCGGACCATCCAATGTGCGGACCTCTTCAACCCCGCGCAGGATACGTGCCAGCCTGATGCCGTGATCCTGCGTGATACGGCCCTGCCAGCCGCGCTCATACTCCAGCGCGATCAAATCAAGTCGTGCCGCAACCTTATCCGCAACGCCCTGCAGATCCGCATCCACCGCTCCGGGCACAAAAGCCCCAGCAATGGCAGCTTGTTCAAGGATGTGACGCGGGTAATGCGTCGGGAACGCGTCCAAAAGACGCTTCAGACGGCGTGCCTCATCAACGACACGCGTGAGATCCTGACCCGCAATCTCGGACCCGTCGCCCAGACGCAGCAACGCGCCGTCGACGCCCTGATTGATCAGATAGTCGTCCATCGCGGCTTGGTCCTTGAGATACACCTCGGACTTGCCACGGCTGACCTTATAAAGCGGCGGCTGCGCAATATAGAGATAGCCACCTTCGATGAGTTCCGGCATCTGGCGATAGAAGAACGTGAGCAGCAGCGTCCGGATGTGCGCCCCATCCACGTCCGCGTCGGTCATGATGACGATCTTGTGGTAGCGCAGTTTCTCGATGTTGAACTCGTCACGGCCGATGCCCGTGCCCAGGGCCATCACGAGATTGCCGATTTCCTGGCTCGAGAGCATCCGGTCAAAGCGCGCGCGCTCCACGTTCAGGATCTTACCTTTCAAGGGCAGGATCGCCTGGGTTTGGCGGTCGCGTCCAGTCTGCGCCGAGCCCCCCGCAGAGTCCCCCTCGACAAGGAAGACTTCGGTCTTGGCGGGGTCTTTCTCCGAGCAATCCTTGAGCTTTCCGGCGAGGAAATTCACGTCCATCGCGGTTTTGCGACGTGTGAGTTCGCGCGCCTTGCGGGCGGCCTCGCGCGCCAGAGCCGCTTCGATGATCTTACCGACCACCTGCTTGGCAACGTTGGGGTTTTCCTCGAACCACTCGGCAAGTTTTTCCCCCATCAGGCTCTCTACAACTGGGCGCACCTCAGAGGAGACCAGTTTGTCCTTGGTCTGGGACGAGAATTTGGGATCCGGGACTTTGACAGAGAGCACACAAGTCAGGCCTTCGCGCGCGTCGTCGCCGGTGAAGGAGACTTTCTCCTTTTTCGCGATGCCGGAGGATTGCGCGTAGCTGTTGATGGTCCGCGTCAGCGCGCCACGGAAGCCCGCCACATGGGTGCCTCCATCACGCTGAGGAATGTTGTTGGTGAAGGGCAGCACCGTCTCGTGATAGCTGTCATTCCACCACATCGCGATCTCAACGCCGATGTCGTCTTTTTCGCCCTTGATATAGATCGGGGCATCCATCACCGGGGTTTTGGAGCGATCGAGGTATTTCACAAACTCGTTGACGCCGCCCTCGTAGAAAAGCTCGCTCTCCAGACGTTCGGCCGGGCGCTCGTCCGCCACCACGATCCGCACGCCTGAATTGAGAAACGCCAGTTCACGCAGGCGCTTTTCCAGTGTCTCGAAGGAGTATTCGAGGTTGGAGAACGTATCGGTAGACGCCAAAAAGCGCACTTCGGTCCCGGTGCGATCGCCACAATCCCCCACCACGGTGAGGTGTTTCACGGTATCCCCGCGCTCAAAGCGAGCGACGTGTTCTTTGCCATTGCGCCAAATGCGCAACTCGAGCCAATCCGACAGCGCGTTCACAACGGATACGCCGACCCCGTGCAGGCCGCCGGAGACCTTGTAGGAATTGCTGTCGAACTTACCGCCCGCGTGCAGCTGGGTCATGATGACTTCTGCTGCGGAGACGCCTTCCTCGGCGTGGATATCAACCGGGATACCACGACCATTATCACTCACGGAGACGCTGGAGTCGGCGTGGATCGTGACCGTCACCCGGTCCGCATGGCCGGCCAGCGCCTCGTCGATGCCGTTGTCGACGACTTCGTAAACCATGTGGTGCAGACCGGAGCCGTCATCGGTGTCGCCGATATACATGCCAGGCCGCTTGCGCACGGCCTCCAACCCCTTGAGAACCTTGATGGAATCTGCGCCATATTCTGCTGGGGCTTGCTCGTTTTCGGACATTCACGTGATCCTATTCTTGCTTTCGGATTTTATACGCGTTCCGAGGGGAGATGTCACGCGCAAGCCCCCTTTTTTCTTGGCTGAATCACGCTGCCGCACGCCCCAGATTAGCCACTGTTTTCAGCCATTGATCCGCCTGTCCGGGCTTGGGATGTGAGGCCGCCGCAAAGCTGGTGTAGCGCACAGGCTTGATGCCGACAAAGCCGAGGATTTGACGTGACATGATCTTCTTGATGGCATTGCCGTAGAGCAGACGCAGGAACCAGGACGGCGTGTCGCTGGTCAGCATGACGCGTGCGGTCTTGCCGGTCATCATCGGCGCAGGCACACCAAAGGCGTTTGTGTTGCGCGTGTCAAACGCCTGCCCCGGCAACAGCGCCCGGTCAAACAGACCTTTGAGTTTTGCTGGGAACGCCCCCCACCAAAGTGGCGTGGTCACCACCAGATGCTCCGCCCATTCGAGATCTGCCACAAAGGATTGCAGCGCGGGCTCCAACGGCTTTGTGTCGTGATAGCCCCCCTCGCCAAAATCCATATCGAACTGCATCTGGGACAGATCCTGATACCGCAACTCATGCCCGGCGGCTTCGGCAGCACGCCGATAGGCATCGGCAAGGGATTTATTGAGCGAATTTTGACCGGGGTGGCCATTCAGAACGAGAATCTTTCGCGTGGACATTTGTGGCTCCGCATTGCTAAATGTGACTTCGGTCAATTTAATGACCCCATAAGTGACCGCGGTCAAGTTTATTTTTGACCCTGGTCAATTTATTAGATGTGGGAGACATTCAGACATGGGTCGCGCGCCGCAGAGAAGACGCCTAGAAACACGTGCTAAACTGCTGACGGTTGCCGCAGAAATAATTGATTCACATGGTGTTTCTGCATTGCGGGTCGAAGACGTGGTTGCGCAGGCCGGCGTTGCAAAGGGCACGTTCTTTTCTCATTTCGGAGACAAGGACGGATTGCTGGCAGTGATCCTGGGCGCGCGCGTCATGCGCTACATTGAGGACATGGAAGACGCACCTGCACCAAGTAGCCCGGCAGAAATCGCGCAGCGACTCGCGCCACTCTTGGATTTCATATCCCAGGATCGGATCATCTTTGATCTGTTGCTACGCTACTCCGGCACCACTGGCGCCGAAATCGAAGAAGTCGTCACCGAAGGCTTCCTGCGCCAGATCGCACTGTTCATCCGTTGGATAACCAATATGCAGGCCAAGGGGCAGATTTCCCAAAACGGCAATCCCGAGCTTCTGGCGGAAGGCATACAGGGCTTTCTCAACCATGTCCTTGCAACGGGTTTCTGCATGGAACACAGTAACACCCCACCACCGTCAAAGGCTCTTGTGCCCTATCTTGAGCAATGGCTCCTCAAGTGAAGGGGATTATGCAGGCGACAGCGATCAACAGGTAGCCGGCACCGAGATTCATGCGTCGTAACGCCACCGGAGACGATAGAAGCACCCGCACCTGGCTCACAAATCCGGCCAGCATCACGTTTCCAATCAGCGGCACCGCCATGGAAACCGCGCAAATCAGGGCAATATCTGCCGATGTCACCTGCGACAGATCAAAGAACCCGGGTAAGATCCCCATATAGAACAAGGCAGCCTTCGGGTTGCCAAGAATAACAATCACGCCCGCCACAAACCCAGCCCATCGTCCGGGCTTGGTCAAACGGCTGTTTGTTGAAATCGGCTGACCCGCACTGCGGATTGTCGAGAGTCCCATAAGCACAAACACGAGAACGGCGACGCCTTTCAAGACCAGTGCAATCTGGGCTGAGGCCGCGGTAATCCACGCGACTCCGAGGATGGCGACCAGAGGCCAGACCACATCGCCAATCGCCACTCCAAGCGCCAACGGCCACCCAGCGTGAAATCCACCAGACATCGCCCGCGCCACCAAGGCCAGCCAGACCGGTCCGGGCGTCAGAAACAGCACAAAAACAGCGCTGGCATAAATCACCAGATCCCAAAGGCTCAGACTCATTGCAGTGTAACCTCGCTTGTCCCGCCCCGATCGCTCACGGTCAAATGTTGCGCGCGGGAGCCCAATTCTTGAAACAGCTCAGGTCCCGTGCCCGTCATCCAGGCCTGCGTGCCCAACGCGCAAATCTCGTCATAGAGCGCGGCCCGCCGCCCCGCATCCAGATGCGCCGCCACTTCGTCCAGCAGCAGAATCGGGGCCGCACCTTCCTGTGCCTGCAGCGCGCGCGCATTGGCGAGGATCAAGGAGACCAACAGCGCCTTTTGCTCTCCTGTGGAGCAATCCTTTGCTGGCAACCCCTTGGCCAAAAAGGTGCCAATCAAATCGCTTCGGTGTGGCCCGACCAGGGTTCGCCCAACCGTCAGATCGCGCATCCGTCCAGCATCCAGCATTTCGCGCAGCGCTTCGGCACTGGCGGGCATATCCCCTTCGGCCTGCACAAGCTGCAACTGCGCCACCGGAAATGCGGTCTCTGCCTCAGCTTGAGCAGCTGTCAGCCGTGCCACCGCATCCATACGGGCCTGATGGATGCGAAAGCCGGTTTCGGCCATCTGCCCCTCAAGTACGCGATACCATGCCGCATCCCGGACGTTGTCCTTTAGCAGGCGATTGCGCTCCCGCATTGCTTTTTCATAGGAAAGACTTGCCTCAGCGTGATCCGGATCAAAACTGAGCGCGATGCGATCGAGAAATCTCCGCCGCCCTTCAGCCCCCTCGATCCACAAGCGATCCATCGCCGGAACCAACCAGACAACGCGAGCGATCCGCCCGAGCGCAACCTGGCTTGCACTCTTGTTGTCGATCTTGACCTGTCTGGCGTTACCAACTTCAGAGGAGGTCTCCACCTCATAGGCCTGGCCGGAGGACTGAAGCACACCCCGAAGCTTCCATCCCAGGGCCTCTGGCTGGCGCGCCATATCTGCCGCGGAGGCGCGCCGGAGCCCCCGCCCCGGGGAAAACAACGATACTGCCTCAAGGATATTGGTCTTGCCCGCACCATTGTTGCCGTGGATCGCGACCGGGCGCGTATCCAAATGCAAATCCGCCCGCAAATGCGAGCGGAAGTGAGACATGAACAGGGACGTCAGTGCCAACACGGGGCTTCATCTTTTCAAAAATACCTCCGCCGGAGGCCGGGCCGTCAGACCCGTTGCAACACCGGTCAGACGCGCATCGGCATGACCACATAGACCGCGCTTTCGTCGCTGCCTTCGCGCATCAATGTCGGATCACCAGAAGAGTTGAACATGAACACGGCATTCTCTCGATCAACCTGATTGGCAATCTCCAGAAGATATTTCGCGTTAAACCCGATTTCCAACCGCTCGTCGCTATAGGCAACAGCCAGCTCTTCTTCGGCTGCACCGCTGTCAGGGGCATTCACCGACAACACAAGCCGATCTTCATCAAGTTGCAGCTTTACCGCGCGTGACCGCTCTGAAGACACCGTGGCAACCCGGTCCACAGCTTTCGCAAACTCACTGGCATCCACCTCCAGACGGCGGGTATTGCCGACCGGAATAACGCGGGTGTAATCGGGGAAAGTCCCGTCAATCACCTTGGATGTCAGAGTGATATTGGGCGTGGCAAAGCGCACTTTGGTCTCTGAGACAGAGACAGCGATATCCATGTCGTCCTCGTCGAGGAGTTTGCGCAACTCGCCCACAGTCTTGCGGGGCACGATCACGCCTGGCATGTCCTCGGCACCCATCGGCAAATCCGCATCAATACGCGCAAGACGGTGCCCGTCGGTTGCCACACAGCGCAGCGCCTTGCCACCGCTTTCACCGGTGGCCACATGCATATAGACACCGTTCAGGTAATAGCGCGTCTCTTCGGTGGAGATCGCAAACTTTGACTTGTCAAACAGGCGCCGCAACATGGCGGCATTTGCCGTGAAGTTGGAGTGATACTCCGACGTCGCCATAACCGGAAAATCTTCTCGCGGCAGCGTTGCCAGCGAAAAATTCGACCGGCCAGCCTCCACAGTGAGGCGACCACTGGCCGCGTCGGCATCGAGCGTGACCAGTGCCCCGTCGGGCAGCTTGCGCACGATCTCATGCAATGTGGTGGCCGCAACGGTGGTGGCGCCTGCACGCTCCACCTGTGCGGGCGCCTTGTCGACGACCTCGATATCGAGGTCGGTTGCGCGGAACATCACATCACTGCCTTCGGCCTCGATCAGGACATTGGCGAGGATCGGAATGGTGTTGCGGCGCTCAACCACCGACTGCGCCTGGGCCACAGCCTTCAGAAGCGTTGCGCGTTCAATGCTGATCTTCATTTCCCTCTATCCTCTTCGGCTGGCAGTCTTTGGAAACATGTGGTTCGAGCGGAGCGGCAGATTAACGTTCCTACCCTTCAACACAAGGTTTTTATTGATTTCTCCAAGGGATTGAGCGGAGCGTCAAGAGCAGAGCGACGCACCCGACCACAAAGTCGCAAAACAATCCAAGATGCGTCTCAATTGCCGCGCCAAAAATGGCAACGGCCCCGGTGGGCATCCGGGGCCGCAAAAACCTTGGCAGACCTGTTGAGGCGCAGCCTGCCAATTCTACCGGTGCATTACGCCTCGAGCGAGCGGCGCAGCATCTCCACATCCTCGGCGATCTGGCCGTCGATGGTCTTCAACTCTTCGATGCGACGCACACCATGCATAACGGTGGTATGATCCCGACCACCAAAACGGCGCCCGATTTCCGGTAGCGAGCGGCTGGTCAGCTGTTTGCACAGATACATCGCCACCTGACGCGGGCGCGCATAAGACCGCAGGCGCTTGGGGCCGATGATATCCGACATCCGGATGTTGTAATACTCCGACACCTTGCGCTGGATTTCCTCGACGGTGATCTTGCGCTCGGAGGCGCGCAGCACATCCGCAAGACAATCCTGCGTAAGGTCCATGTCGATCTCGCGTCCCACAAGGGAAGCGAAGGCGAACAGGCGTGTCAACGCGCCTTCGAGCACGCGCACATTGGTCGAGATCCGGTGCGCAAGCAGCTCCAGAACACCATCTGCGATTTTCAGATCCGGGTAGTTCTTGCGGTTCTGCTGCACCTTGGTCTGAAGGATGCCCAGACGCAATTCGTAGTCGGTTGGATGCAGATCCACCACCAGACCACATTGCAGGCGCGACTTTACGCGATCCTCGAGATCCTTGATCTCGCCGGGTGCGCGATCGGCTGAGATGATGATCTGCTTGTTCTGGTCCACCAGCGCATTGAAGGTATGGAAGAACTCCTCTTGGGTAGAATCCTTGCCGGCGATGAACTGCACGTCATCCACCATCAGCACATCAACAGAGCGGAAGAGATGTTTGAAATCCATCATCTTGCGCTCGCGCAGCGCCTGAACAAACCGATACATGAACTGTTCGGCGGAAAGATACAGGACGTTCAGCTCGGGATTGCGCTCTTTCAACTCCCACGCGATCGCATGCATCAGGTGTGTCTTACCAAGACCCACGCCGCCATAAAGGACCAACGGATTGAACGTCACC
Source organism: Ruegeria sp. TM1040 (assembly GCF_000014065.1). NCBI lineage: Bacteria > Pseudomonadati > Pseudomonadota > Alphaproteobacteria > Rhodobacterales > Roseobacteraceae > Ruegeria > Ruegeria sp. TM1040. The sequence goes on along the minus strand of NC_008044.1, from coordinate 523 downwards.
GGGCCACCTTCGGCCACACGGCGCGCGGCCGCGTGTGCCAGCTCGTTGGGTTTGCCGACCACAAAACTGTCGAATGTGAAACGGGGGTCAAGCGGCGCTGCCTGAAGGTCTTCTGGCGGCGATTTCACAGACGTATTCCCTTCTTGATTGCCCAGTTGATCCACAACGGTTGTCTGAAGCGGGGCAGGTTCCTCGATCGCTTCGGACATCGTTGGTTGCACCGGGCGGGTCGGAGAATTGGCCGCGACCTTGAACGCCAGTCGCTGTACAGCTTCGCCAGATTTGTTGAACTCATGCAGGATCAGATCTGCAAAGTTCTGGCTCACATAATTCCCCATGAAATTTGTGGGCACGTGGAACGTCGCCACGCCGCCATCCACCTGGTCCAGCTCAAGCGGCTCGATCCAAGTGGTGAAGTTGTTCTGCCCGACCGTTTTTAGCAAACGTTTTCTTAGTAGACCCCATGTGTCGTCTGTCATGCTGCGCCTCACGCATCCTGTGTTGTGGCCGTTTCACGGCCTGT
>NC_008043.1:625000-821788 GCF_000014065.1 Ruegeria sp. TM1040 | reverse complement strand
TTCTCCAGAAGTTATTGGTCAGAAAACAAGTCTGCCGTTCAAATAATCCCGCGCCGCAGAGGACTGAGGATCGGAAAAGAAAGAGCGGGCGGGGCTGTGTTCGGCCACACGTCCGCCCTGTAGGAACACCACATCATCGGCGAGACGTTTGGCCTGCCCGATGTCGTGGGTCACAAAGATGATCCGGATTCCTTTGGCGCTGGCATCAAGGATCAGGTCTTCGATCGCTTTGACCGACGCGGGGTCGAGGCTGGCTGTGGCTTCATCAAGGAACAAGACTTCCGGTTCGCAGGCGAGGGCGCGCGCCAACGCCAAGCGCTGCGCTTCGCCGCCCGAGAGTCGGCGCGCAGGGTCTCGGGCCTTGTGAAGCAGGCCCACGTGCGCGAGCAACGCGTCCCGCGTCGTGCCGGATTTGCGGCGGGTCTTCAGGACAAAATCGACGTTTGCCGCCACCGACCGGCGCAGCAGCACAGGTTTTTGAAACACCATGGCCTGCCGTGCTGTCACTGCACTCGGAACTGTCCCGCCCCAGGTTATGTCTCCTGTCGAAGGTTCGATCAGGCCATGCAGCAATTTCAAAAGCATGCTTTTGCCAGCGCCATTGGGCCCCATGATAGCGGTGCAACCTTGCGGTGCGAGATCCAGATCCAGATCCTGCAGGATGGTCGTATCTCCGCATTGCAACACAAGGCCACGCACGCGCAGCGGCATAAGGTTTGGATCTTCGAGGACGCGGCGGGCGTCAGATGTAAAGCTCAGGGTGTCGATGCTAGACATAGGCTTGTCTCCGGGCGCTCATGCGCAGACCTTGCACGGCAGCGTTTACACCCAGCGCGATCACCAGAAGAACCACTCCCAGCGCCAGTGCGAGGGCGAGATCACCCTTGGAGGTTTCAAGCGCGATGGCGGTGGTCATGACACGGGTCAGGTGGTCGATGTTCCCGCCGACGATGATCACCGCGCCGACCTCTGCAACGGCCCTTCCGAACCCGGCGAGACCAACCGTCAGCAGCGAATAGCGCGCATCCCAGAGGAGCGCGGCCACCGCTTGCGCGCGGCTGAGACAGAGCGAGCGAAATTGCTCCGCATATTCCGCGTGGAGGTCCTCAATCACCTGCCGCGACAGCGCAGCGACAATAGGCGCAATTAGGATCGTCTGTGCGATGATCATGGCGGTGGGCGTATAAAGGAGGCCAAGAAACCCAAGCGGCCCCGAACGCGACAGATGCAGATAGACCAAGAGCCCGACCACAACAGGCGGCAGACCCATCAGCGCATTCATCAGCACCAGGCAGGCGCCCCGCCCCGGGAAGCGGCTGATCGCGACCAATGCGCCGATCGGCAACCCAATGAGGCACGCAAAGACGGTTGCGCTCAGGCTGACGCGCAAGGACAGGCCGACGATCTCAAACAGATCGGCGTCTCCGGACATCACCAGCGCCAATGCCAGCGATATGGCTTCTCCCATGCTTTGCAAAATTTCCGCCTTTTGCATTTCTTACAAACTAAACCCTAGGGAGGGTGCGCCACGTCTCGCAAGTGCGCTTCTGCATTTCCGAACAAATATGCGCATTTCTGGACAAAATTGCCTGCGTCCGAGTGCATAATTTCCAGAGCTGGGACAAATTGGCCCGCCATCCCAAGTGGCGCGTGGTGCGCTCAACCTTGATCGCCGTTTTAGGAAGAGTCGAAGCATGCCAAGACCGTTAAGGAGCAGACTGTTGCGGCGCCTCCGCCAAGAACGCGCTATAAGTGCATGATTTTTCGACGTTAGATTGATGCATGGCCGCATCACTTCGCGTGAGGTCGTTCAAATTTGATGAATTTTCTTAACCCTGCGCTTGAGAAAGCGCGAGACCCCGTGCAGAATTGGGGCAAAAATGAGGCAGAGCAGCCTGACGGAGTCGGGATGCTTCATACCGGGTCATTCCATAACAATCGGAAGACCCTTGGGTGAAGGGAATAGACAGTGCTTGCACGCATAACAAGCGCGGCAATTCGTGGGCTGTTGGTGGCACTCCTGATCGTGCTGCCATCATTGCTGTTGCCGGTGGCGGCAACGCAATCGCCCGAGATCGTCGCCTTTACTGCATTGCTTGCAGGCGGCCTGATCTTTGCGGAGTATTTCTCGAACTTTCCGAGTTTTCTCGAGTTCCGGGATGCGCCGCCGCTCAACCGTAGCCGGTTCTTCTTTGTCTCGCTTTGCATGATCCTGCTGAGCCTACTGGCCGGGCACCCGTTCCAGCCTACGGGCTTCTCCGCGCTGGTGCATAAATTTGCGTTCCTGGTCGGGGACGCGTTGGATTTTGCCTACTCGCCTGTGCATCTGGCCCGCCTGATGATGCCCGAACATGTGCCCCAATATACTGTGGATCTGGTGCGCGCGGCTGCGGGGCTCGCCTATCTTCTTTCGCTGATTTCGATCGCGTATTTTGCCTTTGTGATCCGATTGCGAAACTGGCCCCTTTCCTCAGGGGCCTTTAACGTCTGGGTCAATCTGCCCCTCTTTGACCCGACCACGGGTGGCGACGTGGTGACGCGCCTTCAGCGCGACGCAAAACTGCATATCGTGGCAGGAGTTCTACTGCCCTTCTTGCTGCCAGCTCTGGTACAGATGACCGCAAGCGTATTTGATCCCGCGCTTCTGGGCAGTCCGCAACTCTTGATCTGGTGCGTTACAGGGTGGGCCATGGTGCCCGCCAGCCTGATCACCCGTGGAATGGCGCGGCTGCGCGTCGCGGACCTGATTGAGCAAAAGCGCCGCAGCTTCAATCACGACAAGGACCTCCAAGTCGTATGAGCGCGCGGGCGGCATTTGCGTTGCTGCTCTGTCACTTGTTCTGGACGTCTGCTTCTGACGCAGGACCGCAGTCCGGCACCCTGCGCGTGGCCACTTTCAACACGGAATTGAGCCGAAAGGGCCCAGGATTGTTGCTGCGTGATCTGCGGCGGGGGGACGACCAGATCCGCGCTGTGGTTGGCACCATCGTCGAAGCTGGTGCTGATATTCTTGCGCTGCAGGGGGTTGATTGGGATTACGACTTGTACAGCCTGCGGGCGCTCCAGCACCGCCTGAAAGGCGCAGGTCAAGATTACCCATACGCCTTTGCAGTGCGCCCCAATTCGGGTCTGGCATCTGGGCTTGATCTGGATGGTGATGGGCGGCTTGCGGAACCAGAGGACTCCTGGGGTTGGGGGCAATTTACGGGGCAGGGTGGGATTGCCTTGCTGTCAAAGCACCCAATTGCAGCGTCCAAGGCCGTCAATTTGACTGACATGCTATGGAAAGATCTGCCGGGTCATCGCATGCCTGTCACGCTAGACGGAACGCTCTATCCGGATGCGGAGACGGCAGCGCGATTGCGGCTCTCATCGACAAATCACTGGGCGGTGCCGGTGACGTTGGAGAATGGGCAATTTCTGTGGATCTTGAGCTTTCATGCAGCGCCGCCGGTCTTTGACGGCGCAGAGGATCGAAATGGGCGGCGTAATGCTGATGAGATCCTCATTTGGACATATCTTTTGGACGGGACCCTCGACGCGCAGATTCCCGATCCCTTTGTCCTGATGGGGGATGCCAACAACGACCCGGAACGAGGTGAGGGCCAAAACGATGCGATCACCCGGCTGCTCCACCATCCGCGCCTGCAGGATGTCACCCCCTCTGACGAGGCGGGGCAGCATAGCGTAATCTGGGACAGCACGGGGCCTATGCGGGTGGATTACGTCCTGCCATCGGCAGGGCTTTCGGTCGCAGGGTCCGGCATCCTGCGCAGCAATGGCAGCCGTCACGGCCTGATTTGGGTAGATATCCGACGCTGAAAGCACCTGATGCGCAGTATAATTGCGCTGCGATTATTGACCATAGGACAGCAGCCCGCTACGCCCGTGGTCAACACGTCAAAGGAGTTTTTGAGATGTCCAACCCATCGATTCTGATTTTGCCCGGTGACGGCATCGGCCCCGAAGTGATGGCCGAGGTCAGAAAGGTCATTTCCTGGTTCGGCGCCAAGCGCGATATTCAGTTCGATGTGAGCGAAGATCTGGTTGGCGGCTCTGCCTATGACGCCCATGGCACGCCCCTGCATGACGATACCATGGCAAAGGCGCAAGAGGTGGACGCTGTGCTTCTCGGCGCGGTGGGTGGCCCGAAATACGACGCACTCGATTTCTCGGTAAAGCCCGAGCGCGGCCTTCTGCGCCTGCGCAAGGAAATGGATCTTTATTCCAACCTGCGTCCGGCCCAGTGCTTTGATGCGCTGGCGGATTTCTCCTCGCTCAAGAAGGACGTCGTGGCCGGGCTCGATATCATGATCGTGCGCGAACTGACCTCCGGGATCTACTTTGGCGAGCCGCGCGGCATCATCGAAGAAGGCAACGAGCGCGTTGGCATCAACACCCAGCGCTATACCGAATCCGAGATCGAGCGTGTTGCGCGTTCGGCGTTTGAACTGGCCATGCGTCGCGGCAAGAAACTCTGCTCGATGGAAAAAGCCAACGTGATGGAGAGCGGCATCCTGTGGCGCGAAGTTGTCACCGAGGTGAGCAAGGACTACCCCGAGGTGGAACTTTCGCACATGTACGCGGATGCCGGTGCCATGCAGCTCTGCCGCTGGCCCAAGCAGTTTGACGTGATTGTCACCGACAATCTCTTTGGCGATCTGCTTTCCGATGCTGCGGCCATGCTGACGGGATCCTTGGGCATGCTCCCCTCCGCGTCGCTTGGCGCGCCGATGGCCAATGGTCGCCCCAAGGCGCTTTATGAGCCCGTGCACGGCTCGGCCCCTGACATCGCCGGTCAGGGCAAGGCCAACCCGATTGCCTGCATCCTCTCTTTTGCCATGGCGCTGCGCTACAGCTTTGACATGGGCACCGAGGCGGACCGCCTTGAAGCGGCTGTCGAGAAAGTGCTCGCCGATGGCGTGCGCACCGCGGACCTTCTGGGCGAAGAGGGCGTGACCCCGGTCAGCACCTCCGAGATGGGCGATGCCGTGGTCGAGGCGCTCAACGCAAGCCTCTAAGGGGCGCCCAAATTTCATTCTGACAGGCCGGGGCATCAGCCTCGGCCTGTTGTTTTTTGCGATGTGAGGTCCAGCAGGCGCATGCACCCTCTTGCCAGCTCCCCCCTCTGGGCGTTAGCGCTAGAAATGAGGGCGGATCTATTGCCCGCATGACAAAACATTGGTGAATCTCCATGAACATGAAGGCAGCTTTTATGGCCTTGCTGGCCTATGGCATTTTCTCCACCCATGATGTTGTGGTGAAATTCATCAGCGCAGAGGTCTCCGCTTTTCAGATTGTCTTTTTCTCCAGCCTTCTGTCGTTTCCGCTTCTGACCTTGATGATCGTGAAGGACGCAACGCCGGGGACATTCCGCCCCAATCAGCCAGGCTGGGTGGCGCTGAGGTCGCTGATGATGGCGCTGATCCCGGGCTGCGCCTTTTATGCGTTTTCGGTGCTTCCGCTGGCGCAAACTTATGCGTTGCTGTTTGCAACGCCCTTTCTCATCACGCTTTTGTCCATCCCGATGCTGGGCGAAAAAGTCGGGTTGCCGCGGATGGCGGCGGTCATCGTTGGGTTTGCCGGCGTTCTTGTGGTCTTGCGCCCCGGCGGAACCGAACTCGGCCTAGGTCACGTCGCTGCGCTTTTGGCGGCTTTTGGCAATGCGTTTCAGTCCGTTATCCTGCGCAAGCTGCGACACACGGAGCGCCGCGTGGTCCTGATGCTGTTTCCGATCCTGACCACGGTTGTGATCATGGGTCTGACCATGCCCTTCGTCTATGTCCCCCTGAGCGGCACGCAGATGGGAGGTTTGGCGATCATTTCGGTGTTCGGCTTCTGCGCCACCTTGCTGCTGGTCTTTTCCTACTCCATCGGCGAGTCGGCGGTGGTCGCGCCAATGCAATATTCCCAAATCATTTGGGCCATCGTGTTTGGCGCTCTCCTCTTTGATGAGACCGTGGACCTTCTGACGATCCTCGGCGCGGGGATCATCATCGCAAGCGGCGTTTTCATCGTCATGAGAGAAGCCCGTGGCGGGCGATCCTCGACGACACCGGTGCTTCAGTCGCGTAGCCGGCCGATGCTCAGCAGCGGCTTTGGCCTTTCCAATCTGGCCAAAGCCAAATTCGATGAGAAAGGCTCTGAATAGGGCTTGCAAATGCGCAGGGCTGGGTATAATCCACGCGCCACGGTCGGAGCGTAGCTCAGCCTGGTAGAGCACTGTCTTCGGGAGGCAGGGGCCGGAGGTTCGAATCCTCTCGCTCCGACCAATAAAACAAGGCGCCTTCGGGCGCTTTTGTTGTTTTTTACACGATCCCTGATGCCGGCTGGTTCTGTTCCGTGGCTAAGAAACGCCTTGGGGTGGAAACTGATCTGCCGTGGGGTGGTGACAGCCGTTTTGAAATCCAGTATCACCGCTTCCAAGCACAAGACGCGAACAGGACGACAAAAATGGCTGAACACAAGCACGGCTCCATGGACATCACCGTTCAAGAGAAAACCTACGCAAGCTTCATGACTTTCGTGACCCGGTTTACCATCGGGCTGGTGATCTTTGCAGTTTTCCTGGCGATCTTCGCCACCTGAACCTGATCTAACCAGCGGAGTGATCCTGCATGCGGACCCCGATCCTGATCCTTGCGCTTTGCGCAGCTCTTGCGGGGTGCGCGGCACCTCAGCGCCCAGATGCGGATCCTGAAACGATCGCCAGCGTTGCCTATCGGGATGCGGGCAAGCCTTCGATGACGCTGATAACGGTGGTCAACAACCGCACCGGAGAGGGCGGTCACACCGCGCTGATGGTCAATGCTTCCGAGCGGGTGATCTTTGATCCGGCAGGATCCTTTTATGCCGACATCGTGCCAGAGCGGCAGGATGTGCTCTTTGGGATCTCCCCGCGCATCTTTCAGGCCTATCGCAGTGCGCATGCGCGCTCGACTTTCCATGTGGTAACGCAGGAAGTTCCCCTCACACCTGAGCAGGCGCAAATCGCCTATCAGCTGGTGACCACAAATGGCCGTGTGGCGGGTGCATTCTGTGCCAATGCGACGTCGTCAATCCTGCAGCAGATCCCTGGCTTTGAGAGCATCGATGTCACTTTTTATCCGGTGAAATTGCAAGAGCAGATGGCTCAGTTCCCGGGCGTCGTGACGGACAAATACTACGAAGATGACAGCGAAGACCTGAAGGCAGGACTTGCACAAGGCAATGCGGCGCTCAACGCACCCGCTGGCGGATAAAGGTATCCACCACTATGAAATGGCATCAGGGCGCTGTGATTGCGGCGCCCTTTGTTGTTTTAGATTGGCGGTTCCCAAGTGTGCTTGCGGCTTTGAAGCAGAAGTGAATTCCTTTTATTTCCAAATCCTTAGCCAAATACATACATGAGCGTCCACAGGCTGCATGCACCGGTCGCCATGGCGAGCAAGACGTTTTTGCTAAAGACCGCTACCACGAAAGTCAGCGCGGCTGCGGCAAAATGAATGAGGCTTGGCTCGCCCTGCGTCGGGGCTGGCCAGACTACCAAGGGTGCAACCAGCGCCGGAATAATGGCGACGGCCGTATACCGCAGGTGGCGCATGAGCCAGGCTGGCATCGTGCGATTGCCCACGAGGCCAATAAACGCAAAACGCAGCCCGTAAGAGCCAATCGCAAGCCCCGCGATCACCAGCCAGAGTGTACCGTGATCAAACGCCATTTCAGTTTCTGTCATTGCTTTGCCTCTGCTGCGGTGTTTTTGCGTTCGAACCAGACCTCGGCCTGCGCGCCCGCCATCATGCCGGCGATCCCCGCGACGATCAGTCCGAGATTATAGGGCATAAGGGTCGCAGGCAGCGACACGGCGCAGGCCGTGAAGCAGGCAATCACATGCGCCGGCGTCCGCAGCATGGGCCCGATCATCGCCAGAAAGGCAATGGGCAAGACAAAGTCCAGTCCCAGACTGTCCGGGATCGACGCGCCAACAAGGGCACCGGTGATGGTCGCCGCCATCCACGCCGGAGCCACCAAACCATTGGTGCCAAAGAAATAGGCCATGCGCTCCGGTGTGCCCCAATCGCTGCGGCGCTCAAACTCGATCATGGACAGCGCATAGGCCTGATCGACAGTCAAATATGCGGCGAAAGCACGCTGCCACAGGGGGGCATCGCCAAGGTAGGGCGTGAGCGAGGCCGAATACATCGCAACCCGCAAATTGACCGCAAGGGCAGAGATCAGCACGATGAGCGTAGGGGTGTGTTCCTGCATCAGTTGCAGCGCCGTGAACTGAGCCGAGCCCGCAAAGACGGCAAGCGAGAATGAGAGGGCCTCGACCACATTGAGACCCGCTTCGGCTGCAAGCACGCCAAACAGCAATCCAAAGGGCCCGGTAACCAGAACAAAGGGCGCGCTGTCGCGGACCCCTTTCCAGAATGCGGATTTCGCGGTGGAGATTGTCATGGCGGGGCCTTAGGTTACCTCGCATAGAACGAGGCGGGTGGAAGGATCTTGGCAAGTGTCAAAGCTTAACGTGTCAACTGAATACCGGATTGCGCCGGACCCCGGCAACCCGCATCTCACGCGCAAAGTCACGGGGATGGATCACCTCGGTCACGAAACCGAGATCTCGGTGGTAGAGGAGCGCCCTCTGACGATCTATCTGAACCGCCAGGAGATCGTCACTGCGATGACCATCGGCGATTATCCGGAGTATCTGGCGCTGGGATTCCTCAAGAATCAGGGCATGCTGAGCGCTGACGACGTGGTCACTCGGGTTGACTATGACGAAGAGGTCGAGACCGTGGTGGTGCGCACCGAAGTGGAGACCTCGCATGAAGAAAAGCTCCAGAAAAAGACCCGAACGTCCGGCTGCGCGGTCGGCACCGTGTTTGGGGATATGATGGCGGGTCTTGAGGGGGTGAACCTGCCTCAAACCCCGGTGAAGACATCCTGGCTCTATAAGCTCGCGCATGAGATCAACCGCACGCCCTCGCTCTATCTGGAGGCAGGTGCGATCCATGGCACCGTGCTCTGTCAGGAGGACCGCCCGCTGGTCTATATGGAAGACGTGGGGCGTCACAATGCGGTGGACAAGATTGCAGGCTGGATGCTGTCCGAAGGGGCGGCGGCCTCGGACAAGATCCTTTATACCACCGGGCGGCTGACCTCAGAGATGGTGATCAAGACCGCGATGATGGGCATCCCGGTGCTGGCCTCGCGCTCGGGCTTCACGGCATGGGGCGTGGAAATCGCGCGGCAGGTGGGGCTGACTCTGATCGGCCGCATGCGCGGGCAGCGGTTTGTCTGTCTGGCCGGCGAAGAGCGACTGGTTCGCGATGTGGACCCTGCGGCGATGCCAGAGGAAGACAGGAAGCACCGCCGCAAGAGCGCGGATTGACACGGCGGAGGCAGCGCGCCTCGGGGCCATCGAGGCCCTACGGCGCGCGTCGCGGCGGTGCCGCTCTGGACGCGAGGCAAGTGGAGGGAGTTGAGCCATGGAACGTGATTTTGGGATATGGGGCGTTTTTGGTTTTATGGCGTGGATAGTGGCCGGCTTCTCTGCGCTTGCGTTCTTCTGGAAAATGACTTCGACTTTGGGGCGGTATTTTAGCGCGATGGAGACGACCCCTTGGCAGCACCGCACCACCTTGGGGTGGCGAATTGAAAACCCCATTGTGCCGACACTGGGTGTTCGCAAAGACTATTCGCATCGCAGATTGTTTTGGCGGCTTACGCTTTGGGGGGCGCCACCACAGCTCGTACACTCGCAAGAGGCATTGTCGGCCTTACAGTCCTATCGGTGCTTGGTGCTTTCGATCTATTTGATGCAGGCGCTCGCCGTGGTGCTGTTTGGCTTCTTTTTTACGTGGGCACTCTTATGGTTGAGTATAGGCGTCACAGTGGCGGCTCTCTTGGTGTTGTGGCCTGCCCCTTGGACGGAGAATGTGACATGATCCAACCCCTCGGAGTGATCCTTGCCGGTGGTCTCGCCACCCGGATGGGGGGTGGTGACAAGGGGCTTTTGTCCCTTGGCGGTCAGAGCTTGATGGCGCGAGTCATCGACCGGTTGTCACCGCAAGTGCGTCAGATGGCGCTCAACGTCAATGGTGACGGGGCGCGGTTTGACGATTTTGGGCTGCCGGTTATTCCGGACAGTATCGACGGCTTTGCCGGGCCGCTTGCCGGTGTCCTTGCGGGGCTCGATTGGGCGGCAGAGCAAGGCGCAGATACCATTGTCACGGTGGCGGCTGACACGCCGTTTTTCCCGACTGATCTGGTGGAGCAACTGGTTGCAGCCGCAGACGGACAGGACACTCCGCTGGTTCTGGCCACCACCCCCAAGAGTGGCGATGAAATCCTCAAATCGGGGGGCAAGGGGCGCGTGAACCGGCATCCGACCTTCGGGCTTTGGCCCGTGGCCCTGCGCGACGATCTGCGCGCGGCCCTGCAGGATGGGCTGCGCAAGGTGGTCTTGTGGACCGATCGGCACGACGGGCGCGAGGCGCTCTTTGACGCGGAGCCGTTTGATCCGTTTTTCAACGTCAATACACCCGAAGACCTGGCGCGAGCGGAGGCATTGCTGTGATGAAAATATACGGTGTCACCGGCTGGAAGAACAACGGCAAGACAGGTCTGATGGAGCGGCTGGTCGCCGAGTTCACCGCGCGGGGTCTCACGGTGTCGACCCTGAAGCACGCCCATCACAGCACGGATGTGGACCAGCCAGCGACCGACAGTTACCGTCACCGCGCGGCTGGTGCGTCCGAAGTGGTTCTGGCCTCTCCGAACCGGGTGGCCATCATGCAGGAGTTGCGCGGCGCTGATGAGCCCTCCCTGACTGCACTTCTGGCCAGAATGCGCCCGGTCGATCTGATCCTGGTAGAAGGCTACAAGCGCGAACCCCACCCCAAGATCGAAGCCCACCGCGCCGAGGCGGGGACTGCGCTGATTGCGCCCGACGACCCAACCATCCGCGCTATTGCCTCTGATACGCCGCTCGATCTGGACCGTCCGGTTTTTGATCTCGACGCCACACCTGAGATTGCTGATTTCATCGCAAAGGAGCTGGGGCTCTGACTGCGTTTGACAGTTTTGCAATGCTCGATTGGTCCGGCGGCAACGATACAGGGCCCACACCGCGCCGGGATGCGATCTGGGCCTGTGTGGTCCGCGCCGGAGAAGCACAGGCGCCGGTCTATCTGCGCAACAGGCAACTGGCCTCGGACTGGCTCAAGGACCTCGTTGATAGCGAGCTACGCGCTGGAAGGCGCCTGGCAATAGGGTTCGATTTCCCCTTTGGCTACCCGCAGGGTTTTGCCGCGGCGCTCACGGGGGAGGCAGATCCACTTGTACTGTGGCAGTGGTTTGCAGACCGGATCGAGGATGCGCCAAAGCTCAACAACCGATTTGATCTCGCGGGCGACATCAATCTGCGTCTTCAGCCCGGAGGGCAGGGCGAGGGACCCTTTTGGGGCAATGGCCTGAAACGCGATATCGCCGGTCTGCCGCGCCGCAAAACACAGTATCACAACCCCTTTGCGGAGCGCAGACAGGTGGAATACCGCGCCAAGGGCAGCTTTACCTGCTGGCAGATGTCCGGTGCGGGCTCGGTCGGAGGGCAGGTCATGATGGGCTTGCCGGTCCTGCAGCGGTTGCGGCGTGAATTTGCCCCCCATGTCTCCGTCTGGCCCTTCGAGCCTCTGGAGACCCCGGTCGCGCTGTTAGAGATCTGGCCATCACTCACGGTTGGTGCCTGTCCAGACGGGTGGATCAAAGACGCATGGCAGGTACATTCTGTTGCTCTGGACCTTGCGGGGCTGCCTGTGGCAGACCTGAACCGTTATCTGACCGTGACTGCCCCCATTGCATTGGAAGAGGGCTGGATTTTCGCTGTGGAGCCTGATCGATGACCCTGACCCCGCCGCCCCTCAGCAATGACTGTTTTGCCTTGCCGCAAGGGGTGGATTGGACCCCGGTGGATCAGGCTCTTGCCCTGCTGCAAGAGCGCCTTGGGCCGGTGACGTCGGCGGACACCGTGTCGCTCTCCGAGGCGCTTGGTCGGGTGCTGGCCGAGGATGCCGTGGCGCTCAGGTCCAACCCACCGCAACCCAACACGGCGGTTGATGGGTATGGATTTTCGGGTGGACGCCCGGAGGGGGCGCAGGTGCTACCCCTTCAGGAGGGGCGCGCCGCAGCCGGGGTGCCCTATGGAGGAACTGTGCCTCAAGGGCATGCCCTCCGAATTCTAACGGGTGCGGCACTCCCCGAAGGTGTTGATACCGTCGTGTTGGAAGAAGACGTTCGCACCGATGGTCAGTCGATCGCCTTCAACGGACCGCTCAAGCAGGGGGCCAATACGCGCAAAGCGGGCGAAGATGTGAACGCTGGCGAGGTGATATTGCGCAGGGGGCGCGTCCTGACGCCTGCGGATCTCGCGCTGACATCTGCAACGGGGCTTAACAGTCTGGTGGTGCGCCAGCGCCTGAGAGTCGCGGTGATTTCCACCGGCGATGAACTGGTCGAGCCGGGGCAGGCCGCGCGAGACGGGCAAATTTATGACGCCAACCGTCCGATGCTGTTGGCGCTGATGCAGCAGTTTGGATTTGCCACGGTCGACATGGGGCGCATCCAGGATGATCGCGCAGCGCTCGCAGCAGCGCTGGATCAGGCGGCTGCACAGGCGGATGTGATTCTGACCAGTGGCGGCGCGTCCGCGGGGGACGAGGATCATGTCTCGGCCCTTCTGCGCGAATCTGGCGCCATGCAGGAATGGCGCATTGCCCTGAAACCGGGACGTCCACTGGCGCTTGGGATGTGGCAGGGCACGCCCGTCTTTGGCCTGCCGGGCAACCCTGTTGCCGCCTTGGTCTGTACGCTTGTCTTTGCACGCCCCGCGATGGGCCTTCTGGCGGGGGCGGGCTGGTCTGAGCCGCAAGGATTTGAGGTGCCAGCCGCGTTCTCCAAGCGAAAGAAACCGGGGCGGCGAGAATACCTGCGCGCGCGCATGCGGTCGGGATGTGCGGAGGTGTTCAAATCCGAAGGCTCAGGCCGGATTTCGGGCCTCAGCTGGGCCGAGGGGCTGGTAGAGTTGCCTGATGGGGCGATGGATGTCGCGCCGGGAGATCCTGTGCGATTTATTCCCTTCGCCAGCTTTGGCATGAGCTAACAGCCGGGGTGGCCCTCCCGCCGAGCGCGGCAGCATCACAAATGCCACCACCCCCGTTTGGGCCCGGCAGCGCGCCCTACGGGCGCGCTGTGGTCGTATTTGAACCACAACCAAGGTGATAAAACGCGGGCCTCTCCCAAAGGCTGCTGCGTCCAATGGGAACGGGTGAAGTTATCATGCAGGTGTGACGGGCGGGAAATTCTCCGAACTTCAGGCCTCGCCAGACGTCATCAGTGGTCTAGCACCCGTGCAAAAACGTCGTTTTGATAGGCCTGATCCTCAATGCGAAACTGTGTGATGCCGATCCGTTCAAAGCCTTGAGCAAGGTAGAAGGCGATGGCGGGCGCATTCTCAGAGTTGGTGGTGAGCCAGATCGAAGTCGCTCCCGCCTCATGCGCGGCCTGCAGGCCTGCCAACAACAACGCGCGGCCAAGGCCTTTACCCTGATGACGAGGTTGCACGTATAACGTGGCGACCTCGGTCTGGTGGCCGCCCGCCAGCGGGTCCGGGCAGCGGTGCGACACCCGGATGTAGCCATCGATCCCATCCTCGTTCTGCGAGACGATGATGTTTTGATCCGGCGCGTGGATCAATGCCTCCATTCGGGCAGGCGTAAACTCCGAGAGCACATAGTCTGCAAAATGCGCTGTGATGCCCTGGCGCAGGTAGGTCCCGACCCAGACCTCTACCGAGAGGGCTGCCAGACTGGAGGCATCCTCTGGGCGGGCTGGGCGTAGCGCTATGTTCACGCGCACTACCCCAGCAGATCAGTCGAAGGTCCCGGCAACACGCCCCAACAGCATGAAAGCGCGGGCCGTGCGGGTGTCGCTCAGGGCGGAAATCTCCGCATCCGAAGCGTCTTGCTCAAAACGGGTGAAAATCTGATCGAACCGGCGCAAGAAGTGATGGGCGCTCTCGCGAAACAGCGGATCCTGTTTCATGCGCGCCGAGGAGAGCGCCAGCGACGAGCGATCCCGAACACCCCCAAGCGCCGCCACCGACCGGCCACGCGCACCATGGGCGAACTGACGCCAGACATCTGGGCGGGCGCGGTCAGGGCGCAGATCATCCATGTAGATGCCTTCCTGACTGAGCAGCGTCAGCACATCTTGCGCAGCCTGTATCACCTGGGCCGCGTGACGATCCTTGAGCGCCAGACGCAGCGAGACAAATCCCTCTTCGTCCTCTGCCGAATCGGGAAAATTCAACGCGCGGATGAAGTGATCGTTGGAGAGCGGCGGCGAAATTTCCTCTGCGGAGGTGCCCAGTTCGAACGAGCCCTGCTCGGCCACGGCCTCCATCGCTTTGGATGGAATCGCAAGGCGTGTTGGCGTGGCGCGAGAGGATTGGAACGTGGCAAGCACGGTTTCCGTTTTGCGCGCGGTTTCCGCAATTTCGTCGAGCTTTTTGGCGACCGAAGGCTCTGACACCACCGCAGCGGCCTGCGTGTGGGCAAGATACATGTGCCGGAGGCTCGAAATCGCCGCATGCAGGCGCTCTGTTTCCTCGCGCATGATACGGGCAGAGCGCAGAGCAATGGCCGCCACCAGCAGCATCAGCACCGGCAGCATCACCGCCAGAATTCGCACGAGGGGGGCGTTCCATTCTGTCGACAGCGCCATATCCGGCGCCAGCACGTAGACGGCCACCACGACCAGAGCCCACAAGACCCCAAGCACAAGAGCGATCGCTTCGGCGAGGCCGAGGGAGGGGCGCGAACCACTCTCAAGCTCAGGCAGTCTCAGATCGGACTGCCGCGGTGCCTTGGTCTGTTCGTTTGGACTGCGTTCACTGGTCATGCTTTGCCTGTCCGTCCCGCGCAGCGGCGTTTCTACTTAACCGTAAGTGATGTCCAGAATTTCGTAGGAGCGATCACCACCGGGCGTGCGCACTTCTACACTGTCGCCTTCTTCCTTGCCGATCAAGGCGCGTGCAATCGGAGATTTCACATTCAAAAGACCCGCTTCGATATTCGCCTCGTGTTCGCCAACGATCTGCCAGGTTTTCTCTTCATCGGTGTCTTCGTCGACCACGGTGACCTTGGCGCCGAATTTGATCGCACCGGAGAGCTTTGACGGATCGATAACATCGGCCAGAGACAAGACGCCCTCGAGCTCCTTGATGCGGCCTTCGATGAAGGACTGCTTCTCACGCGCAGAGTGATATTCTGCGTTTTCCGACAGATCGCCCAACTCGCGGGCTTCGGCGATGGCCTGAATGATCGCCGGGCGCTCCACGCTTTTGAGGTTCTTCAGTTCTGCTTCGAGGGCGTGAAAGCCCTGCGGCGTCATCGGGATCTTGTCCATGGTCTTGTCCGCTTTCGTGGTTCGTTCTTTTGTTGTCACATGCTCATGAACGCCGCCGCCCCGCCGCGAAGAGCAGCGGGGCGAGCCGTCGTGTTGGCAAATACCTGACCCAATCGCGGACGCAATTGCAAGGGGGGGCGTCTCAGGTTGTGCAGGGTTTTGCTGTCGCGGACTTGGGTTTAACGGCCTTGCGAGGCACGTTCCGGCAGGGATGATGGCAGGCGCGGCGCGCGCGCCCGGGAGCGCCAGTGGTGACCAAACAGACCATAGGCACCAAGCCCACGCGGGCCATAGGTCGCGAAAAACAGCGCATCAATCATATTGAACAAGCTCATATTCCACGCCCTCTTCGTCCTCAAAATAGAAGCGTCGGCCAGGTTCGTAATTTGCATGGCTTCTCGGGGTGTAACCTGCGTCTGAAACGGCTTGTTCCGCCGCGTCGAGGTCCGCAACCACCACCGCAAGATGGTTGAGCCCCCCCTTCGCGGAATACCGTGCGGGCGCCTCGCCGAGATCCTCAGGCGGGGCATAAAGCGCGAGATAGCTGTTATCCGAGCCCACATGCACGGAATAGCCCCCGCCAATGGCGGGACCCTGCCAGCGGATTCGCCAACCAAAGACTTTTTCCATCCAGGCGGCGGTCTTATGTGGATCGGTAACACAGATGTTTGCGTGTTCGAGCGTGGCTGACATCGCTGAGGCTCCTTCTTTTGTCTTGCCTCCTTCGGTGATAATTTCTAAACCTAACTTT
The DNA here is from genome assembly GCF_000014065.1 of Ruegeria sp. TM1040. Lineage (NCBI taxonomy): Bacteria > Pseudomonadati > Pseudomonadota > Alphaproteobacteria > Rhodobacterales > Roseobacteraceae > Ruegeria > Ruegeria sp. TM1040. The sequence continues at coordinate 805,587 of NC_008043.1, read as the reverse complement.
AGCTCAAGGTGTTTTTTCAGAGCCGCGAGATTTTCCCGTAGTGCAGAAATCTCCTGTGCAACTCTCCCACCAGAAGAGGACCACCGCATGCCAGCATCACACGGATTGTCGATCGGGTACCTTGCGGAACGCACAGGCCTCGCGGTTTCGGCGATACGCTACTACGAAACACAAGGTCTCTTGGAGCCGTGGCGCAATGCGGGCGGACAGCGCCGCTTTCATCGCGCTGACATCCGGCGACTGAGCTTCATCCTGATTGCGCAGAAGTTTGGCTTCACCTTGCCCGAGATTCGCGAACAGCTGCAAAGCCTGCCCAATAAACGCCCCCCCACCAAGGAAGACTGGTCACGCTTGTCGGAGGGGTTTCGCACCCACCTGGATGCGCGAATCGCGATGCTCGAGAAGCTGCGCGACGATCTCGACGGATGCATTGGCTGTGGTTGCCTGTCGCTGCCGACCTGCGCACTCTACAATGCTGACGACCGCGCCGCAAAAAATGGTCAGGGGCCCCGCTATCTGATGGGGGATCGGCCAAAAACTTGACACTCCTGTCGATAAACGCCGTTATTTGCGTCTTGGGTGACGAAAACCGGCGCGCGATACGGCATGTTTCGGGGTCTGTCAGAGAACCTACGTAGGGTATGGATTGACCTGTCCATGCTGCACCAGCTAAGCAACCGCGCAAGAATGTTGCGCCCGAATGACAGCGCACTCATGATGCGCCAACCAGCCAAGGACCAGATGCGCGGGTCCGCACGACAGCCAAGGAGCACCTCGAATGGCCGAGATTGAACGCGAAGCAATGGAATACGACGTTGTGATCGTCGGGGCCGGTCCCGCCGGTCTTTCGGCCGCGATCCGCCTGAAGCAACTGGATGCCGACCTTCAGGTTGTGGTTCTGGAGAAGGGCTCCGAAGTGGGAGCGCATATCCTGTCGGGCGCGGTGCTTGACCCCTGCGGCCTTGATGCCCTGATGCCTGACTGGAAAGACAAGGGCGCGCCGCTCAACGTGCCGGTCAAGGACGACAATTTCTACATGCTTGGCGAAGCGGGCGAAATCCGTATTCCAAACGCACCAATGCCGCCACTCATGAACAACCACGGCAACTACATCGTCTCCATGGGCAATGTCTGCCGCTGGATGGCGGAACAGGCCGAGGAACTGGGCGTTGAGATCTTCCCCGGCATGGCCTGCTCCGAGCTGGTCTATGGCGACAACGGCGAGGTCAAGGGCGTCGTCGCGGGCGTCTTTGGTCTTGAGGAAGACGGCTCTTACGGGCCCAACACAGAGCCGGGCATGGAATTGCACGGCAAATACGTCTTCCTCTCCGAGGGCGTGCGCGGCTCGCTGTCGAAAGAAGTCATCGCCAAATACGGTCTCTCTGACGGCAAGGAGCCGCAGAAATACGGCGTCGGTATGAAAGAAATCTGGGAGATTGATCCCGCCAAGCACAAGGAAGGCTCTGTCACCCACACAATGGGCTGGCCGCTGAATTCCAACGCAGGCGGTGGCTCTTTCATCTATCACCTTGATAACAATCAGGTTTATGTGGGATTTGTGGTTCACCTGAACTACAAGAACCCGCATCTCTATCCGTACATGGAGTTCCAGCGCTTCAAGCATCACCCGATGGTGGCGGAGCTTTTGAAAGGCGGCAAACGCGTCGCTTATGGCGCACGCGCAATCACCGAGGGCGGCTATCAGTCGATGCCGAAACTGACCTTCCCGGGGGGCGCGCTTCTGGGCTGTTCCGCGGGCATGGTCAACGTGCCGCGCATCAAGGGCAACCATAACGCGATGCTCTCGGGCAAAGCGGCCGCCGAAGCTGCCTTTGAGGCGATCAAGGCAGGCCGTCAGTCCGATGAGCTGACCGGCTACGAGGCAGACGTGCGCGACGGCCCCATCGGCAAGGATTTGAAGATGGTCCGCAACGTCAAACCGATGTGGTCCAAATGGGGTCTCACAGCGTCGCTCGCGCTGGGTGGTCTGGACATGTGGACCAACAACCTCTTTGGACTGTCGCTGTTTGGCACGCTGGGGCATGGCAAGAATGACGCGGAGGCAACCGAGCCCGCGGAGAACCACAAACCCATCGACTATCCCAAGCCCGATGGCGTGCTGTCTTTTGATCGCCTGACCAACGTGTCCTTTGCGGCGACCAACCACGAAGAAAGCCAGCCCTGCCATCTGCGTCTGGGGAACAAGGACACGCCGATTTCGGTCAATCTGCCGAAATATGACGAACCTGCGCAGCGCTACTGCCCGGCAGGTGTTTATGAGGTCGTGGAAAAAGACGGTAAGCCAGAGTTTGTCGTGAACTTCCAGAACTGTGTCCATTGCAAGACCTGCGACATCAAGGACCCAAGCCAGAATATCACTTGGACCACGCCGCAGGGCGGTGACGGACCGAATTATCCCAACATGTAACAGCGGATTTGCAATCAGTGATCACTTTGATGGGGCGGCCTGAGGGTCGCCCCATTGCGCATCTCGGGACTGGCGTCTACGCTCCTGTTCAGATGTGTTGTGATCCTGCTGGGGAGGCCCATTCGTGCCCGTATCCTATCTCCGTTCTTTGACCTGCGCAGCCGCGCTTTTGCTGACCACCGGGCCGATGGCGGTGGCGGATGGGCTGGCGGGCGCGTATCTCGCTGGACGGGCCGCGACCTATGAAAGCGACTTTGCCGCCTCCGCCAAATATTACACGCGTGCACTGGTGCGCGATCCGCAGAACATCACCCTGATGGAGAACCTCGTTTATGCGCAGCTTGCGCTTGGAGAGGTCGAATCCGCGTTGCCGGTGGCAGAGCGGATGTGGCAGGCAGGTGTGAGCAGTCAGGTCGCCAATATCGTCATGGCAGGCAATCTTGCACTGCAGGAAAACTATGACGCCCTGCTTGCACGCGATTCCGAACAGTTTGAAATCAGCCCGCTGGTCGACGGGCTGCTGGATGCTTGGGCCTATATGGGCAAAGGCGCGGTCTCGCAGGCACTCGACCAGTTCGACGCCGTGGCACAACAGGACGGGCTGCGCTTTTTTGCTTTGTACCACAAGGCCTTGGCGCTTGCATCGGTCGGAGATTACGAGGGCGCAGACCAACTGTTTGCCGCCAATGAGGGCCAGCTAGGCAGGTCCTCGCGCCGGGCTGCAATCGCGCGGATACAGGTCCTGTCACAACTCGGGCGCAACGATCAGGCGCTTGAGGTGCTGGTCGACAGCTTTGGCGAAGGCTTCGACCCTGCGCTTACGGAGTTTGCAGATCAACTCGCCATGGGAGAGACCTTACGGTTCTCGATTACCCCGACCGCACGCGATGGCATGGCAGAGGTGTTCTACAGCCTTGGTCAGGCGCTTTCGGGCGAGGCAGCGAGTGACTATGTGCTGATGTATGCACGCATGGCCGCAAAACTCAGCCCCGGCCATGTGGATGCCGTGCTTCTGAGCGCGGGGCTTCTGGATCAAATGGGTCGTTACGAACTGTCGATCGCCACCTACAAGCAGGTGCCGCGTGATCACCCTGATTTCCATGCTGCCGAGCTTGGTCGTGCCGAGGCGCTGCGGCGATCGGCCAATCCGCAGGCCGCCGCCGAAGTGCTGGAACAACTGGCGCGCGATTTCCCGCAGCATGTCGCGGTCTATATCGATCTGGGCGACCTTATGCGGCAGCAGGAAAACTATGCCGAAGCCGCAAAGGCCTATACCCGCGCGCTCGAACTGAGCCCCGATGAGACAACGAACCGCTGGTTCCTTTATTATGCGCGCGGCATCTGTAACGAACGTCTGAAGAACTGGGAGGCGGCCGAGGCGGATTTTCGCGCCGCGCTTGAGATCGACCCGGACCAGCCCCAGGTTCTGAACTACCTAGGCTACTCCCTTGTGGAGCGGCAGGAAAAACTGGACGAGGCACTTTCCATGATCGAGCGTGCCGTCGCTGCGCGCCCCGAGAGTGGCTATATCATCGACAGCCTTGGATGGGTTCTTTACCGGATGGGCCGCTATGACGAAGCCGTCGGTCACATGGAACGCGCAGTCGAGTTGATGCCCGTGGATCCGGTGGTGAACGATCACCTCGGAGATGTCTATTGGGCGGTTGGGCGCAAGCTGGAGGCCGAGTTCCAGTGGCGGCGCGCGCTTTCCTTTGTGGAGCCCGAGGATAAGGACGCCGAGGCCAACCCGGATCGCATTCGCCGCAAGCTCGACGTTGGGCTTGATGTGGTCCTGGCCGAAGAAGGGGCAGAACCGCTTCAGGTTGCGAATGACGATCACTGAGGTTTTTGCGCCGGCCAAGGTAAACCTTTCCCTGCATGTGACGGGGCGCCGCGCAGATGGGTATCACCTGCTGGACAGTCTGGTTGCATTTGCAAGCATAGGCGACCGATTGCGCCTGTCCCCGGCTGAGGAGCTTTCGCTTTCTGTTTCGGGGCTTTTTGCGGACGGGGTCCCGGAGGACTCGCGTAATCTGGTCTGGCGCGCCGCCGAAGGCGCGGATTGGCGCGGGCATATCGGGCTGGAGAAATCTCTGCCTCATGGGGCGGGTATCGGCGGCGGCTCTTCTGATGCGGGTGCTGTTTTGAACGCATTTCGATCGCAGGGACACACTGTGCCAAAAGCCTTGGCCTTGTCGCTTGGGGCGGATGTTCCGGTCTGCATGCATGCCTCAGCCGCGCGGATGCAGGGGATCGGCGAGGAGATCACTCCGATCCCGCTGCCCAAACTGCCCGCGCTATTGGTGAACCCCGGCGTTGAAGTGCCCACGGGGGCGGTGTTCTCCGGGCTTGCGTCGCGTGAGAATGACCCTATGCCCTCGGAGGTCCCACGTTTTGACGGTGTCGCGGATTGTGCGGGATGGCTCGGAGCGCAGCGCAACGATCTGGAACCCGCAGCGATCGCGGCGGCCCCCCTGATCGAGCGCGTTCTGAGTGATCTGCGTGCCTCTCGCGCTGCGCTTCTGGCCCGAATGTCGGGGTCCGGATCGACATGCTTTGCGATCTACCCGACGTTGAAGGCGGCGCATTTTGCAGCCTATGAGATCGGCGCAGAGCACCCAGAGTGGTGGTGTGTGGCAACCGAACTCAGCTGATTGCGCGCCTGATCCAAAGTCTGCTCCAAGGCGCCCGTGGGCGCAAACTGGCGCACAGGGGTCAGTTCAGACGGGATACAACGTAATCGGCGAGGTCAATCAGCAGTGTGCGGATCGGATGTTCGGGCAGGTCCGCCAGTGCAGATTTCGCCTTGTCCGCCCAGCCGATCGCATCGGCGCGGGTTGCCTCCAGTGTGGCGTATTTCGCCATCAGCGACAGAGCATGCTCAAGATCGCCCTCTTCCTGGCGGCCTTTGGCGATTGTGCGGTGCCAAAAGGCGCGCTCTTCGTCGCCGGCCTGCGCAATCGCCTTGATGACCGGCAGGGTCAGCTTGCGCTCGCGGAAATCGTCACCGACGTTTTTACCGGTCTTGGCTGTATCGCCTTGATAGTCCAGCAAATCATCCGCGATCTGGAAGGCGATACCTAGCGCGTCGCCATAATCAAACAGTGCCTTGACCTGCGCCTCGCTGGCCCCGGCAATCACGCCACCGACCTCTGTCGCTGCCGAAAACAGCGCCGCGGTCTTGCCACGCACAACCTGTAGGTAGATTTCTTCCGTGGTGCCCAGATCCGTTGCCGCGGTCATCTGAAGGACTTCGCCCTCGGCAATCGTGGCCGAGGCATTGGCGAGAATATCCAGCACGCGGAGTGACCCGGTATCGACCATGAGCTGGAAGCTGCGAGCAAAGAGATAGTCGCCCACCAGAACCGAACTCTTGTTGTCCCACAAAAGATTCGCCGTGGGCCGACCCCGGCGCTGCGCGCTCTCGTCGACCACATCGTCATGCAGGAGTGTCGCCGTATGGATGAACTCCACCGTAGCGGCGAGCTTCAGATGATGTTCGCCCTCATAGCCACACATCCGCGCCGCAGCCAAGGTCAGCATCGGGCGCAGACGTTTGCCGCCCGCCTCGACCAGATGGGCCGTGACCTCGGGAATTCGTGGCGCATGCTGAGACGCCATACGCTCGCGAATGAGAAGGTTTACCGCCTCCAGTTCCGGAGCCAGTGTCTCGGCCAGCAATTCATGAGGCTTTCCCTGCGGAGTCTTTGTCATCACCTGGTTCATCACATTCCCGACTGATAGGCTCGACAAGACCCCGGTCTTGCCCTTAGATCCATGGATATGAAGGAACTTTTGCGCAGCACTGACCCTACGGTTCTGGCCTTTGCCACCGCCCTTCTTAACGGAGAGGGTATAGACTGCTTTGAAATGGACGTAAATATGAGCGTGCTTGAAGGCGGCATCGGGATTTTCCCGCGCAGGCTTCTGGTGCACGCTGATGATCTCGAGGATGCTCGGGTGGTCATGCGCGACAATGATTTGCCGGTGTCGGACCGTGGCTGAGCCTCAAAGCTTTGCACAAGACGAGCTGAGCCTCGACGCGTTTTTGGGCGGCCAGATCAAACTCTTGCAACCCAAGAGCGGGTATCGTGCGGGCGTTGATCCGGTGCTGTTGGCGGCCGCTGTCAACGCGAAATCCGGCGATTCTGTGCTGGAGCTGGGTTGTGGGGCAGGGCAGGCGTTCTTGTGTCTGGCGGCGCGGGTTTCGGGCCTCTCGATTGTCGGTGTGGAATTGCAACCTGCCTATGCCGAGCTTGCGCGCCGAAATGCCGCAGTCAACGCCGTTCCGGCAGAGGTCGTCGTAGCCGATCTGAGCAATCTGCCAGCCACATTGCGCCAACGGCGGTTTTCGCATGTGATCGCCAATCCGCCCTATTATCGCGCGGGCGCGCACAGCCAGGCCAAGGACCCAGGTCGCCGTACCGCGCTCGGCGAAGGCACGCCGCTTGAGCTCTGGTTCGATGTCGCCGCGCGCAGGCTTACCCCAAAGGGCTATTTGCACATGATCCAGCGGGTCGAACGTCTACCGGACATGATTGCCGCAGCGCAAGGACGGCTTGGCTCACTCGAAGTGCTGCCGCTTTCACCACGTGTTGGGCGCGCAACCGAACTCGTAATTTTGAGGGCTCGCAAAGGCGGGCGCGCAGAGTTTCGACTGCACGCCCCTTTGGTGATGCATCAAGGCGACGCCCATCACCGGGATGGCGAGGATTATAGTCCAGCGGTGCGCGCGGTTCTGCGCGAAGGTAGCGCGTTGCCCTGGCCCGACATCGGACGCAACTGAGCGTTTTGGGCCACAAGGGCTCTGCGACGATTTGCGTTCCCTTTATGCTTTGGCGCCTGGGGATCAGAGGCGAGTTGCCGGTTTATCGGCCACAATCGGCGGGAAATGGCCAAAAGTTGCAAATTGTAGGAAAGAAACGTTCCGAATTGTGCGTATGCAGCGTGACAGCTTGAAAGAAGCATGCTCCAATCCCCATGTTGATGACATCAAGCTTTGTAGAAGGAGGAACGACATGAGCCTCAGCTCGCATCTGAACCAATTGAAGAAGAAGCACGAGCATCTGAGTTTTGAAGTCGAACAAGCGGAAAGATCTCCAGCTATTGACCGCATGCATGTGAAGTCCCTCAAGAAAGAGAAGCTGCGCCTGAAAGACGAGATTGAGCGTCTGTCGCCAGTCTGATCAAAGCTGCGTCGGCCCCTGCGCCGACGCGCCCTAGAGCGCACTGCAGTCTGCAGTGAGATCACCCGCAGAACCAGAAGCCAAGGCTCCGCCAGATGCGGGGCCTTTCTTGTTCCAGCTGAGATTATCCGGCAGGCGGTGTCACGGTTTGCCCCTCGACGAGGGTGTGCGCAGGGGCCTTGGCAGAGGCACGCGCTGCCAGTACGGCGCCTGCCGTGATCAACACAGTCGCCAGTGCCAGTCCCCAGGTGGGGGCGGCGATCCCGGCGAGCACCAGAATCAACGTCGACAACAAGGGCGCCGCATAGGAGCTGGTTCCAAGCATCTGGATGTCCCCCTGCTTGACCCCGATGTCCCAAACGTAAAAGGCCAGCCCCACAGGACCTAAGCCCAACAACAGCGCCGAGGCCCACCCCAGCGAGTTCGCAGGCCAGATGGTGTCCTCAAGCAGAACATGCAATGCGCCAGAAGCAACAGCGCTCAAAAGGCAGAACACAGCCACCGATGACGTCGGCGCGTCCCCAATGAGGCGAGATCCGACGGAGTAGCTGGACCAAAAGAGGGCGCAGAGCAGTGCAAGACCGTAGCCCGGGAGATACTGCGCCTGAAAGCCGACACCGCCACCGGTGATAATGCAGGCCGCTCCGGCAAACCCTAAAACTGCGCCGATGAAATGCCCCGCACGCAACCGCTCTCCGGGTAGGAGGCCCGACAAGAGGACGATCAGCAAAGGCCAGAGATAAGCAATCAGGCCAGCCTCGGCCGCAGGCGCCGCGCGCAGGGCAGAAAAGTAGAGTGCGTGATAGCCAAAGACACCGATCGATCCGAAGGCATAGACCCTAAGCCGGACTCGTCTGAGCTCTGCCCAGCTGCCCGTCATCTGCACCCAGATCAGGCCGATGATGCCGCCGATGGTGAAACAGATGGTGTTGAGAAGCAGGGGGGGCGTTGGGCTGGAACCGAACGTCAAGAGCGCCAGAAGCGCCCACAGAAGAACGGCAACAAATCCGACTGCAGTAGCGCGAGGACGAGTCATATCTGGCTAAAGATCCTTAACGGGGATAATCGTGAAGTCGTCCCACATATGCGCCGTTTTCTCAATCTCCGAAAAGAACCATTCGCGAAAAGCCCTGATCTGCGGGCGATCCTGCGAACTGGGCAAGCAGAGGAAATGAAACTTGGCATCTGTTTCGATCGCGACCTTGAAGGGCGCAACCAGGCGCCCCTCCTGTACATCCTTGATGATCATCGGGCGTCGCCCGAGCGCCACGCCGAGCCCGGCGCAGGCAGCGTCGATGGCGTGATCAGCGTGAGAAAAATGCGTGCCGTGACCGGGTGTGAACTCCAGCCCCATGGCGCGGAACCATGTTGGCCAATCACAAGATGGGCTGAGAAAACCGATGCTGTCATCATAGATGAGAGGCGCATCGCGCAGGCTCTGGGGAGTTGGGTACTTTGCGCATAGCTCCGGCGTCATCACAGGCGTCAGCCATTCAGGGCGCGCGGCTTGCGCCACAAGATAATCGTCAACGCTATAGCCAAATCGAATGGCCACATCGACGTGATCGCGCCGCAGGTCCACCATCTTGAGGCCTGCAGACAAGCGCAGGTCAATGTCCGGGTGGCTGCGGGCAAACTCATAGAGCCGTGGCGCCAACCACTTTGCCGTCAGCGCTGGCCCTGCGGTCACGGTGAGCGACGTGGTATCGAGAACCCGCCGCGCTTGCCGCCACGCCGCGCTCAGGGCCTGAAACCCCTCATCCACGCCAGGCGCAAGCGCCGCACCTGCCTCTGTGAGCTCGACGGCGCGGTTGAGACGGCGAAAGAGCGGCGCGCCCAGATGCTCCTCCAGCGATTTGATCTGAAAAGACAGGGCCGCAGGCGTCACGCTGAGCTCGTCGGCGGCTTTTGCAAAAGACATATGTCTCGCGGCAGCGTCAAACGCGCGCAAAGCTGTGAGAGGGGGGAGTCGGTCTGACATTTGACACTCAAGAATAACTTAACTGAGCGTCGCAAAACTCTCGTTTGTCGTCAATGCTTCAAATGCGCATATTGAACCCACAACAGAGACGCTAAACCGAAAGGTGCTCAGGATGATTGAATATGCTGCAACAGCCGAAGTGAAACAGGGCATGGCCCGGGCCCACGAAGCGCGTGCGCAGGTCCTGCGTGATGCGCTCACATGGATGTTTTCCCGCCGTCGCGCGTCGTCGCACGGCATCCGGATTTCCCGCTGGGCCTCAGCGCGCGCGAGCTGAAACCAGGCACTTACGGGATATGACAAGGGCCGGTTCGTGAAGAACCGGCCCTTTTTCATGCGCACTTCAATGTCGCGAGAGGTATTACACGAAGAACTGGCCGCCATTTGCGGAGATGGTCGAACCATTGATAAAGGACGCATCATCCGACGCCAGAAAGGCCACGCAGCGTGCGATTTCCTCGGGTTCACCAAGGCGACCGGTGGGGATCTGACCGATGATGGCGTCGCGCACTTTTTCAGGTACAGCCATGACCATTTCTGTCGCGATATAGCCCGGGCAAACCGCGTTCGCCGTGATCCCCTTGGCGGCGCCTTCTTGCGCAAGGGATTTGATAATGCCGAGGTCACCTGCCTTGGTGGCGGCATAGTTGACCTGTGCGAACTGGCCTTTTTGACCATTGATCGAGGAGATCACGATAACGCGGCCAAAACCCCGTTCGCGCATCCCGGGCCAGACCGGGTGCACGGTGTTGAACACGCCAGTGAGGTTGGTGTCGATCACCTGTTGCCATTGTTCAGGTTGCATTTTGTGAAATGGCGCATCGCGGGTGATCCCCGCGTTGGCAACGACAATGTCGATCGGGCCAAGGTCGGCTTCGACTTGTGCGATCCCGGCCTTGCTGTCCTCATAGTCGGCCACGTTCCACTTGTAGGTCTTGATCCCGGTTTCTTCGGTAAACTGTGCTGCTGCGGCATCATTGCCGGCATAGGTCGCGGCGACCTGGCAGCCCTGCGCCTGAAGAGTCTTTGAAATAGCGGCGCCAATACCGCGTGATCCGCCGGTAACAAGGGCAATACGAGCCATGTGAGGTGTCCTCCAACTTCTTTACTTCACTTCGCAATCTTATTGCACACTGCGCAGTCAAGGGGCAATAAAATTTCGCAACCAATTTGCACATGCAGAAAGCCGCCGTGCATCAGGCTGCGCCTACACTATGCTTTAGATTGTAACGGGGAAACGAAAAACAAAGGGGCGCCCGCGGACGCCCCTAAAAACTGCCTATTTTGCAAGCATCCTTGCACGTTTTACGGGCGCTCTACGCACATAGCGACGCCCATGCCCCCACCGATGCAGAGTGTCGCGAGGCCTTTCTTGGCGCCACGGCGTTTCATTTCAAACAGCAGGGTGTTCAGAACGCGGCACCCAGACGCGCCAATCGGGTGGCCGATTGCAATCGCGCCGCCGTTGACGTTCACGATTTCAGGGTTCCAGCCCATGTCCTTGTTCACTGCACAGGCCTGCGCGGCAAAGGCCTCGTTGGCTTCGACCAGATCCAGATCGTCCACGCTCCAACCCGCCTTGTCGAGTGCCTTGCGGGAGGCAAAGACCGGGCCAACACCCATGATCGACGGATCAAGGCCGGCGGTTGCGTAGGACGCGATGCGGGCAAGCGGCTCGATTCCGCGTTTTTCGGCTTCATCCGCGCTCATCAAGAGGGTCGCGGCCGCGCCATCATTCAGACCGGACGCGTTCGCCGCGGTGACCGAGCCATCGCGCGTGAAGGCGGGGCGCAGTTTCTGCATCGCCTCAATGGTTGCGCCGTGACGGATGTATTCATCCGCGTCCACGGTGATGTCGCCCTTGCGATGCTTCACCACAAAGGGCGTGATCTCATCGGCAAACTTGCCCGCTTTCTGGGCGGCTTCGGCTTTGTTTTGAGAGGCAACCGCAAACTCGTCCTGCATGTCGCGCGAGATCTGCCATTGCTCTGCCACGTTCTCGGCGGTCTGACCCATGTGATAGCCGTTGAACGCGTCCCACAGCCCGTCGCGGATCATCGTGTCGATGTAGCTCATGTCACCCATCTTGTGACCGGCACGCAGGTTGGCAGCATGGGGGCTGAGAGTCATGTTTTCCTGACCACCTGCGGCAACGATGGAGGCGTCGCCCAGTTGGATGTGCTGCGCGCCAAGCGCAACAGCGCGCAGACCGGAGCCACAGACCTGGTTGATGCCCCAGGCGGCGGATTCTTTGGGCAGACCTGCATTGATATGGGCCTGCCGGGCGGGGTTCTGGCCCTGTGCCGCGGTCAGCACCTGGCCCAGGATGGTTTCCGAGACCTCGGATTTGTCGATGCCTGCACGGGCCACAACCGCCTCGAGCACAGCGGCGCCCAGATCATGGGCCGGTGTGGTGGCGAAGGCGCCGCCAAAGCTGCCGACAGCGGTGCGGGCTGCGGATGCAATTACTACGTTGGTCATTCGGTCAATCCTCTGCAATTTCTGCGGAAACGCCGACGCGGTGGGGCCTTTTTGCGTTACCCTGATCGCGCAACGTCTCCTCCCTTCCCTTCAGGCATAGCCCAACCGTGCACGTGCAGCAATGGTTTCGACTGTTCCACAGGGGTTAGGCGTCTGCGCGGCTAGAGAATTGATCGGATTTGAAAGGGCAAGACCGCAGGGGTGGGGGCGCAACGGGGGCGCAGCCCTGGAAACATGTTAGAGGTGAGGCTTACAATGGAAAGGTGCGCGCTTGAGACCAGAGGATAGTCCCGAACAAACGCTAACCCTCCACGATGGATAATGAGGCAGATGTAGGTCCAGTCAGGAACAAACGCGGTCGCGCCCTTTTGACGCGCGTGACCGTGAACGTTTCGGGAGCGGCCCGGACGGACCCAACGGGCTGCTTCATGCGCGGCTTTGGTTCAGGTTCACACCAATCACAGTTATGGCATCAGGGATGTCCAACTGCCGTTTAGATGCGGAACCTGTGCCGTGTCTATGGCAGCGCTCAGGCGCGGGCGCGCGAATCGTTTTCGTTCTGCCAGGGCGGTGAAATGGTTGGCGCGCCGTAGAGAAACCCCTGCAGGCAATCGACCCCGGCCTCGATAAGGAAGTCGGCATCCTCCTGCCGTTCAACCGACTCCGCCACGATGAACATGTCGAACTGCTTGGCAATGGCGATCAGCGCCTTGATGACCGCCTGATTGTCGTGACTGGCGTGAACCCCACGCACATATTGGCCATCGATCTTCACCGCATCAAAAAAGAAGTCACGGAAGTGGCCGATGGCAGTGGTGCCAGCCCCGAAGTTGTCGAGCGCAAAGGCAATGCCGTGCTGCTGCATCTGGTCCATAAAGTCGATCACGAGTTCGGGTGTCGCCATGGCAGAGGCTTCGGAAATTTCCAGCACCAGTCGCTCGCCTAGGAACTGATCGCGCTCAAGAAACCGTTCCAGAACCTTGTTCCACTGGCTGTAGCCGATAGAGCGGGCGGACATGTTGATCGAGAGGCGGATATTGGGATTGCGCTGCAGAACGCGCAGCCCTTGTTCAAGCGCAAGGCAGTCGAGTTTGCGCCCCAGTTCGCGATCCTCAATCACGCTCATGAATTCGCGCGCGGGGATGATGCGGCCGGTGGCGTCCATTACGCGGATGTAGCCCTCGTAAAAGGCAATCGCGTCGGGCGCGCGGCTTTGCACAACGGGCTGGTAGGCGAGGAGGGTTTGATCGTGTCGTACGGCCTCTGCCACCATATCCACAACATTGCGATCGCGCGCCACGATGGCGGCCGATAGCGGGTTTTCTGCCCCTTCCGGGATGTCGTTTTTCCAGAAATGCCGTTTCTTCACGTTCTCAGCCCCAACGGTTTGCGGTGCCCTTGCGCAAGGGAAGCCATCCGAGTTGTAAATTGAACTCTACCGTCTCTCAAAAGAGTTGAGCAGGAATTAAAACGCGAATTTTAGTTACCCTCGGCAGGACCCTGGAACACAGGGTCCCGCCGACCGAGAGAGCAGCCTCAGGATCCCGCAACCAAGGCGCGAATGACCGCCCGCGCACTGTCGGAATTCCAGTCCGCTTCACCGCGCAGACGCGCAATCTCATTGCCTTTTGGATCGAGGATCACGGTGATGGGCAGACCCAGTACCGTCATGTCGCGCGCCACGGCGCTCTTGGGGTCTTGGTGACGTGGCAGGTTGGTGACACCGATTTCGTCGAAGAATTTCTTGATCCCGGCCGGGTTGTTACGCCCCGTCGCCAAGGTCACGACCTCAAAGCTGTCGCCGCCAAATTCCTCCTGCAGCGCCGATAGCATCGGCATTTCCTTGCGGCAGGGCGGGCACCATGTGGCCCAGAAGTTCAGCAAGACATACTTGCCCTCATAGTCGGACAGATGCCCCTGACCGGCCTCATCCGCCAGCTCGAACGTCGCATCAGACGCCGGTTTTGCCTCGGTGTGAAAGACCAGTTTCTTCATGTCGCCCTCGCGCAGGGCTTCTACCGCGCTGAGGTCGGCACCGAAGGCGGCATTTGCACCTAGGGCAAGGGCCATATAAAGGGAAAGCTGACGAACAATACGCATAGTATCTCCAAGGTTGGGCCATGACAGACAAGACCTCGAACCAGATGTGGGGCGGCCGCTTTGCCGCCGGACCGGACGCGATCATGGAGGCAATTAATGCCTCTATCGGGTTCGACCAGCGCATGGCAGCGCAGGATATTGCTGGCTCTCGGGCTCATGCGGCGATGCTCGCCGCGACCGGTGTCATTACGGATAATGACGCCGAGGCGATCCGTGAAGGGCTGCTCACCGTTTTGTCAGAGATTGAAAGCGGCAGTTTTCAGTTCTCTACTGCGCTCGAAGACATTCACATGAATGTCGAAGCGCGCCTCAAAGAGATCATTGGCGAGCCTGCAGGTCGTCTGCATACAGGTCGCTCGCGCAACGACCAGGTCGCAACCGATTTCAAACTCTGGGTGCGCGACCAATTCGATGCCGCTGAAAAGGGTCTTCTCGCGCTGATCAAAGCGCTGGTCGATCAGGCCGAGGCTGGCGCGGATTGGGTGATGCCGGGCTTTACCCATCTGCAAACCGCGCAGCCGGTCACATGGGGGCATCACATGATGGCCTATGTGGAGATGTTTGGCCGCGACCTCAGCCGGGTGCGCGATGCGCGCAAGCGCATGAACGAGTCGCCCCTGGGTTCTGCGGCGCTGGCAGGGACTTCGTTCCCGATTGATCGCGAGATGACCGCCAAGGCGCTGGGGTTTGATCGCCCGACGGCCAATTCGCTCGATGCGGTGTCGGATCGTGACTTCGCGCTGGAGTTCCTCTCGGTTGCCTCTATCTGCGCCATGCATCTGTCGCGCTTTGCCGAAGAACTGGTGATCTGGTCCTCGGCGCAGTTCCGCTTTGTGACGCTTTCGGATCGTTTCTCCACTGGCTCCTCGATCATGCCGCAAAAGAAAAACCCAGACGCCGCCGAACTGATCCGCGCCAAGGTGGGACGGATCTTTGGCGCTAACACGGCGCTGATGATGGTGATGAAGGGCCTGCCGCTGGCCTATTCCAAGGACATGCAGGAAGACAAAGAGCAGGTCTTTGACGCCGCCGATAACTGGATGCTCGCACTTGCTGCGATGGAAGGCATGGTGAAGGACATGACCGGCAACCGCGAAAGCCTTGCGGCCGCGGCGGGGTCCGGTTTCTCGACGGCCACCGATCTGGCGGACTGGATGGTGCGGGTCCTGAAAGTGCCGTTCCGGGATGCCCACCATGTGACCGGCGCGCTCGTCGCGATGGCCGAGGGCCGCGGCGTGGATCTGCCGGATCTGAGCCTTGAAGACATGAAGTCTGTGCATGAGGGCATCACCGAGGATATCTTTACCGTGTTGGGCGTGGAGAATTCAGTAAACTCGCGCATGTCTTACGGCGGCACCGCTCCCGCGCAGGTACGCGCGCAGGTGGCGCGTTGGAAAGAGATCTTGGGCTAACCCCCTGAGACAAGGAGAGATAACATGACCCGCGTTCTGATGTGTTTGGGTGTAGCGGCGCTGCTTGCAGCATGCGGTGCGGATGGGGAGCCGGTGCGTCCGAGCCTCAATGCGGGTCTTGGGATTTCCGGCAGCGGCGTGCATGTCGGCGGCGCAATCGGGGTCCGGAAAGGTCCCGTAAGCGTGAGCATTGGCCTATGATGCGCGCAGCGTTGTTCCTGTGCCTGATGGGGATCTCCGGCTGCGACTACAGTGGCGCCCCTCTCAAGGAGCCGGTCGAGCCGACAGACCCCGGCATTCATATCTCTGGTGAGGCTCGTGTCGGGGTGGTCTGGGGCGACTGAACCAGCCGTGTTTGGTCCACCGTGTTTGGGTCGTGTCCTGATAGGCAATCGATCGATTTATTCTCTCAAGACCGGCCGCGCGGTGATGCCACCCACCAGGGCGCAATGCCACGACTGCACATAGCTGTCTTCAGGGCCGCGCCACGAGCGGGTCCAAAGCGAGCAAGCCCTGCTCAGGTGATTGCTTCAAGCCGCTCTTTCGACATATCGCCAGGCACAATTGTGATCGGAAACGGCAGCGTGCCTGCCGTCCGGGTCAGTTGTGTCACGATCGGG
Source organism: Ruegeria sp. TM1040 (assembly GCF_000014065.1). Lineage (NCBI taxonomy): Bacteria > Pseudomonadati > Pseudomonadota > Alphaproteobacteria > Rhodobacterales > Roseobacteraceae > Ruegeria > Ruegeria sp. TM1040. The sequence goes on along the minus strand of NC_008043.1, from coordinate 789,379 downwards.
CCGGGGCCCTTGCGATCGCTGGCCGCGCCCAGCACCAGAACACCCACCTCGGGATCCGCTTCGATCTGGGCGAGGATTTCGGGAACCGTATCGCCTTCGCGGATCACCAGTTCCGGGTCCACGCCCTGCCGGTCGCGCATCCATTTCGCGAAGACCTCAAAATGCGCATGAATCCGTTCGCGCGCCTCTTCACGCATGACTTCACCGACCCCGATCCAGTGATTGAATTCATCCGGCGGGATCACCGACAGGATGACGACGCCACCGCCAGTATTGGCGGCGCGCATCGCGGCAAAGCGCATCGCATTCAGGCATTCTCGGCTGTCGTCCAACACGACAAGAAACTTGCGCATCTAAACCTCTGCTGACTTCTTCATGTCATATTGGCGGATGCAACCACCCCGCGCAATAGAACTCGCACGCCGCGATGCCCCAAAGATCCGCAGCGCTTCAGCACGGGATGGATGTACTTGGCCAGAGGTCTGGGATGAGGCGAGAGATTGCGCCGTTTCAGGCCCCGGATTTCGCCCAATCCCAGTAGAGCTCGCGCACACGGCGAGTGACTGGGCCGTGTTGATAGCTCACATCGTCAAAAGCGGTGACCGGTGTGACCTTGGACATGTTGCCGGACATAAAGACCTCATCCGCAGTCTCAAAATGGGCATAACTCAGCACCGCCTCATGTACGGTGATCCCATCTGCGCGCATGTTCTCGATGTGGCGCGCGCGGGTGATCCCCGCCAGAAAGGTGCCATTTGCAATCGGGGTAAAGACTTCGCCATCCTTCACCATGAAGATATTGGCGGTGGCGGTTTCGGCCACATTCCCCATCACATCGCAGGTGAGCGTATTGGTGAAGCCCTTGGCGCGTGCCTCGCGTAACATGCGGGCATTGTTGGGATAAAGACAGCCGGCCTTGGCATTGACCACCGAAGATTCCAACACCGGGCGGCGAAATTGGGTGCGGGTCAGCGTCGCAGACGCGCTCTCTGCTGCCATCGGAATTTCTTCGAGGCTGATGGCAAATTGGGTCGCCTCGGGCGCCGGCGCGATCAGGGTCTGGTCCCCATCAGTCGCCCAGTACATCGGGCGGATATAGACCGCGCTATCGGGGGAGAATCCTTTCAGACCCTCGCGCACAATCTCGACCATCTCGTCGGCAGGCACGGTGGCCGCCATCATCAGCGCCTCGGCAGAGGCATTGGCCCGCGCGCAGTGTTTATCAAGATCCGGGCTCACCCCATCAAACCAGCGCGCGCCGTCAAAAATGGAAGAGCCGAGCCACGCGGCGTGATCGGCGGCGGACATGATCGGCACATCGCCGTCATGCCACTGGCCGTTGAAATAAGTACGAATGGTCTTGCCGACAGCCATAGGGGAACCTCGGATTTTGGAATGTCTTAGGTGATCTGTCGGGACGTTAGGGCGCGTGCCTCAGGAGGTCCAGCCGAAAGGCCAAATCGACACATTCCACAGGGCCTGCGGCCCCGCCGGCGCGATCAGGCGGGGTCTATCAGACTACTCGTCGTAGCTCACCACAAGGGCGTCGCTCAGCGGGTAAGCTTGGCAGGAGAGCACGAAGCCTTTGGCCACTTCGTCATCTTCAAGCGCATGGTTCGCGGCCATTTCGACCTCGCCCTCGATGACGCGGCAGCGGCAGGTGGAACACACGCCCGCCCGACAGGACCAGGGCGCGTCCATCGCATTTTCCAGAGCGGCTTCCAGAACGCTGGTATTGCGATCCAGGGTGACAGAGCGCGTGGCCCCATCCAGCGTGATCGCCGCCGTGACCGGGGCGCTGGCCGCTGCATCACCACTTGTGGCCTTCTTTGCAGCCCGCCCCGGCTGATTGGACGCGAAGAGCTCGAACTTGATCTGCTCATCCGAGAGCCCTGCCGTGCGCAGGGCTTCGGCTATGCCGAGCATCATCGGTTCGGGTCCACAGATAAACGCCGTGTCGACGCTCTGGATCGGAATCCAGCGCTCAAACAGCTCGGCGCATTTCTCCTGCGTCACCAGACCGGTGAAGAGATCGACCTCTTGCGCATCTGTTTCCAGCACATGAATGACGGACAGGCGCCCCATGTAGCGGTTCTTCAGATCCTCGATTTCCTCGCGGAACATGATCGAGTTGATGCCCTTGTTGGCGTAGACCAGCGTGAAACGAGACTGAGGCTCTGCCTGCAGGGTGGTCTTCAGGATCGACAGCACCGGCGTGATGCCAGAGCCCCCGGCAAAGCCGAGATAGTGTTTCTCGGCGGCGGCATCGAGATCGGTGAAAAACCGCCCCTGCGGCGGCATCGCTTCGACCGTGTCACCGACCTTGAGGACCGTATTGGCCCAGGTGGAAAAGGCCCCGCCATCCACGCGCTTGATGCCGACCTGCAGGATGCCTTCGTCCTTGCCCGCACAGATCGAATAGCTGCGGCGCAGCTCGGTGCCGTCAAAATCACGCCGGAACGTCAGATATTGGCCTTGGGTAAAGTCGAACTCCGCAGCCGCACCATTGAGGGGCTTCAGCGTGACCACAACCGCGTCGCGGATGGTTTTCTTGATGTCGGTGACTTCGAGAGGGTGAAAGCGGGCCATGGAGCGAGCCTCCTCAGATACACTTGAAATAGTCGAATGGCTCAAGGCAGCTGGTACAGCGCCAATGGGCCTTGCAAGGGGTGGAGCCAAACTGGCTCACGCGGGTCACATCCGGGCTGCCGCAGCGCGGGCAATGATCGGGACCACCGGCAGGGGAGGGGGGGGCAATGCCATATTCCTCAAGCCGTGCGCGTCCCTTGTCCGAGAGCCAGTCGGTGGTCCAGGGTGGCGCAATTTGTGTTTTGATCTCAACGCGTTCGATCCCATGCGCCGCCAGCGCAGTTTCCACATCCAGTCGAATGACCGAGGTGGCCGGGCAGCCCGAATAGGTCGGCGTCAGCGTGACGATGAGGCGATCGTCACCCCATTCAACATTGCGCACGATCCCAAGATCGACGAGCGAGATCACTGGGATTTCCGGATCGGGCACCGCGTCAAGCCATTCCCAGATCTGCGCGAGGGCGGGTTGGTTGGATTGCGTGTCGGTCACGATGAACCTCCGGTCCGGCCGATAGGCCGGGCCACGCCCGTCCCGCCCCCCACGGGGCGGGCGTTCCCCGCCCACCCCGCCGGGCCGGACGTGGCCCTCTGGGCAAAAGGAAAGCGCAGCAAAAACATTACCACGTCGCGCCCGGATAGGCGCGCTGCATCCACTGCATCGTGGTCAGCAGATGGCCGAGGTGTTCGGTGTGCATCTTACCATCGCGGCCCCCACCACGGGCGCGGCGCGCCTTGGGGAGCGCCAGCGTCGCTTCGCCAAGAACGCGGGCGAGCGTGTCATCGTAGTCCGCGCGCAAACTCGCAGGATCCGGCGCAATCCCGGCCTCGACCAGCGCGGCATCGACCACGTCGCTCAGGAACATTTCACCCACATAGGGGTAAAGGTAATCAAGCGCCGCCTGCATTCTGGCGTGGCTTTCCTCGGTTCCGTCGCCAAGGCCTACCACCGTCTCGGCAGAGCGTTCGAGATGGTAGGTCGCTTCCTTCACCGCTTTTGCCGCAATCGCGGCGATGCGTTCGTCAGACGACCCAGTCAGCGCGCGCAGTTGCAGCACATGCCAGGCATCAAACAGGAACTGGCGCATCAAGGTTTGGCCAAAGTCGCCGTTTGGCATCTCGACCAGCAGCAGATTGCGAAAATCCCAGGCGTCGCGCAGGAAGGCCAGATCATCTGCGGTCTTGCCCTCGCCCTGTACTTCAGCCGCAAGTCCAAGCCACATCTGGGTCTGACCGATGAGATCGAGCGCGGTGTTGGCAAGCGCGATATCCTCTTCAAGAACAGGCGCATGACCGCACCATTCGCTGACGCGATGGCCGAGGATCAGGGTGTTGTCCCCCATCCGCAAGAGGAATTCATAAAAGGCAGCGTCGTGCGACATCACATCGCCCCCACGTCTTCGGGAATGTCGTAAAACGATGGGTGACGGTAGACCTTGCTCTCGGAGGGTTCGTAAAGCGGACCCTTCTCGGAAGGCGAGGAGGCCGTGATCTGCGCCGCCTCGACCACCCAGATTGACACACCTTCATTGCGGCGGGTGTAGACGTCGCGGGCGTTCTTGATCGCCATTTCAGCGTCCGGCGCATGTAGGCTGCCGACGTGACGGTGGCTGAGGCCGTGCTGGCCGCGGATGAAGATTTCCCAGAGGGGCCATTCGGTTTTCATGTTTGGTCCTTTCGGTGCTGAGGCAGGGCACGCCCGGCGCTGCCGCAGGGAATGTCAAAACGAAGGAGGTGCTTACTCCGCCGCCATCTTGCGGGCGCGTTTCTTTTCGGCGTGGGCCATCATGCCCTCGCGCACCCATTTGCCGTCGTCCCAGGCCTTGTTGCGCGCGGCCAGGCGGTCGGTGTTGCAGGGGCCGTTGCCTTTGATGACCTCAAAGAACTCTTCCCAGTCGGGCTCGGAAAAGTCGTAGCCGCCCTTTTCCTCGTTCCATTTGAGGTTCTCGTCCGGCACGGTTAGGCCGAGGTATTCCGCCTGTGGCACGGTCTGATCGACGAACTTCTGGCGCAGCTCGTCATTGGTGTTCATCTTGATTTTCCACGCCATCGACTGCGCGGAATGCACCGAGTCCTTGTCCGAGGGGCCGAACATCATCAGCGCCGGATACCAGAAGCGGTTGAGCGCATCCTGAGCCATCGCTTTTTGCTGCGGCGTGCCCTGCGCCATCTTCATCATGATGTCAAAGCCCTGACGCTGATGAAAACTCTCTTCCTTGCACACCCGGATCATCGCACGCGAATAGGGGCCAAAGGAGGTGCGCTGCAGCGGCACCTGGTTCATGATCGCCGCGCCATCCACGAGCCAGCCGACAGCACCCATATCGGCCCATGTCAGGGTCGGATAGTTGAAGATCGACGAATACTTCATCCGCCCGTCCAAGAGCATCTCGGTCATCTCGTCACGGCTGACGCCCAGCGTTTCAGCGGCACAGTAGAGATAGAGCCCGTGGCCCGCCTCGTCTTGTACTTTCGCCAGCAGGATCGCCTTGCGTTCCAGCGTCGGTGCGCGGGTGATCCAGTTGCCCTCGGGCAGCTGGCCGACAATCTCGGAATGCGCGTGCTGGCCGATCTGGCGGATCAGCGTCTTGCGATAGCCCTCGGGCATCCAGTCTTTCGGCTCGATTTTTTCGCCCGCATCGATACGGGCCTGAAACGCGCGCTCTTCGGCGCTCATTTCCTCGGTAGATTTAACTCCCGTGCCGGTCGATTTGACCATCTGCGCGTACATGGCTGGCTCCTCCGGTGCTGGCCCAATCTTCGGCCCGTGTGACGTGGTGTGTAACCTAGCGCGCCTCAACTTGGTGGGGCGCTTGCAGGGCAATCTACGCCCGCTAATGATTCGGCTCAAGTGAAATGTAACCGAAAAATGCACGAAATGGAAATTCAGTAACGCATTCGAGATGGGCCTGCATGCCATCGCGCAGAGTTGCCAAGTCCGCCGACGCTGCCGTAAGCAGGGATCACGCAACAGGAGAACGCAATGGCGGGGCAGACGGAGACACTGATTGGCGCAATCCTTGCGGACATCGACGCTGGCCGCCTCGCGCCGGGCCAAGAGATCGACGAAGCCGCCCTGGCCTCCCATCACGGCGTCTCACGCACCCCGATCCGGGAGGCCTATATCCAACTGGAGGCTACCGGCCTGATCCGCCGACTGCCGCGCAAAGGCGCAGTTCTGTTCAAACCCACGCTCGAAGAATTCCTCGCCATCCAAGAGGTGCATGCGCAACTGGAAGGGCAGGCCGCAGGGCTTGCGGCGCGAAGAATATCGCCGGATTTGCGCGCCGAACTCGAGCGAATTACGAAGGACTGCGCAGACCACGCCAGCTCGAAGGGCGACGCTGATCCTGATGGGTATTATCAGCTCAATCTGCGTTTTCATGAGACAGTGGCGCTCGGCGCGGCCAATCCGTTCCTGGTCGAGATGATCAAGACCAATGCCCGCAAGCTCATGGCCTATTATCGTGCGCGCTATCGCTATCCTGGTGCCATCGCCCAATCCGCGCTGGAGCATCGCGAGATTGCAGAGCTGATCCTCTCGCATGATCGCAATGGGGCAGAGGCCGCAATGCGCGCGCATGTGCAGTTTGATCAGGTCACGGTGATGGATCTGCTGGCCGCCCTCGGCTAGCGCTTGCGGTCTCAAAAAACCGTGCGATCGCCTCCGCCAGTGCGGGCTGATCCACCTCTTGCGCAAGGCTCTCTTGCGCCCTTGCATAGACCTCAGGTCCCATTTTCTGCCGCAGTTCTTCGGTCAGGGCGCAGATGAACGCATGAGTCATTTCCGGGTGGTGCTGGCTGGTGGCTATGTGATCTCCAATCATAAAGCCGGTGGTATGGTCCGCGCGGGACATCAGCGGTTGCGCGCCTTTGGGCAGGGTGCAGACATATTCCACATGCGACCCGTAGATGGAGACCACATCCGGCAGATCTGAAGCCCACTCCGGGCGTGCGACCAGATGATTCTCGGTGCGGCCATGCACCCAGCCACCGGGCAGATTGTCGACACGACCACCTAGCGCGAGCGCAATCGCCTGATGGCCAAAACAGGCCCCAAAAAGCGGCAGCCGCATCGCGTGCATCTGCCGGATCAGATCCAAAAGCTGTGCAACCCAATGCGCCCCTGACCGGGTGGAAGCGGGGCTTCCGGTGATCATAGCACCATCGTAACACCTTATGTTTTCTGGGAAAACTCCATCCTTCACTGCATAGACATCGCAGTGCCACTCTGGCCGCGCCATCTGGATCAAGGCGGTGAATTTCTCACCATCCTTCGGGTACCTGTGGGCAAAGGCGCTTTCGTCCGTGTTGGTCATTAAAATCGCAATGCGCATGTTCAGGCTTCCCATATGCATAATTACAGTTCTTAATAGTATACATGTGAAGCAGTCCAAAGGAAGCCCCGCCATGACGATCTGGACCCCGACCGATGACGGATATGCGGATCTGTCGAGCCATGACGCCTTTGCCAATGGCGCGCCGCACAACACCTTTGCCCGGCTCCGGCGTGATGATCCGCTGCATTGGACCGAATACAGCGATGGCGAGAATTTCTGGTCGGTCACGCGCTATGACGACATCACCAAGATGAACAAGAACACAGAGATCTTTTCCTCGGCGCGCGGCATCCGCATGGAGGATCAGACCTACGAGGAATACCTCGCGCGGCGCACTTTTCAGGAAACCGACCCGCCCGAACATTCTCAGGTGCGCATGAAGCTCCTGAAGGCGTTCTCCAAGACCACCATGGCGCAATACGAGGCGGACATTCGCGACCTTTGTGCGGAGATCCTCGACGAGGCCTTGGCAAAAGGCAGCTTTGACGCCACCAAGGAGATCGCCAGGCAGTTGCCCATGCGGATGCTCGGGCGCGTCGTCGGCTTGCCGGACGCGGATCTGCCGTGGCTGGTGGAGAAGGGGGATGCGCTCATTGCGAATACTGACCCCGATTTCACCTCGCATGTGCTGGACAAAATGGACACGGATGAATTCCGCATGATGCCCTTCAACTCTCCGGCGGGTGCAGAATTATACATCTACGCCAAGGAGTTGATGGAAGCCAAAGAGAGGGCAGGTGACACCTCCGGCGTGCTCAACATGATTCTGCAGCCGGCCCGAGACGGATCGGTCATTACCGAAACCGAGTTTCGCAATTTCTTCTGCCTCTTGGTGGCTGCGGGCAACGACACCACGCGTTACTCCATCGCGGCTGGCATTCAGGCGATGTGTCATCAGCCGGAGCTTCTGGCGCAGATGCAGGCGGGCGGGGAGATTTGGGAGACGGCGGCGGATGAGATCATCCGCTGGGCGACGCCTGCGCTCTATTTCCGCCGCACGGCGACGCAGGATGTCGAGATGCATGGCAAGACCATCCGCGAAGGCGATAAGGTGCTCTATTGGTTTGCCTCTGCCAATCGCGACGACAGCTATTTTGACGACCCGTTTCGGGTGAACCTGATGCGCAATCCCAACCGGCACCTGTCTTTCGGCCAGTTCGGCCCGCATGTCTGCCTGGGCATGTGGCTCGCACGGCTTGAGGTCACGGTTCTGTTTCAGGAACTCTCCAAGCGGATCAAATCCATCGAACCCAATGGTGCCCACAAATTCCTGCGGTCGAACTTTGTCGGCGGCATCAAGGAATTGCCCGTGCGGGTAGAAGCCGCGTAGGCTCAACAGAAGACCCGTTCGGGCGGTCGCCCGGACAGCGCCCGACTCCCCCCACGGGAGGGCGCTCCGCTCCCACTCGAGGTCGCCCACTGCCCTCCGTTGGGGATCAATTTCGGTCAAGACGCACGCCAAAGATGCGCAGGCCACCAACAGGAAAGGAAGCCCCATGAAAACTCGCCTGCGCGCGTTATTCTGCGACCATCTCAGTATCATGCGCGGGAAATACCTGCCGCATTCAAAGATCGGCGACGATGAAACCCGGTTCTGCCGCTCTGTGTTTGGCACCCATTATGACCGCGACCTGCTGGACGCGCCGGGGTCGATGGTCAAACAGGGCCTACCAGACATGACGCTGCGCTGGCGTCACGATGACATTCGCGACAGTTGGCACGCCTCGACCAAAATCGTCTTGGGCGATCTTTATGACGACGAGGGCGAGCTGCTGACGCTTTGTCCCAGAGGGGCGTTGAAACGCGCCGTTGCGGATTGGCAGGGAAAGGGGCTTTCTCCAAAAATTGGTATCGAACTTGAGGCTTTTGCCCTGCAGCCCGACGAATACGGGCGGCTTGTCCCCTATGATGCGCCCGGCGGAGTGGTCTACGGCACCGGGCCGTTTGCAGATCCATTACGGTTCAATGACCGGATCTGGGCGATGGCGGATGAGATGGGCTTCTCTCTCGACATGATTACGGCGGAGTTCGACAGCCCTCAGTTTGAATATACGCTGACCTTTGACGACGCTGTAAAGGCGGTGGATGACATCGTGCTGTTTCGCTTGATGGCGCGTGAGATCGCGCTGGAGTACGGGATCGTTCTGACGTTCATGCCCAAGCCGGTCGCGCAGGCAGGGGGGTCAGGCATGCATGTGAACCTCTCGTTCACGGATGAGGCGGGGGGAAATGCGCTTTCGTCGGGGCCTCGGGGCGGGCCGGATCACATGAATGATCTCGCGCGCGGCTGCCTTGCCGGGTTTCTGCATCATCACAAGGGCTTGGCCGGTCTGATCGCGCCCACCGCCAACAGCTACATGCGTCTGCAACCGGGGAGTCTGTCGGGCTTTTGGCAGAACTGGGGCGGCGATCATCGCAATGTCACCACTCGGATCAGCTCCGAAGGCGGGGCGAAGGCGCGGCTTGAACACCGAATGGCGGATGCCTCCTCCAATCCCTATACCACGGTGGCGGCGCTCTTGCAGGCGGCGCGCCTTGGCGTGGAGCGCGGCTATGCGCTGGGACCGATGGAAACCGGCGATGGGTTTGACCGCACGGACACGCGCGAAAGCACCGCAATGACGCTCAAGGGCGCGGTCGCAGATCTGGAAAAGGATACCTCCCTTGCGGAGGCGGTGGGGCCGGATCTGGTCGCCAATCATGTCTACATGAAGCAGAAAGAGGTCCGCAAAACCCGCGACCTCGAAGGCGATGCGCTGCGGGACTTCTACGTGCATTTTGTCTGACCGGAATGCTAGGCCGGATTGTCTGAACGAAGACACAGCTCATCGGCATCGTGCAGGCCAACGATGGCCTGCGCTTGCTTTTTCCTGCAGGGCCACGCCAGACTGGCGCGATAATCAACTCAGGCGAAACGAGCAGAACATGTCTGAAACAAAACTGGCGTCACACAAAATGGCGTCTGATGCGCTCCCGGTTGTCTCCCAAGAGATTGCGGCCACCTGCCTTGGCGTGAAGGTGCCGCAGTCCAGTTTTTTGACGGAAACCCGGATCAAGCGGATCAACGCCGCACGCTACGAGGGACAAGAAATCGCCGGCGCGCTTCATGTGGTGTGCGAGGAGGACCGCGTGCTTGAGGTCGGCGCAGGGCTCGGGATTGTCGGTGCGGTCATCGCGGTGAACGCCAAGCCTCAAAAGGTCCTGTCATTCGAAGCAAACCCGGAATTGGTGCCCGTGATCCACGCCCTGCATGACATGAACGATCTCGGCTCGCAGGTCGAGTTGCGCAATCAGGTCCTGTTCGCGGGCACCGACCGGCCACAGACGATGGCGTTTCATCTGCGCAATAGCTTCCTTGGCTCCTCGCTCCTCAATGAGGCCGGGCGCCCCTCGCGGGTTGTGGAGATCCCAACGGTGGATGCGGCCGAAGTCATTGCTGAATTCAAGCCCACCGTGCTGGTGATGGACATCGAAGGCGGCGAACTGGCGCTGCTGGAGGCGCTCGATCTCTCTGCGTTTCGCGCCATCGTGATTGAATTCCACCCCGAGGCCTATGAGGTCAAAGGCATGCGGCGCTGCAAGACCATCCTGCGCGAGGCAGGCTTTGAAAAAGTCGACGATGTTTCAACCCGTACGGTTTGGACCTGCACCCGTAATATAGAGACCTCCTGAGCGACCCTGACCCACTGGCACAACCGCGCCGCGTTCGCGGCACCCCCGCATGACGCGACCTCGAAGCCAATGACTTCGGGGGCGCCATGGGGTCTGGTGGCCTCCACGCCCCAATGGAACACGGAGGCGGTCGCGTTCGGAGCCCCGGGTCAGTTCACTGCCGCAAAGCCTGCGTCGAGGGCCGACAGGATCTGCGCGGCGTCCGCCTCAGTGAGCACAAGTGGCGGCGAGAGAATGATATTCGGGCCACTCACGCGCACCATGGCTCCATTCTGATAAGCGACTTCCTGAAGGCGGTTGATGACTTTCTTGTCCACCGCCGCCTTGGTGGCCCGGTCACTGACAAGTTCCAGCGCAGACATCAAACCATGGCCTCCCCGCACGTCGCCGATCAGGTCATAGCGGGCCGCGAGATCTTGAAGACCCTCAAAAATCTGCGCCCCCCGCGCCGCGGCATTCTCTGGCACATTCAATCGTTTGGTCTCCGCGAGGCAAGCCAGCGCCGCCGCCGCGCCAACAGGATGGCCGGAATAGGTATAGCCATGCCCAATCGCGGCCTTGCCGGTGTCGTCCTTTTCAAACACCTCCACCAGCCGCTCGGAAAGCATCAGCGCCCCAAACGGGAAATAGCCGTTGGTGATCGCCTTGGCGGTACACATCATGTCAGGCTGCACGCCCCAATGGCGCGAGCCGCTCCAGGACCCGGTGCGGCCAAAGGCGGTGATGACCTCATCTGCAATCAGCAGGATCCCATGCCTGCGACAGATCTCCGCCACGCCGGGCATGAAACTCTCGTGTGGGGGGATCACGCCGCCTGCGCCCAGAATGGGCTCCATGATGAAGGCCGCAATGGTGCCCGCGCCCTGAAAGGCGATCTCATCCTCCAGCGCCGCAAGACACAACTGCGCCAGGCGTTCCGGATCGGTCTCGTTGAACGGATTGCGATAGGTATAGGGTGCGGGGATATGGTGACAGCCCGCCAATAGCGGCTCATAAGCGGTGCGAAAATTGGCATTGCCATTGACCGATGCCCCGCCGAAATGGGTGCCGTGATAGCCTTTCTTGAGGCTCAGGTATTTCACCCGGGCAGGCTCTCCGCGCACCTTGTGGTATTGGCGCGCCAGCCGCAGGGCGGTTTCTACCGAATCCGAACCACCGGAGGTAAAGAACGCACGGCTCAGGCCGTCGGGCGCAAAAAAGTCTCGCAGCTCTTCTGCGAGTTGGATCACCTGGTCGTTGGTGGTGCCGCGAAAGATCGAATAGTAAGGCAGAACATCGAGCTGCGCGGCGATCGCGTCTTTCACGGGCTGGCAGGAAAATCCAAGGTTCACATTCCAGAGCCCGCCAACCGCGTCGACCACCTCATGCCCATCCACATCCTTGATCCGCACGCCAGAGGCACCGGTCACGATGGTGGGTGGGTTGGCAAGGCTGTCGCCGGGATGCGCCATGGGATGCCAGAGGCTGCGGGCGTTATGTTCCTTGAGGAAATTGGCGTCGGGCTGATGTGCGGTCATGATCTGTCTCCTTGTCGCGGCGCGGCAGTTCAGGCCGCGATGTCGGTGGGAAATTCCGGCGGGCAGGCGCCGCCAATTCGCTCGGTGAGGCTGAGGCCCGCCGCGCGCAGGGCGGGCGGGATCGTTCGTTTCTGATCTGGGGTCATCCGCGAGGTCGGCGCAGCCACGGCCAGAGCCCCCAAAACGGCGCGATCCGGGCCAAAGATCGGCACCGCATGCGAATGCACCTCGGCTTCGAAACCGCCGATTGATTGCGCCAGCCCCGTGCGGCGAACCTCGGCGATCTCGGCCCGGATTGCGGCGGGATCGGTCTGGGTTTGCGGCGTGCGTGCGGTCAGGGGCGCGGCGAGCACCGCGTCCACAAAGCTCGGCTCTGAATAGGCCAGCACCGCCAGCCCCGAGGCCGTGCCGTGAAAGGTCAGGACCTCCGCGTCCTCCATCATGACCTTGGTCGCATTGCGCGAGGAATAGGCATGGCTGAGTGACGCAAGCTGCTCGCCCTGAAGGAGCGACAAATGGGTGGTCTCGCCGGTGTCCTCGGAAAGCTCTCGCAGCACCCGGCGAGAGGCCGACAGAATCGGCACGCTGGCTTCGCGCAGGGCGGCGAGCCGCAAAACCTGTGGTCCAAGCCGATACGACCGTGCGCCTTCGACCTGTTCAACAAATCCCGCTTCCTGCAGTTCGCTCATCAACCGATAGACGGTAGCCTTGTTCATTCCCGACAGTCGAGTGAGGTCACTCAGGCCGATCTCCAAGCGCCCGTGATTGAAGTAAGTCAGCAAAGTCAGAGCTTTAGATACGGTTCCCATTGATGCGCTCGGTCCTGATTTGCCTGAAACTCGACCACGCGCGATCCGGTATGATCCGGTGGCTTTCATTTTTGTTGACAGATAACCCCCGCGGCTGTCAATCTAAATTCAAACCAATGGTTCATATAATAAACCAGTCCGATGAGCCAACCGAGCGGCGGAAAACGTCGCCACTTCACCAACGGCACCGCAAATGGCGATCAGGGAGACAGCCAATGACCATGACAACTGTACTCAAGGGATGTGTGGCCGCAGCCGGCCTTGCACTGACAGCAGGGGCCGCAGCTGCGGACTACCCGGAAAAACCCGTGAACTTTATCGTGCCATGGCCGCCGGGCGATCTTGAGGACGTCTTGACCCGCATGATCGCCGAGGACTTCCAGGAGAAATACGGCGTTGCAGCGGCCGTTGTGAACAAACCCGGCGGCGGCGGCGGACCCTTTCCCGGCGCAATCGAGGTCGCCAATGCGCCGGCTGATGGCTACACCGTTGGCTCCTTTGTGATTGGCGTTCCGGTCATGGGTCATCAGATCGACATTCCACCCCTGACACCAGCCAAATTCGACCCGCTTGGCATTTTCCTGACCTATCCCTTCGTGATCGCGACCTCGGGGGATTCGCCCTATAGCTCCATGGCGGAGCTTGCTGAATACGCACAGGACAACGAGGTGGTGCTGGGCCACTTTGGCGATGTACTGACGCCGACCCAAGTGACCAAAGCCTTTGCCAAATCCGCAGGTTTTGAATGGGGCGCCGATGCAGCTTTTGATGCGCTGGATTGCAATACACTGGCCTCGGGCGATGCGGATGTGATCAACACCACGCTTCAGCTGATCCTGCCCTGCCTCGACGACATCAAGGTTCTGGTCTCGATCACCGACGACCGCATCCCGCTGGTGCCGGATGCGCCTGCCATCGGAGAGCTGAACCCGGATCTCGACATTGCGCTCTGGAACGGGCTTTTTGTAACCAAGGACACGCCGCAAGACGTGCGCGACAAGATCATCGAGGTGGCGCAGGAAACCGTCTTCTCTGAACGCGCGCAGGCTGTTGCTGCAGAAACGGGTGCCTTGGTCTATTGGCAGAACGCCGATGAAAGCGCGGCCCGCGTGGCCAGCGATATCGAGACCATGGCACGGATTGGCGAAACCCTGGAGTAACCTCCCCGACCTTCCGCCGGTGTCGTCTTTGATGGCCCGGCGGATTTTTCGGCCCGCCACATGCCTTCCTCACCCAGACCGCTTTCCCAGCCAGAGACCATTCATGCAAAGCGAACGTGAACGCAGATTCATCGGCCCGCGCCGGGGGCAGCTTCTTTTTGTTCTGTCCTTTCTGGCCTTGGCCGTAATGCTTTTGTCCCAGATCGGGACCCAAACCGCATGGGTCAGGAAGACCGATTTTTTCGCGCAGCCCCGGTTCTGGCCCGCTGTGGGCGTTGGGGGCATGGTGGTCTTTACCGCATTGCACCTGTGGAGGCTGCCGTTTCGCCGCATTGACCGCAGTGATCTGCGCGAAGCCCAGCGTTGGGCTGCCGCTCTGGAGTATATGCTCTGGTTCATGGGGTATGTCGTGCTTGTGCCGCTTGCTGGCTATCTGCCGGTGACGCTGGTGTTCGTGCCGCTGCTCGCCTGGCGGATGGGCTATCGCAGCCCGCAGATGATGGCGATCAGCGCCGGGTTTGCGGTGTTCATCGTCCTCTTTTTCAAAGGTGTCCTCGCCGTGCGCATCCCCGGCGCCGCCCTTTATGAATATCTTCCCGATGCATGGCGCAGCTTTGCCATCCTCTATCTCTAAGGCCCTGTTCCAGAAAGACCCGCGCGCATGGACCTGATCCTCTCCGCCCTTGAAATCCTGATGCGCTGGGACGTGGCGCTGGCGCTGCTGGCAGGTTCTGTTGGCGGGGTACTGATCGGGGCGATCCCCGGCGTAGGCCCGGCCGTTGCCATCGCGATCCTGCTACCTGCGACCTTTTCGCTCGATCCGATCGTGGGGCTCACGGTGCTCTTGGGGATCTATGGGTCCTCCATGTATGGCGGTGCGATCCCGGCGATCCTGATCAATACGCCCGGCACTGCGGTCAACGCGCTGACGACCTATGACGGCTACCCGATGACGGCCCGCGGCGAGCCTCGGCGCGCCCTTAGCCTTGCCTATTCCGCGAGCTTCTTTGGCGGCATCTTTTCGGTGATCTGTCTGATCCTCTTTGCGCCCGTACTGGCCAAGGTGGCGCCGCTCTTTGGCGCGCGCGAAATTTTTCTCGCAGCCCTTCTCGGACTCATTCTGGTGGTGGTCGCACACCGGGGCCAAGCCCTGATAGCCGGGGCGCTCGCGTGCCTTGGGATCTTTCTCAATACGATCGGCATGGAGCCGGTGAAATACACCCAACGCTACACCTTTGGAACGGATGCGCTGGGGTCAGGCATCAATCTCATCGTGGTGGTGCTGGGGCTTTTTGCGATCTCGCAGGCCTTTATCCTCTTGACCGATGAGGATGAGAAAATCCGCCTCACCAAGCTGCGCGGTGGAGTGTTTCAAGGTCTGCGCGAGCTGGCGCGCCACCCGCGGGTGGCGTCTGTTTCGGCGGGCTTTGGCGTGGTGATGGGAATGATCCCGGGCGTGGGTGAGTTCACGGCGCAGTTCATGTCCTATACCTACGCGCAAAAGACCTCAAAACGGCCGCAGGATTTTGGCAATGGCTCCTCTGAGGGGCTGATCGCTGCCGAAACCGCCAATAACGCCGTGCCCGCTGCTGCCATGGTGCCGCTTCTCGCGCTTGGCATTCCGGGCGAGGCGCTGACAGCGATGATGCTTTCGGTCTTTTACGTCCACAATGTCGTGCCAGGGCCGGGGCTGTTCCAAAACCAGATGGATTTTGTCGTCGCGCTTTATCTGGCGCTCTTGATCCTCAATGTGCTTGTGCTTGTCTTTCTGCTGGCGGCCACCAAATCGCTGGTTCAAGTGGTGCGCATTCCCAACCGCTTCCTGGGTGTCGGCATTCTCACGCTCAGCTTTGTGGGGGTCTATTCGCTGCGCAACTCGGTCACCGATTGCTTCATGGCAGCCGGGTTTGGGCTCTTTGGCTTTATCCTCAAGCGGTTGCAGCTGCCCGCCGTGCCGATCATCCTCGGCATGGTTCTGGGCGGCATCATGGAAGTGAAACTGCGCGCCGCCATGGCACGGGTAAAGACTCCCTTTGATTTCATTGATCGCCCGGTGGCGTTCATCCTGTTTTCCCTCATCTTGATCGTGCTTGCGGCGCATCTCTTTCGTATCGTGAAAGAGGCGCGCGAGCTGAAGGAGGCCGAATGGCAAACCAAGACCTCATCAACACGCTTCGGAGCACTGCTGTTGCGCCGCAGAGCCTCTTTCTTGAAGGAACATGGCAAGAAGGTTCGGGCGCGCCATGCGAGACTACTTCGCCGATTGACGGATCTGTTCTGACCACATTGGCGACTGCTACGGCGAAGGATGTCGACCGCGCGGTGGTCTCGGCCCGGCGCGCTTTTGACGACGGTCGCTGGTCAGGGCTGGCCCCGGCGGCGCGCAAAAAGGTTCTGCACCGGATTGCCGACAAGATCGAGGCCGAGGCGCTGGCGCTCACGGTGCTTGGCGTGCGTGACAATGGCACCGAGTTCAATATGGCGTTGAAGGCCGAGGCCGGATCTGCTGCAGGGACTTTCCGCTACTACGCCGAGGCGCTGGACAAAGTCGCAGGCGAGGTCGCGCCCACCGCGCCGGACGTTCTGGGACTCGTGCATCGCGCGCCCGTTGGTGTCGTGGGCGCAATCGTGCCATGGAACTTTCCGCTGATGATCGGCGCCTGGAAGCTCGCGCCCGCGCTCGCGATGGGCAATTCCGTGGTGCTGAAGCCGGCTGAGACTGCCTCGCTGTCGCTGCTACGTCTTGCTGAGATCTGCGCAGACTGCGGCCTGCCGGATGGGGTGTTGAATGTAGTGACCGGGCCGGGCGCCGTGACTGGCGCCGCCCTATCGGAGCATATGGATGTGGACGTGATGGTCTTTACCGGTTCTGGCGCGACGGGGCGGCGCCTGCTGGTGGCCTCGGCGCGGTCCAACCTCAAGCGCTGCTACCTCGAGCTGGGAGGCAAGTCCCCCAATATCGTTTTTGCGGATGCAAAGGATCTCGATCACGTGGCCAAGGTCTCGGCCATGGGGATTTTCCGCAATTCCGGTCAGGTCTGTGTCGCAGGATCGCGCCTTTTGGTGGAGGCCTCCATCCACGAGGAATTTGTGGCCCGGGTCGTGGCCCATGCACAGGCGCTTCGGGTTGGCGACCCCCTGGATATGAACACTCAGATTGGCGCCGTGAATTCAGAGACCCAGCTTGCAGCAAACCTTGCCCACGTGGAGCGTGCCGCCGCCCAAGGGGGCGAGGTGCTCTGCGGGGGCGGTCGCATCCTCTCCGAGACGGGTGGAACCTACATGGCGCCGACCGTTGTGGCGGGTGTCACGCAGGACGCGGACCTCTTTCAAAAGGAGGTGTTTGGTCCGGTGCTCTCGGTCACGGCGTTTGAGAGCGAAGACGAAGCACTTCGGCTTGCCAATGCCACCGACTATGGGCTTGCGGCAGGGGTCTGGTCGCAGGATCTGTCGCGCGCGCATCGCTGCGTGGCCGGTATCCGCGCAGGCGTCGTGCATGTGAACACCTATGGCGGGGCTGATAATACGGTGCCTTTGGGTGGGGTTGGCCAATCCGGTAACGGTCACGACAAATCCCTGCATGCGCTCGAGAAATACGTCGATCTGAAAACGGCCTGGATTCAGCTTTGAAAGGAGCGCGGCCCTGGCTCTGCCCGGGCCGCGCGGCCTCGGGCGGGGATATTTGGAAGAAGATGAAGACGGGCGCGCGACGCGCCTGAGGGGAGGATGAGATGAACGGTGAAAAGACGATCCTTGTGGCCGGGACCTGGGATACCAAGGATGATGAGCTGTCTTATTTATCGGAAGTGATCCGGGGGCAGGGCGGTCAGGTGCTCAGCATGGATGTGAGTGTGTTGGGCGAGCCCAAACTGCCCACGGATGTCTCAAAACACGACGTTGCCGAGGCGGCGGGCAGTTCCATTCAGAGGGCCATCGACAGCGGAGATGAAAATACCGCGATGCAAATCATGGGGGCGGGCTCGGCCAGGCTTGCGCTGGATCTGTGGCGCGCGGGGCGCATCCATGGCGTGATCGTGCTCGGGGGCACCATGGGCACCGATCTTGCGCTCGACCTCTGTGCTGCGTTGCCTTTGGGGGTGCCCAAATATGTCGTCTCGACCGTGGCATTCTCGCCGTTGCTGCCACCGGAGCGCATCCCGGCGGATCTGCAGATGATCCTTTGGGCCGGGGGGCTCTATGGATTGAACGACATCTGCAAAGCATCGCTCAGTCAGGCTGCGGGTGCCGTTCTGGGCGCCGCGCGCGCGGTGGAGGCGCCCAGTTTTGAGCGTCCGATGGTGGGCATGACCTCCTTTGGAAAGACGGTGCTGCGCTACATGGTGACGCTTAAACCAGAGCTTGAGAAGCGCGGATTTGATGTGGCGGTCTTTCATGCCACCGGCATGGGCGGGCGCGCCTTTGAGAGCCTTGCGGGGGAGGGCGCTTTTGCGGCGGTGATGGATTTTGCCCCTCAAGAAGTGAGCAATCATCTCTTTGGCGGCTTGTCGGCGGGCGAGGGGCGCATGACACACGCCGGGCATGCGGGTGTCCCGCAACTGATTGCGCCGGGATGCTATGACCTTGTGGATTTTGTCGGCTGGCAGGGTGCGCCGGAGCAACTGCGCGGACGGGAGTGCCACGCCCATAACCGCTTGCTGACGTCGGCCATGCTTGATGCGCGAGAACGACAGCGCGTCGCGCAAGAGATGTGCAACAAGCTTGCCCGGGCCTCAGCACCAGTCACGGTGTTCTTGCCCCGCGCGGGCTGCAACGAATGGGACCGCGCCGGCGGCGATCTGCATGATGCGGAAGGGCTTCGGGCCTTTTGCGATGAGATGCGTCGCGGAGTTCCGGAGAACGCGCAACTGCAGGAGCTCGACTGCCACATCAATGACGCCGAATTCACCAATGCGGTGCTGGCACAGTTTGATGCCTGGATCAAAGAGGGCGTGATCGTGCGCTGACGCGTGGATGCGGGTCTTGCCCCAACGCGGGCTGGACCTTTGACGGGCTTCACGTCACTGTCGCCGCGATCACGCAAGAATGATGAAGGATGCGGCGATGACGTCAGACTCTGAGGCGCAAGCGGTAGAAGTAGTCTCTGACCCCGGATGTCAGCAAATGGTGGGCTATCAAACCCAGTTCGATGCCGCCGGGACCTGTCGCGTTACGCTGGATCTTGCGGCGCGGCATCTCAATCGGCATCGGATTTTGCACGGCGGCATGGTAGCGACGTTGATGGATGTGGCCTGCGGCCATACGGCGGGACGCTATTTTGATCCCGAAGGCAACGCGTCGGTTGTGACTGTTGCGCTCAATCTTTCTTACATCGCGTCGACGTCTGCGGGGTAGGTGATCGCCACCGCACGCACCACTGGCGGTGGGAAAAGCACGGCACATGTGATGGGAGAGCTGCACGACGAAGCGGGGCAGCTTTTGGCAACAGCGACCGCGATTTTCCGACGGATCACCCCGCGCTGACCGCCACGCTGATCCGCAGAGTCAGAAGGTACGGCGCAGCCCGATCAATTGGGCAGCACCCCCGGCGGCCTAATGGCGCCGAGGGCAAGCGATAGGATCAGGCGTTTGCAGCGGCGCGGATCTTGCGGATGTTTTCGCCGTAGACCTCAGGGGCCTCGACAGATCCGCCACGGAACACCGCAGAGCCTGCCACCAGGACGTCAGCACCGGCCTCGACCACAAGGGGCGCTGTGGTCGGGTCAACGCCACCGTCGATTTCGATGTGCACCGGGCGGTCGCCGATCATCTCGCGGAGGCTGCGGATCTTGGCAGTCATGTCGATAAACTTTTGGCCGCCAAAGCCCGGATTCACGGTCATGACGCAAATGAGATCGGTCAAATCCAGGAGATGTGCCACCGCCTCGGCCGGCGTGCCGGGATTCAGCGCCACACCGGCCTTCATGCCCGCCGCGCGGATGGCTTGCAGCGTGCGGTGGATATGCGGCCCGGCTTCGACATGTGCGGTCAGCACATCGGCGCCCGCATCCGCGTAAGCGTCGATATAGGGATCGACCGGCGCAATCATCAGATGCACGTCCATCACGGTTTTGACGTGCGGGCGGAAGGCTTTGACCGCTGCGGGGCCAAAGGTGAGGTTCGGCACAAAGTGGCCATCCATCACGTCCACATGCACCCAATCCGCGCCCTGGGCTTCGATGGCCTGAATTTCCTGGCCAAAGTTGGCGAAGTCCGCGGAAAGAATGGAAGGGGCGATCTTGATGGAGCGATCAAAGGACATCAGCAGGGTTCCTTGGCACATAGAGGCAGAGACAGGATGAGTCTTGAGTTTCTGCGCGCCGTATAGCCTGTCTCAGTCTGGCTGCACAGGGTCACATTGGCCTTTGGCCTCGGGCGGAGCGGCAAAATTCTCTGATCGAACGCGAATATTGTCGCCATGGCCCTCTGAGCGCAGCGTGCCAGAGCCACGCGGCAGAAATCGAGGGCAGTTACAAAAGTTTTACAGCACCGACACAAATGATTTGAGCCAATTGCGTACATCACCGCGGAACCAAAGGGGGCCGCCAAGTGCTGCGCATCAACAAACTGACCAAGAGATTCGGCGACAAGACAGCGGTTGAGACCGCGACGCTCGACATCGACAAACCCTGCATGCTGGGCATCATCGGACGCTCGGGCGCAGGCAAATCCACCCTGCTGCGGATGATCAACCGCCTGGGCGACGCCACCGAGGGCTCGATCAGCTTTGAGGGGCGCGAAATCACCACCCTCAAGGGCAAGGACAAACGCGCCTGGCAGTCTGAATGCGCGATGATCTTTCAGCAGTTCAACCTGGTGCCGCGCATGGATGTGGTTTCCAACGTGCTGCACGGGACGCTGAATCGCCGCTCGACACTGGCGACCGTGTTCAATCTTTATCCGATGGCGGACATCCACAAGGCGATCGAGATCCTCGACCGTCTTGGCATTGCCGAGCACGCCCCCAAGCGTGCCGAAGCCCTCTCGGGTGGACAGCAGCAGCGCGTGGCCATTGCCCGCGCCCTGATGCAGGACCCCAAGATCATTCTCGCGGACGAGCCGATCGCCTCGCTGGACCCGATGAATGCGCAGACCGTGATGGAGGCTCTGCGCCGCATCCACGAAGAAGACGGCCGCACCGTCATCGCAAACCTGCACACGCTGGATACTGCGCGCCGCTACTGCGACCGCGTGGTGGGCATGCGCGACGGGCGCATCGTCTTTGACGGCCTGCCCGAGCAACTCACCACCGGCGTCGCCCGCGAGATCTATGGCGCTGGCGCCGATTTCTCTGAGGCCGCGACCTCGACAGCAATCGAAACGCTGGAGCAAACCGACGCCGTCCGCACGGCAGAGGCCTACGTCTAGTCCCGACCCCTTTCATCACCCCGGGGCCGGTAGGGCCTCGGGCCAACCAAAACCGGAGTATTCCACGATGAAACACCTGATCCTTGCCGCACTGGCCTCCACCGCCCTGACCACCCCGGTCCTGGCAGACGACATCTCTGAATTCCGCATCGGTATCCTGGGCGGTGAGAACGCTCAGGACCGTCTGAACTCCAACGAGTGCCTGCGCGCCAAAACCGAAGAGCTCTTGGGCGTTGAAACCAAACTCTTTGCGCCTGCCGACTACAACGGCGTGATCCAGGGTCTGCTGGGCGGCACCATCGACATGGCCTGGCTGGGCGCTTCCGGCTACGCAAAGACCTATCTCTCCGACCCCGAAGCGGTTGAGCCGGTTCTGGTCAAAGTAAACGTCGATGGCGGCTACGGCTACTACTCGGTTGGTTTTGCCCGCAAGGACAGCAACATCAACGCCCTTGAGGACGTCAAAGGCAAGGTCTTTGGCTTTGGTGATCCGAACTCCACCTCCGGCTACCTGATCCCATCCATCGAGATCCCGCAGGCGACCGGTTCCACCATGCAGTCCGGCGACTACTTCGGTGAGGTGAAGTTCACCGGCGGTCACGAGCAGACCATCGTTGCGGTTGCAAACGGCGACATCGACGCTGGTGTGACCTGGGCCGACGGCTTGGGCAACTGGGAAGACGGCTATAACTCCGGCGCGCTGCGCAAGGCCGTGGACGCGGGACTCGTCGACATGAACGATCTGGTCCAGATCTGGCAGTCCAAGCCGATCCCCGAAGGCCCGGTTGTTCTGCGCAAGGCGCTGCCCGAGGACGTCAAAGTGAAGATGACCGCGCTTATGGCGTCGATGCCGGCAATGGACTACGACTGCTACTACTCTGTTGCAGCGGGCGACTCCAAAGGCTTCCAGCCGATCTCGCATGAGGCCTATGAGGTCATCATCGAAGCGCGCAAGCTGAAGTCCAACTAAGCGTCGACACTCACCTTTGTGGGGTTCGGGCCAATGCCCGGACCCCACATGCGTGGCCCTTTTGCGCCTTCTGGTGCCGTAGGCCACACTCCATGACTCAGGAAGAATTCAATGGCTGATCTGACCGCTCAGGCCCCCGGATCGGTGGCTGAGATCAAGGCGCAATACGCCGATCTCACCCGTCGCAAGCGCATCTATGGCGGGGTGCTTCTGGCCCTCTTCATCGCGCTTATGGTGGCGGGGTTTCGCACCGCCGATGACCGCAACGCAGGCTCGTTTGCAGATGGGTATCAGCGCATCTTTGACTACCCCGCTGAGGTGCTCTCTGAAGCGGTGGAGAAAATCGCCGAGCTTCCGGCCCATGTGGTTCACTTTCTGCCCGCACTGATCGAGACCTTGAATATTGCCGGGGCCTCCACGCTCATCGGTGCAATCTTCGGCACGCTTTTGTCCCTGCTTTCCACCCGGGGCATGGCGCCTTGGCCCGCGCTCATTCCACTGTTTCGCCGTATCATGGACATTTGCCGCGCGATCCCGGAAATCGTGATCGCCCTGGTGCTGATTTTCCTTTTGGGGGGTGGCCCGGTGCCAGCGATGATCGCTATCGCGATCCACACGGCGGGCGCCTTGGGCAAGCTGTTCTCCGAAGTAAATGAAAACGCCTCGCTCAAGCCTGTCGAGGGCCTCAATTCGACCGGGGCCTCCTGGGCACAACGCATGTGGCTTGGGGTGATCCCTCAGGTGGGGCCGAATTATGTGTCCTATGCGCTCCTGCGGTTTGAGATCAACATTCGCGCCTCCGCGATCCTCGGCTTCGTGGGCGCAGGCGGGATTGGCTACGAGCTCAAGAATTCGATGTCCTGGGGACAGGGCAAATATGACGAAGCTGCCGCGATCTTCATCCTGCTCTTTGTGACCATCGTGGTGGTGGACCAGATCTCTGGCACGCTGCGTGACCGTTTGACCCACGGCAACCGGAAAGGGGCCTGAGATATGACCACCCTCGACCTCAACACCGCGCCGCTCAAAGGGCAGATGGACAAGCTGTTTTTCAAGAAACGGCTGATGAACTTCGGCATTCCGGCCCTCATCCTCGCCTATCTCACCTATGTGTTCTTTGCGTTTGACGTACCGGGCCTGTGGGAACGTGCCTCTATGGACAATGCCCGCACGCTGGTGTCCGACACTTATAGCTACAAGACCCATGTGACTCGCGACAATCGCACGGGCGATGTGACCTACGCGGTTGAGGGGGAGCGCAAAGGCGAATACCCCGAAGGCATGAGCCCCGAATGGGTCACGCCGGGGGCAACCACGGTGATCGACCTCACAGGTGGCCATGTGGTGCGCTTTGGCCCCGAGACGATCGAATATGATATTCCGGGCTATGGTCTCGTGACCGCCACGCCCTCGCGCAGCCAAGGTGTACAGGCCGTCCTGCCCGAGGGTGAGGTGCCCGCGTGGATCAACCTCTCGAAGAACCGTCTGGCGATCACCACCGATGCGGGGCGCCTGACCGTGACCCGCAACCGCGCCGAGGTTTTCCGCTATTTTTATGGCTGGGAGCTGTTCTTCTTCACGCTCGACAGCCCCTATCACGGCATGGGTCCGCTAGAGCTTGTGGGGCACGCAGTGTCTGGCGAGGCAGGCGCGATCTGGAACGACTTCTGGACCAACAAGATGTGGCGGCACAGCGATGTGGCCTGGGCCATCGGTGAGACGATCCTGATGGCCTTCCTCGGCACCTTTGGTGCGGGTCTGGTGGCGCTGCCGCTGGCCTTTCTGGGGACGCGGAATTTCATGCCCGTGCGGATCATCCGCTTTGCCACCCGGCGTGTCTTTGACTTTGTGCGCGGTGTCGACTCGCTCATCTGGACCGTTGTTCTGGCCCGTGCCTTTGGTCCTGGTCCGCTCACCGGCGCGCTTGCGATCCTGATCACGGACACCGGCACCTTCGGCAAAATCTTCTCCGAAGCCCTCGAAAACGTGGATGAAAAACAGATCGAGGGCGTGGCCTCCACCGGTGCAAAACCGGTCCAGCGCTACCGCTTTGGGGTGATCCCGCAGATTACGCCGGTTCTGCTGTCGCAGCTTTTGTACTTCCTTGAATCAAACACCCGCTCGGCCACCATTATCGGTGCCATCACCGGCGGCGGGATCGGTCTCTTGCTCACACAGGCGATCATCACCCAAAAGGACTGGGAAGAGGTCTCCTATTACATCGTTCTGATCATCCTCATGGTGATGGTGATGGATTGGTTCTCGGGCTGGCTGCGCAAGCGCCTGATCCGCGGCGATGAGGGTGGTCACTGACCTCTTCGACGACCCGGATGGGTTACGAAGCAAGGCGCCTTTCACGCGGGTGAGAGGCGTCTGCATTACAACCGCCGCCCGTTGGACGAGGTTGTTCGTGCAACACACACCGTCACGAAAGTCTAGTTGTATATTCTAAAGGTGCGCAAATGCCCAAACTCTCAGCCTCAGACCCCTACGCCCACCCGGGCTGTAGCCTCACCAACAGCACCTTTGGGGCTTGGGTCGAAATCGGGGCCAATACCCGTGTCGCCAACAGCGCATTTGGCGACTACAGCTATTGCGACCGGATGTGCGACATCGCCAACGCACAGATTGGCAAATTTGCAAATATCGCAAGCTGCGTGCGGATCGGCGCGACAGATCATCCGATGGAGAAGGCCTCTCTGCACCATTTCCTCTATCGCTCGGCAAGCTACTGGGAGGATGCCGAGGATGACGCGGATTGGTTTGCTCATCGCAAAAGCCGACGCGCAGAGATCGGACACGACACCTGGATTGGCCATGGTGCGTTGATCAAGCCCGAGGTCACAATCGGTCACGGCGCCGTGGTGGCCGCTGGTACAGTGGTCACAAAGGACGTGGCCCCCTACACAATCGTCGGCGGCAACACAGCAAAGCTGATCCGGCGACGCTACACAGAACCCGTTGCAGAACGGATGATCGCGCTGGCGTGGTGGGACTGGGATCACGCGACCTTGCGTGCAGCGCTCGCGGATTTTCGCGCCTTACCCGCTGAGGCATTTCTCGAAAAATACGAATAATCGCAAACGCTTGAGTACGTGACGCGCGCCCCAGGGCGCGCGCTCTGGCTCAGTCGTCGCCAACTGTCAGCGTCACCCGGTCTCCTGCAAACCATGTGCGGCCGAACTCGATCGGCACACCGTTGAGGTCGTCCGAGATCCCGGTGGTGCGCAGGATCGGCGCGCCTTCAGACGTGCGCAGATGTAGCGCCTGGGTGGCGGTCGCAAGCTTTGCCGTAATGCGGGTTTCGCGGCGGGTATAATCTTCTACGCCGCAGGCCTTCAGCGCTGCCGTGATCGAGTCATGTGACTGAAGCGCGTCGATGATGCCGGGCAGGCGGTCTGCCGGAAACAACGTCCGCGCCAGCGCAACCGGATGATCGTCCGCATAGGACAGACCTTCATAAACCACCACCGGGTCGCCCGGTTCCAGCTCCAGCACATCGGCCTCCCTTGCGTCGGCCGCAAGCGTCTCGAGACGCAGAACTTTCTTGCTAGGCACGCGCCCTGCGCGCCGGATGTTCTGGTGAAACCTGATGCGTTTTCCAACCGGGTAATCGGTGGGTTTTGCGGCAACAAACACCCCGGCGCCGCGCCGCGCGTGGACCAGCCCCTGTTCCGACATATCCGCGAGCGCCCGCCGCACCGTGTGACGGTTGACGCCAAAGCGCTCCGCGAGCTGCGCCTCTGCCGGCAGCTTCGCCCCGCGGTCATAGCGCCCTTGCGCGATGTCATCGGTCAAGGTGATTGCAATCGACTTCCAGACCGGGGTGCGGGAAGCGGCTTTGGTCATGCTATTTCCTTCGTCATGAAAGCTTCACAAGAGAGCGGCTTGCGCGCAGCAAGGCGACTCGGGTAGTATTTGTCTAGTTGTATAGGACATGTAGACTAATCTGCCAAGAGGCGACACCAGACATGACACAAGAGAGAACGCCCGAGGACCGCAAGGCCTGGATGAGCCTGCTGGCCACCGCGCCCGAGGCTCGGCTTGCCAGCCTGTTCGAGGCCTTCGGGCATAGCCCCGAGCATGCTTTTCTACGCGCGCCCGAAACCGGTGGTGTGATGGTCCGCGGGCGCACAGGCGCAAGCGGCGCACCGTTTAACCTCGGCGAGATGACCGTCACCCGCTGCACGCTCAAACTCGTATCTGGCGAAGTGGGGCATGGCTATGTGCAGGGTCGCAGCAAGCGGCAGGCGGAGATGGCCGCCAAATTGGACGCGATGATGCAAACAGAGGCCGCCCCGGAGCTCGAGAACAAGATCCTGACCCCCCTGCGCACGGAGCGTGACGCGGCCCGAGAGGCCCGCGCTGCCAAAGCCGCCGCGACCAAGGTGGACTTCTTTACGATGGTGCGAGGAGAGGACTGATGCCCGACACCGAGATTTATACAGGCGGTTTTGCCGATCCTGCAGTGGCCTCGGCCCATGCGTTTCGTGCCGCGATGGACGTTATGGCGCGCCCCGGCGAGATCCGTGAAATCACCGGTGGCAGCGCCCCCGAAGGCCTGAGCCAAGCCGCAGCAAGCCTGATCCTGACGCTGGCAGACCCGGAGACAGGTCTGTTTCTGGCGCCGGACGTGGACAGCGCCGCCCTGCGCGGCTGGATCACCTTTCATACCGGCGCGCCGATTGTGCGCGCCGCCAAAGCGGATTTCGCCGTGGGGGGCTGGGACGCGCTGATGCCGCTTGAGCAATATCGCATCGGCACCTCGGAATACCCCGATCGCTCCGCGACGCTCATTGTTGAGAGCCCCGCGTTTGAGCCCCCAAATGCCATGCTCAGGGGGCCCGGCATCAAGGAACACGCGCGGATGTATCTGCCCGATGTGGCTCTGATGCAGCGCAACGCCATGCTCTACCCGCTTGGGGTAGATGTATTTTTCACCTCCGGGTCCGAGATTGCCGCTCTGCCGCGCTCGACCCAGATTCAACCGGAGGGCTAAGCAGATGTACGTAGCCGTAAAAGGCGGTGAGCGGGCGATTGACAATGCCCATGCCTGGCTCGCCGAAGAACGCCGGGGCGATCAGAGCATCGCTGAGCTGTCCCTCGCGCAGATCCGCGAACAGCTGAAGCTGGCAGTGAACCGCGTGATGGCCGAGGGTTCGCTCTATGATCCCGATCTGGCCGCACTGGCGATCAAACAGTCGCGGGGCGACTTGATCGAGGCGATCTTTTTGATGCGGGCTTATCGCACCACCTTGCCCCGGTTTGGGAATTCCAAGCCGGTAGAGACAGCCGATATGACCTGTGATCGTCGCATCTCCGCGACCTTCAAGGACGTACCGGGCGGGCAGGTCTTGGGGCCGACTTTTGACTACACGCACCGTTTACTGGACTTCAAACTCGCCGCCGAAGGCGAGGTGCCCGAGGCACCTGCTGCGGAGCCGCGCCTAGAGCCGACCCCGCATGTGACGTCCTTCCTGCGCGGTGAGGATATCATCCAGACCGAAGAGGACTCTGACGCCACGCCCAAGGACATCACCCGAGAGCCGATGTCCTTTCCGGCGGATCGCGCCACCCGCTTGCAGACGCTGACCCGCGGCGATGAGGGCTTTGTGCTGGGCATGGCTTATTCCACCCAACGCGGCTACGCGCGCAACCACGCCTTTGTGGGCGAATTGCGGATTGGCACCGTTGCGGTTGAGATGGACATCCCAGAACTGGGCTTTGCCATTGAAATCGGCGAGGTGGAGCTGACGGAATGCGAGACGGTGAACCAATTCAAAGGCTCCAAGACCGAGCCGCCGCAGTTCACCCGTGGCTATGGTCTGGTGTTCGGCCAGACAGAGCGCAAGGCGATCTCCATGGCGCTTGTGGACCGTGCGCTGCGCTGGAAAGAGCTGGGCGAAGACGACCTCGGCGCGGCTGCGCAGGATGAGGAATTTGTCCTCAGCCACTGCGACAACATCCAGGCGACCGGTTTCCTCGAACATATCAAACTGCCGCATTACGTGGATTTCCAGTCCGAACTCGAACTGGTGCGCAAGTTGCGCCGCGAGGCCGAGGCCGCGCGCACTGAGGCTGAGCAAGCGCGGGAGGCGGCGGAATGAAGCATACGGAACATAGGGCAATGCCCGACCTCGGGTGGGTGCGAAGCGCCCTCCCGTGGGGGAGGTCGGGCGCTGCCCGGCGGTGCCGGGCTACAGCTAAGAAGGATGCCCACTATGTCTGACTACAACTTTGCATACCTCGACGAGCAGACCAAGCGGATGATCCGTCGCGCGATCCTCAAAGGTCTCGCCATCCCCGGTTATCAGGTGCCTTTTGCAAGCCGCGAAATGCCCATGCCTTACGGCTGGGGCACCGGCGGCGTGCAGGTCTCTGCGGCGGCACTGACGCCCGATGACACCTTCAAAGTGATCGATCAGGGCGCGGATGACACCACCAACGCGGTCTCTATCCGTAAGTTCTTTGAACGCACCGCAGGTGTTGCCACTACTGAGGAAACCGAAAAAGCCTCGATCATCCAGACCCGCCACCGCATCCCGGAGGCCGATCTGCGCGAGGACCAGATCCTTGTGTATCAGGTGCCGATCCCGGAACCTCTGCGCTTTTTGGAACCGCGCGAGACCGAGACCCGCAAAATGCACGCGCTTGAGGAATACGGCCTCATGCATGTGAAGCTCTATGAAGACATCAGCCAACATGGCGCCATTGCCACCTCCTACGCCTATCCGGTGAAGGTGGAGGGGCGCTACGTGATGGACCCGTCTCCCATTCCGAAGTTCGACAACCCCAAGATGGAAATGGCCGCGATCCAGCTCTTTGGCGCAGGACGCGAACAACGGATCTATGCGGTTCCGCCCTACACCAAAGTGGTCTCTCTCGATTTTGAGGATTACCCGTTCGAGGCCACCAAGGCCGAACACCCCTGCGACCTCTGCGCGGCAGAGGACAGCTATCTCGACGAGGTCATCGTGGACGATCAGGGCGGGCGGATGTTCGTCTGCTCCGACACCGATTATTGCCGTTCCCGGCGCGAGGCAGGCCATGTGGGCCGGCTCGGTCAGAACGCTCCTCTCAACACCGGACCGGAGGCCGCGTGATGCATCCCCTTCTGAAAGTCAACAATATCAAAAAGATGTATGGCCATCGCATCGGCTGTACGGATGTCTCCTTTGATCTTTATCCGGGTGAAGTCATGGGCATCGTGGGCGAGTCGGGCTCCGGCAAGTCCACCTTGCTGAACTGCCTTGCAGGTCATCTGGACACCGACGGCGGCGAGGTGATCTTTGACACCCGGGATCGTGGTCCCGTCGATACGCTCACCATGTCCGAACCCGAGCGCCGTATGCTGGGGCGCACCGACTGGGCCTTTGTGCATCAGCACGCCCGCGAGGGCCTGCGCATGTCGGTCTCGGCAGGCGGTAACATTGGCGAGCGTCTGATGGCCGTGGGAGACCGTCACTATGGTAACATCCGCGACCGCGCCGTCGACTGGCTCGACCGGGTGGAGATCGACGAGAGCCGGGTAGATGATCGCCCCACGGCCTTCTCGGGCGGCATGCAGCAACGTTTGCAGATCGCGCGCAATTTGGTGACCGGCCCGCGTCTGGTGTTCATGGACGAACCCACCGGGGGCTTGGATGTCTCGGTACAGGCGCGGCTTCTGGACCTCTTGCGTGGTTTGGTGCGTGAAATGGGGCTCTCGGCGATCATCGTCACCCACGACCTCGCCGTGGTGCGCCTGCTGGCTGATCGCCTTATGGTTATGAAGTCCGGCCACGTCGTGGAAACCGGCCTCACCGATCAGGTGCTGGATGATCCGCAACACGCCTACACGCAACTTCTGGTCTCCTCCGTGTTGCAGGTGTGACCAAGGCCTCTGGCGCGCACATGGGATCTGTGCGCGGCGGGCTTCCCTTTATTTGTTGGAAAGGCTGGCTATGACCGCTTCTCAAACTCCGATGATCGACATTCAAAATGTCTCCAAGACTTTCACCCTGCACAATCAGGGCAGCGCGCTTATTCCGGTGATGGAGGGGGCAAACCTTTCCGTCAGCCCGGGCGAGTGCGTTGGGCTGGTCGGGGCCTCCGGCGCCGGGAAATCGACCCTGATGCGGCTCATCTACGGCAATTACCTTGCCGCCTCCGGCCATATCCTGATCGGTGGGCTTGATGTCGCCAATGCCGAGCCGCGCGAAATTCTGGAACTGCGCCGCAAGACACTTGGCTACGTGAGCCAGTTCCTGCGGGTGGTGCCTCGGGTTTCGACGCTTGATGTGGTCGCCGAGCCGCTCTTGTCGGTGGGCACCCCGGTTGAAAAGGCGCGCGACCGTGCGGCCTCGCTTCTGGCGCAGCTCAACATCCCCGAACGGCTCTGGACCCTGAGCCCAACGACATTTTCGGGCGGTGAACAGCAGCGCGTGAATATCGCCCGGGGCTTTGCCTATGACTACCCGGCGATGCTGCTGGATGAGCCCACCGCCAGCCTTGATGCGCAAAACCGCGCAACGGTTCTTGGCCTCATCGAGAGCGCCAAGGCGCGGGGCGCAGCCATCATCGGCATCTTTCACGACGAGGCCGCGCGCGAGCAGGTCTGCGATCGGTTTGTTGATGTGTCGGCCTTTGCGCCAAAGGCTGCCGCATGAGCGTACCCGCCGACACATCCCCTGCAAAGGGGCCGGTCATCGCTGTTGTCGGCCCCTCGGGTGTCGGCAAGGACAGCCTGATGAGCGGCCTTGCGGTCGCTGATCCGCGCCTGCGCTCCATGCGCCGTGTGATTACCCGCGCGCCCGAAGCCGGG
This sequence comes from Ruegeria sp. TM1040, assembly GCF_000014065.1. NCBI lineage: Bacteria > Pseudomonadati > Pseudomonadota > Alphaproteobacteria > Rhodobacterales > Roseobacteraceae > Ruegeria > Ruegeria sp. TM1040. Next base: position 758,157 of record NC_008043.1, on the reverse strand, counting down.
GGGGAGGACTATCAACCCGTGAGCGAGGCCGAGTTTCAGGCCTTGGTCGAGGCGGATGTCTTTGCGCTCCATTGGAATGCCCATGGGCTGCGCTACGGCATTCCGCGCGACATTGAAAAACTGCGCGAGGGCGCCACGGGCGTCCTTGTGAACCTCTCGCGCGCGGTTCTGTTGCAGGCGCAGGAGGTGTTCGACGATTTCCGCGTGATCTCTGTCACGGCCCGCCCCGAAGTGCTGGCCGCGCGTTTGGCCGGACGCGGGCGCGAGGATGCCGCCGAGGTGGAACGCCGCCTTGCCCGTGCCAGCCTAGCGCTGCCCGAGGGTTTGCGTCAGGTCCATGAGGTCGACAACAGCGGCGCGCTCAGCGCCGCAATCGTCGAGGCTCAGGCAATCATTCAGGCCGAGAGGGCATAGCGTTGGATCAGGTGAAAACGCCCATCCTCCGCCTCGCCCATCAGCGCCAAGTCGTTGATCACAAAGGGCTGTGGCAAGAGCGGCACAAGGGCCTCCGCCAGATAGGCCTCGACCGCGGGCAGCTCCCGTTTTGGCAGTTTTCCGGTCAAGGTGATGTGAAAGCGGAACTGATCCAACACATAAGGGTAGCCCCATTGCAGAAGGTGGGCGTCCTGCTCGGCACTGAGGCCGCCCGCGCGGCGTTTTGCAATCTCCGCATCCGGTGCCGGCGCACGAAACCCGTCAAGCTCGGTCACACAGGCTGCCGCCAGCGCGTTCGGAGCGCCCACATCGCCGATGGGACGCAGCGCCAGAAACCGGCCAAGCCGCTCAACTTGGAGGCCCTCCAGTTGGACGGGGGGCAGACGCGCCGCCAGGGCTTCACATGCACCACGCAGGGCGCTCTCATCATGCCCGTCAGCCAGTCGCATCGGCGGCTTCAGGGTGGCGTGCAGACCGTATTTGCGCGGGGTGGCCGTGATCGTCGTCACATCCAGCGCCCCGGCACTGGGATGCGCCACCTCGCGGCCCGCCACGATGTCCCAACCGAGCCAGCTCGTTGCCCATTTGCTCCACGCCGCATCGGCGCAGGGCGCATAATAGATCGCATATCGCGTAAATGTCACATTGGCCTCCTAAGACGTGGGCCTTCTCTATCCCGAAAGATGTGAACTCCAGATGACACAAGAGATGATCCTTGCCAATGCCACGCTGATCCTTGCGGGCGAGACCCGCACCGGTTGCGTAAAAATCTCAGATAGCGTGATCGCCGACATCGCCGACGGCTCTTCTGTGCCTGCGGGCGCGGTGGATCTTGAGGGCGATTTCCTCAGCCCTGGCCTTGTGGAACTGCACACCGACAATCTGGAACGCCACATCGAACCCCGACCCGGGGTTGACTGGCCCCATGCGGCGGCCCTGGTCGCCCATGACGCCGAGCTTGCCTCGACCGGCATCACCACCGTCTTTGATGCAATGCGGGTGGGTTCGATCCCGTCCGGCAAGGGGCGCTATATCAAATATGCGCGCCAGCTTGCGAGCGAGATGCTGGACCTGCGCACCAAGGACATGCTGAAGATCAGTCATTTCCTGCACCTGCGCGCCGAAGTCTGCTCTGAAACGCTGGCCGAGGAGCTGGCGGAGTTCACCGCCGAGGACCGCGTGGGCCTTGTGAGCCTGATGGACCACACCCCCGGTCAGCGCCAGTTCCGCGATATTGCGAAACTCGAGCAATACGTGAAGTCCAAACGTGGCATGTCGGATGAGGAATTCATCAACCATGTGGCGCAACTGAAGGATCTGCGCGCCCGCTTTGGTGATCTCCACGAGGCAACCACCGTGGCCGAGGCCGCCCGCTTTGGCGCAGTGCTGGCCAGCCATGATGACACCACTGCAGATCAGGTGCAGACCTCGGCAGGCCATGGAATTCGGCTGGCCGAGTTCCCCACCACGGTTGAGGCCGCGCGGGCCTGCCATGCCCATGGGATCAAGGTGATGATGGGCGCGCCCAACCTCATTCGGGGTGGTTCGCACTCCGGCAATGTCGCCGCGCGAGAGCTTGCGGATCTGGAGCTTTTGGACATCGTGTCCTCGGACTATATCCCGGCCGCGCTGCTGCAGGCGGCTGTCAAACTGGGCGAGATCTGGGGTGATCTGGCGCGCGGGATGGCCACCGTGACGGCTGCGCCTGCTGCGTCGGTGGGCTTGACCGATCGCGGGGTGCTGGAGGTTGGCAAACGCGCGGACTTGATCCGCTTTCGCACCCGTGAGGGCGTGCCGATGCTGCGCGCAGTTTATTCGCGCGGCGCGCGTGTGGCCTGAGGGCGCCAGTGTCGTAAAGCGCGCGTTGATAGCGCGCGCGCTTTGCACACCGCTCTTACACGCCTGAGCGGCGCCTCTGCGCGCAAATATGCGCGCAAAACGGCTTTGTTGCGTGGACTCGCAGATGTCAGCGTGCGCTCTCCACGCAACGCCTACATAAAGTATCAGCCTTGGTGACCTGTTGTTTCGCACGCGAAACAATCAGGCAGGAGTGCTGACCTATGCGCTGTTGCAGAACCGGGAGGCTCCCGCCCCTTTATGCGTGCGGCTAAGCCGCCCCCAAAAGCGTTGGGCCTCCGCCCCAGCGCGATTTGCACAGCAAAGCGCACCCCCTCAAAGACGATGCGCATCCTATTTCCAGCGATCCATTGGACGTGGTGCGGCGTGGTGCGGATTACTCCACGCGATAGAACATGTAGCGGCCTTCGGGGATGCCTTCGGGGCCATCGATCTCTTTGAAGCCCACAAGAGGCTGGCCAGAGACGATCACCCCGCCCGGCACCATGACGCGCGCAATCACCGGAGAGAGTTTTGCTGCTTCGGCCACGTCTTTTTCTTTGATCCCAAACCCCAGATCGTAATGCGCCAGCGCGAGCTTATGGCCACCCTCTGCCAGGCGGTCCAGCATCGGAGCCGCTTCGCCTTGCAAAAAGTTCTCTTCCGGCGGGACACAGGACGGGTGGCATTGAAGGACGCGGTCGATGACCCAGATCCGGCGCTCCGGCATCACTTCGCGCAGGTGATCATAGGTGCGACCATTGCCAAGCCCGAGATCAAGAACATCCCCGGTGAGGAGCGAAATCTCTTGCGCGGCCCAATTTAGCCCATCGCGTTGCGCGGTCAGGCGGCGCAGCATACTGTCCAGTCGGCTCACTCAGTTGATCCTCTCGTTGAAACGCCAGGGATGGGCTGGCCCCTCAAGGAGACGGCGCAGCAAGGTGTCGCAGAACTCCCATACCTCGTCCGTATGCACAAGATGATGCGTCAGGAGACCCAGCGGTTCCGCATTATCCTGCTGACCGCTGCGCCGCGCTTGCAAATTGGCCACCAGCTTCTGAAGGATCTGAGCCTCAGGCATAAGACCGCGCCCACCTTTCCAGTCGATCGGATCAATATGGGTGTTGATCTGCACCAGACCCGATGCCGCCTGCGTGCGCTTGCGGGGTCCATAGGTGGAGATTGCAGCAAAGCCCAGCCCCGCAAGCCACGGCAACATCGCAGGCGAGATCCGGTTCCACGGTGGGACGAACATGGGCTGCAACCGCGCGCCAAACAGATGTTTCAGTCGCTCGACCCCCTGTTCGGCATCGGTCAACGCCTCGTCCACAGGGCGGGTGCTGGGAAATTCGCAGGTCTTCTTGTCAGGATTTGCGTGGTTCACATGCGCCCAACCGTGCACGACGGGGATCAAATGGCTCGACTGTGATACATGTTGCGCCAGCGCGTCTTCTGCCGCTTTCGGGATCACCGCCAGATGCACCGGAAGATCAAGCCGCGTTGCCATTGCTTCAAGCCGCGTCAACGCATCGGTCGGGGTAACTGCATCATCATCGCGCCACCACAGCGGCAAACGCAGACCCGCCGCAGCCCATTGCTCCAGCTCCGCGTCCAGCGCGTCCCAGCCTTCGGTCATTCAAAATCCCCCAATTGCGCTCAAGCGCGCTGCCCCCTCAGCAGCGTTGCGGCAATCTCCACACTCTGACCCGCTCCGTCAAATTCAAAGCCGTCAAGGCTGCGTTGCGTATCCTGCATAACGCGGCGCAGCGCTGTCGCGAGACGGGCTGGCGTGAGTGTCGCCGCCGCTTCGACCTCAAAACCTGGTAACGGAGACAGGCTCTTGGCGCGCAGGGTCTGCTCCACCTCCTTGCCCGCATCAAAGGGCACGAGCACCGCTGGGGTACCCGATTGCAGCAAATCCAGTGCGGTATTGTAGCCACACATGCTCACGGAGGCGGCGGCATGGGGCAGCATCGCGCGAAAGTCAGAGCGGGCAGGCTCAAGACTCGCGGGCGAACTTGGGTCGTGCAACTCTGCGATCCGCGCCGCCGCATCCGCGCCGCCGACAAGAATGCGCCAGCTATAGTCTGGCATCTCCTTGGCGGCCTCAATGGCGCAGGCATATAGTGCATCTCCGACGCTGCCACCGCCAGCGCTGACGAGGATTTCGCCTTTGCCAACCCCATCGGGATGCGGCGCTGCGGCTGGTGGGGCGACATAGCCGGTGTAATGCAGCTTGGCGGCGAGCATGTCCGAGACAGGCCAGCTGACCTCGAGCCGGGTCGCCTTGGGGTCGGAGTGAACGAGCACGCCATCGTAATAGCGCTCAATCATTGCATCGGCGTCCACGGCCTTTTGCGGCTTTGACGGCGGGGCAAGAATATCACGGATCGAGGACAGGATCAGGGGCGGGCGGGGCAGGGCCTTGGCAGCCTCAAGGAGGGCGCGGAACTCTGCCCTAAGAGCGCGGCGACCAAAGGGGTAAAGCTCCGTGATCAGAACATCGGGTTCCCGAGCCTGAACCACGGTTTCCAGCTGATGCACCCTGCGGGCAAGATAGGCCTCATCCGCGACCTCGCCCCCTTCGCCCAGCAGGCGCGTGAACGCCACCCCATCAGAGCGCAGCGGTGGCAATTGCTCGATCTGGACGCTCTCAAGGCTGAGTTGCGGCGCTGGAAACCCGCCAGAGATCACGGTAACGGCATGGCCCAGTCGCGAAAACGCCCGCCCCAATGTGAGGGCGCGCGACAGATGCCCGGTGCCCAAGAGATGCGTCACAGCAATCAGAACCTTCATGACGCGCGTTTCTCCAGCCTGACGGGCTCTGTCCATGGGTCGAGCTGATCGCCAGAGATCTCGACCACAAACAGGCGGTTGCGCTTAACCTGGAACGGGGCGGGGCCATCGAAATCCCAGCCATGCGCGCGGGCAAGGATCATCCGCATGATACCGATGTGACAGACGGCAACCGTGTCACGCGTCAGGGTTGCGATCCAGGGCGCGACCCGCGCCCAGACCTCGGCAGGGCTTTCTCCCCCAGGCGGGCGATAATCCCAGCCCCAGTGTTCAATGTCGCGAAACCCTGATTGCGGGTCTGCGCGCAAAAGCGCGCCCTGTTGACCTTCCCAATCGCCCCAATTCATCTCGATGAGCGCGGCTGCTGTTTGGGGCGCACGTCCAGCCACAAGTTCGGCGGTCTCGGCGGCGCGCTTCAGGGGGCTCGACCAGAGGTCCGCGTCTTTCCACGTGCCCGGCAGGGCATGGGCTGCAAGCTCTTGGCGGGCGGCCGCATCGAGTGTGATGTCGCTGCGCCCCTGAATGCGACCTGCACGGTTCCAGTCTGTGTGCCCGTGGCGCAAAAGAGCAAGGCGGATCATGCGCTGTGTTCCCTAAATAGTGGCTTGAGCGCCGCCCAGAGGGTTGCGGACGCGGCGGGGCGAAGGTGGTGGCGGGCGATATGATCCCGCGCCCGCCGCCCGAGGTCTTTGCGCTCAGACGCATCCGCCAGCAGGTGCACCACACGGGCGGCAAGGGCGCGCGCGCCAGCATCTGGAGCGGGATAATCCCCGGGCAAAAGCACATCCCGCAAGCCGGGCCTGTCTTGAGCGACCACAGGTAGACCATGAGATTGGGCCTCGACATAGACCATCCCGAAGGCTTCGTTGACGCCGGGCCACAGGAAAAGATCTGCGGCACGATACGCGTCTATCATGGCCTCGGGGCCGAGCTGTCCGAGAAAACGCACCCGGTCGCCAAAGGGCGCCATGAGCGCGTCGACCTCGGTGCGCGCGGGGCCGTCGCCCGCAATCAAAAGCTGCCAGTCGCTCGCGCGCTCGGTCTTCTCAAGGTGGCGCAGCGTCTCGGCAATAAGGGCATATGACGCCAGTTTGTCGCCCGGACGCATCATGCCAGCGGCCAGCAGTGTACGGCCTGCGTCGTCTGACTCTGCCCTTGCCGGAGGCAGCACATCCTGCGGCAGAAACGGGCGCAGATGCACCAGCTGTTGATCGCCTGCGCGATCGCGCTCCAACGTCTGTCGGTCCTGGTCCGTGAGGTAGAAGATCACCGCGGCCTGATCAGCGGCCTCGTGGGCGGCCTGCGCAAATGCGGCCCAAGGCCCCTTCAGGCGTTTCTTGGCGCGCGTGCTCTCGATCTGCACGTAGGGAATGCCCCGGGCCTCGGCCACGGCGGGTCCGAGCAAATCGGGGGCTTTGTAGTAATTGTGATAGGTCACCCAAGCGTCCACGGGCGGAAGCTCCTCGACCAGACGGCTGACCTCATCAGCGGCGCGCCGCTGCAATAGCTGCTGATGCGCGGGGTCGCCCAGTTTATCATAAAGCCGCAGCTCTGAGGCGAGGATCACCTCCGCACCGCCCAATTGCAAAAGCTCCATCAGGTTCTGAGCCATCGCGCGATCGCCAGAGGGCGTAGGATGAGTCGGAGCCTTCATGGGCGCATAAAAGGCGATACGGGATGCGCTCATCCAGCGTCCTTCAGCATCGCATTGAGGCGCGTGTTCAACTGCGCAATACCCGGATCCATGCCAAACTCAGCGCGCAGACGCAGAAGCGCGGCTTTGGCCATGCGCTGCGCCTCTTCGGGCGCATGGGCCAAACGCAGCATCGCGTCCGCCAAAGCCTCGGGCGCGTCGCTGCTGAGGAGGCCATGGGTGCCACTTTCGATGAACTCGGGAATAGCCGACACCGGGGTCGAGAGGATCGGCAGGCCTTGCGAAGCCGCCTCCATCAGCACATTGGGCAAGCCGTCGCGGTCGCCATCCGAAGCCACACGGGAAGGCAGCACAAAGAGATCCGCCGCACGCATCGCATCAATCACCTCGGGCTGATCGCAGGCGCCGCGCCATGTGATACGAGCAGAAATGCCTGCGTCTTCGGCCATGCCCTGCAACAGATCCCCAAGTCCGCCACCACCGATATGGGTCCAGTGCCAGTCAAGATCCCGAGGCAGGAGCGCAAGCGCGGCGATCAAGCGGTCAAAGCCTTTCTTCTCCACCAGCCGCCCCACCGACATCATGTGAAACGGCGCATTCGGGCTGCGCAGTACACGCGCAGGGGGGGCGGGGAACCGCGACAGATCAAGCCCGTGATAGATCAGATCCACAGGCGTGCCGTCAGAGAGCTCTTGTAGATGCTTCGCGCCAAACCCTGTGCAGGTGGCCCCAAAGGCCGCGCCATGGCTGGCCGCCGAGAGCTTTTCGCGCAACTCCCATTCGGGCGAGGTCCAGATGTCTTTTGCATGGGCCGAAAAGCTCCACGGCAGGCCCCGCATGATTGCGGCATAGCGCGCCACCGAAGCGGGCGTATGCAGGAAATGGGCATAAAGGCCGCGCACCTCGGGCGGCAGTTCCGCCGCCAGGACACAGGCCTGACCAAAGCGGCGAATGCGGTTGTGCGTCGGGTCGCGGCGCAGATCAGCGCGCCAGACTTCGTAGGCCGCCGCGTAGCCCGGCAGCGTCTGCGCCCGAGTGCGAGCCTCGGCCACCCGAGCGGGCGCATCATAGAGATACTCCGGCAGGTAATGCACCGGTGCCTGGAGGCGATCATGAAGCGGGTGAGTTTTGGTGTCGGTGGGGTGACGCAGCGACCAAATCTCAAAAGGCTGCCCCGCCGCCTCAAGAGCGACAAGTTCCTGCGCGATAAAGGTCTCGGAAAGGCGCGGCCAGCCTTTGACCAACACAGCAAGCGCGGGGCGTTTTCCAGTCATGCGCTGACCTCACGCGGGAGTTGTTGCAACAGTGCATTGACCCGTTCGGTCACATAGTCGAGTCCGTCAAGTAGCCCGTCAGAGATCGCTTTTGAGGGGTTAGGCTGGCGCTCCAGCGCGCGGATCGCACCGATCATCGCCTCGGGCGTCCAGCCATCGCGGGTTTCGTCGAGCATGGTCACGAGGCCCAGTTCCTCGGCACGGCTGGCCCGGATCCACTGCTCCAGCCGGGGCGTGGTACGCGGCACAATCACGGCCGGTTTGTCAAACGAAAGCACCTCGCAGAACGTGTTGTAACCGCCCATGCAGATGACGCCCTGCGCTCCGGCAAACAGCGTCTCGATCTGGCTCTCAAAGCCGACGGCGCTGACCCGCCCGTCAAGGGCGGCGACCCGATCCTCAAATGCGGCGCGGGTGTCACCGGACAGGAACGGGCCGTAGACCAGCATCGCGCGTGGCGTGAGAGTGGGATCGCGTTCATAGGCGGAAATCGCAAGATCCACCATCATCGCGCCATCGCCGCCACCGCCGGCGGTAATCAGAACATAAGGCTGCTCTGGAGGCTCGCCCACTTCGCCGAGATCGCGGCGCAGATAGCCCGTCCAGTGCATGCGCGCCTGTGTCTCTTTGCTCAGGGGCAGGCCTGCGGTCGGATCATAGACGTCATGCAAACCGTAGATCCAGATTTCATCATAGTAGGTCTCTGCCGCCTCGAGCGCGGATTTGCGCTCCCATTCGGCGCGCAGCACTTCTGGTTCGTCCAGAACATCGCGCAAACCCAGCACAAGGCGCGCCTGGCCGCGTTCCTGCAAGAGATCAAGCGTGGGGATCAACTCGCCGCGAAATCCGGTGGGTTCCTTGTCGACCACCAGTATATCGGGCGCAAACTGCTCGGCGGTGGAGCGGATGAGGCCCGCGCGCAGCTCCGTGGTCTCTTCGATGCTCATACCCATTGTGCGGCTGGCATATGAGCCGTCAGCGCGCTTGATCACACCGGGCAGGCGCATGTGGTCCACGCGATTGGGAAAGGCAAATCGCCCCGCCACTGGCGAGCCGGTCAGGATCATTGCAGAGGCTTTGGGGTCCGCCGAAGTGATCGCCGCTGCCAGGGCGCGCGAGCGCCGCAAGTGACCAAGGCCAAACGTGTCGTGACTGTAAAACAGGATGCGGGGGCCACGGTCCGAAGGGCCGAAACGGGGAAGGGGGCTGGCACTCATGGCGCGACTCGCTTGCAGGATATGATCGGACGGGCGGGTTTCATCAGGCGCAAGCGCGGACTCGGTCGCTTGAGCACACAAGAAAAGACGGCGCAGGGCCGTATGGCGGGCGATGTGCAGCACCTCGTCTGGGTGGCGCGTTGCGTTTTGGCCATATTCCGCCCCAACGTGCTTTGAACGCGCCCGTGGCAATCTGTGGCGCGACCGATTTTCTCATGCGTATCGCGGGAATGGATATGGCTGCAGGAACACGCCAAAACAATAACCCGACCTTTGAAACACGCGTGGTATAGCTTGCGTTAAGCCATCGTGCAATCAAGCCTATGAGATCTAGGGACGATTGGCGGTGCAAAATCGAAAATCGTGGCTTGTTTGCGGCTTTTCAGCAGTCAAATCGCCCCGCGAGCGAAAAGGAAGAACACCATGTCGAGATTGACCGCTTTGCTCCGCCTGTGGCTGATCGCAGCTACGATCGGCCTGCTTGGCAGTGTGCCTGCTGATGCGCAATCGACGCTGGTGTCCCAGGGAACCTCCGAGGAAGCGCGTTCTCAGAGCGATCTTGCTGATGCGATCCGACAGGCCGCAGAGGCAGGTGTGGGCGTCGTGATCGTCGACAGCAGCGGCCGCGCGCTCAGTGGTGCCGAAGTTGTGGCGCAGGCCGGGTCCGCGATGGAAGAGGAACCGGGCGTCATGGGCGGCGCCTCATCAATGATGAAGGCACAAAGCGAGCTGCGCGATTTTCGCAGCAAGCTCAACGAACGGCTGAAGTCGCTCCCCAGCTCCTATATCGAGATGGCCTACATCCTGCGCGCGACCAGCCCCGACGGCCGCATCATCACTTATGTCAAAGTGGTGCTGATTACGACCGTCCTGCTGTTGATCGGACGCTGGCTCTCGACCGAGATATACGGCAAGCGGCTTATCAAAAGCTATGTCGTGAGCCGTATCGAGGAAAAGCCCGAAGGCTATGCCGGGAAGATGCCATTCCTGTTCATCCGGTTTGCTGCCGGTCTGGGCGGTACGCTTTTTGCAATGATCTTTGCGCTGATCGTGACGCTGCTGGTGTTTGGCCCCTCGGGGGATGTCTCGATCGAGTTCACGTCGCTTGCGGTCTATCTAACGTTTTTTGTGGCACGCACGATCTCTGATCTGTGGCGCATGGTGCTCTCGCCCTACCTCAGCCAGTATCGCATCCCGTCGCTTTCGGACAGGGATGCAAAGCGGCTCTACTTCTGGCTCTCGGGACTTGCGACCTTTGATTTTGTCGCCGTTATGGTTTCGACCTGGGTGCAGGATTTTGGTCTCAACTACAATATCTATGCGCTGACCTATTCGTTGCTGATGCTGGCCTCTTCGCTGCTGGCAATCCTGCTCGTGCTGTTCAACGCGCGGGCCATTTCCGGTGCGATCCGCCATGTGGGCGATGCACACGTGGTGGCCTGGCCAAACCGTCTGCTGTCGTGGGTCTGGGCACCCATCGTAATCCTCTACATCGCCTTTGGCTGGTTGGCTCTGACGTTTGACCTCGTGCTTGAGAACCCAAGCGCGCTGCCGCCGAATATGGGTCTCTTTGCGGTGCTGACCTCGATCCTGGTGGTCTATGGTCTGATCAACTACGTGATCGAACAATTCACCTCGCGCCGCCGGATCATCGAGACCACAGATGACACGACGCAAAGCGACGACGAAAACAGCGAAGACGCTCAAGAAAAGACCACGGCGCGCCACCCGATTGCGACCTACAAGGATCTGGCTCGTCGCGCAGCGGGCATCCTGGCCTTTCTCGTCGGTGCCGTTTCGCTGATATTCATCTGGAACCCCGAGTTTGCAATGGAGGATGCGCCCTGGCTCGATCGGGCAATCGATGTGCTGGTGATCCTCTTCATCGGATATCTGGTTTTCCATATCGCCCGGATCTGGATTGACAGCAAAATCGAAGAAGAAACGCAAGATCAGCCGGATGGCGAGTTGGGCGACGAAGGCGGGGGCAGCAGTGCCAGCCGCCTGGCCACGCTCCTGCCTCTGTTCCGTGGCGCAATTCTGGCGGTGGTTGTGGTCACGATCATTCTCATCGTGCTGATGGAGATCGGCATCAATGTGAGCCCGCTGTTTGCCGGTGCCGGTGTCGTGGGCCTGGCGGTTGGATTTGGCTCACAGACCCTGGTGCGCGATATATTCTCGGGCGCGTTTTTCCTGATCGACGATGCCTTTCGCCGGGGCGAATACATCGACATCGGCAGTGTGAAGGGCACGGTCGAGAAGATCTCCGTGCGGTCGTTTCAGCTGCGCCATCACCTTGGGGCGCTGCACACCATTCCCTTTGGCGAAATCCAGGTGCTGACAAACTATTCGCGCGACTGGGTGATCATGAAGCTGCCGCTGCGCGTGACCTATGACACGGATGTCGAAAAGGTGCGCAAGCTGATCAAGACCCTCGGCAAGGAGTTGCTGAACGATCCGGTAATCGGTCACAACTTCATTCAGCCTCTGAAATCGCAGGGCGTGATCGAGATGCAGGATTCCGCAATGATCATCCGTGTGAAGTTCATGACCAAGCCCGGCGATCAGTGGCTGGTGCGCAAGAAGGTTTTTCAGGAAATCCGGGATCTCTTCGAACGCGAGGGTATCAAGTTTGCCCACCGCGAGGTCACCGTGCGCGTTGTGGATGACACCGGCGAAAAAGTCCCCGAGGCTAAGCGCGACGCCGCCCTTGGCGCGGCGCAGGCGGCTATCGAGGATGATCTGATGGATTCGAACGACGGCGGCGATGACCGCTGATCGGACGTGGGATTGGATCGTCCGGGGTATGACCTGAGACGATCCAGAGCAATCAGACCAGATACGATAGGGTCAGGTTTGCGGCTCGTTCCATTGCGGAGGATGCGTGCCGCTTGGCTGTGCCGGCATATCCCAACCCATCTCGCAGCCGTTGATCTTCACCGCCGGGCTCAGACGCAACCCAGCCCCCCAGCCGCTCGCCTCCTCACACGTGGCAAAGTCGCAGGGCTCGGCAGTTGAAATCTCCGGCCCTGATAGCCGTTTCGGGATCGCGACCAGCGCTTCTGCCGTGCGGGCAAGCGACAAGCGTGCAACCCCGACCGGCTCTTGCCGTGCTGCCGCCGAGAGCGCAGACAAAACCGCCGCGGCCATCAGGTAGCCGGTTGCGTGATCGAGGGCCTGCACCGGCAAGGGGGTCGGCTTTTGTGCGCCCGCCCAGTCCCGCCCCGCATCAGCGATCCCGGCGCTCATCTGAACAAGGCTGTCAAACCCGCGCCGATTTGCCCAGGGGCCAGTCCAGCCATAGGCGTTGAGTGTGACCTCGATCCGGTTGGGCGCAATCGCGTCGCGTGTAGCCAAATCCAGCCCCAGATTGTCGAGCGCGCCTGGTCTGAAGCCATGCACCAACACATCTGCCTCGGCCAGAAGTGCGCGCAGGTGGGCGCGGCCGGCCTCTGTGCGCAGATTGAGCCTTGCCATGCGTTTGCCCAGCGAGATGTCCTGCAACACGCCCGGCTCGTCCCAATCGGGCGGGTCGATCCGCAGCACCTCGGCCCCGAACCCGGCCAGCGTGCGGGTGCTGACCGGTCCGGCCAACACGCGCGTCAGATCGAGCACCCGCACCCCCATCAGAGGTCGCGCTGCGCTGGCCTCCGGGCGCGCGCGCAGCACCACGCGGCGCGGCTTGATCCAATCCACCAGAGGCTCTTGGCAGACCGCCGCGCCCTGTGGATGCGCCAGCCATTCTTCACGGCTGCGCATCGCGGCCGCGACACCACCTGCGCCCACAACCGCTGCCTCCAGCGCGTCGCCCTGCCAGGTCAGCACCGCCTTGGCGACGCCTTCGCGATCCGCATTACAGCCGAGCACCGACAGGGCCGCCGCGCGGTGATGTGGCAGGTTGGTGTGCAGGCGGATCCAGCCATCTGCGCAGGGATAATCCCCCGCGATCGGATCCCAAAGCGAAGGCATCTCCCAACCCACGGGGCGAAAGGAATAGCCAAACCAGAGCGAGGCAAGGCGCTGGTCCACCGTGACGTCGGGCGCGCCGGGGGCCAACCCCAGTACCTCGATCAGCTTTGCCATTTCCAGTCCAACCGCGCCGAGGCAGTCGTTGGCAAGCTCCGAGACCGCATAGACGCTTGGACGCTGACCCTCGCCTACGACGTGATAGGCGTCCAGAGGGGGCAGGGCGTCAAACATACTCATTGCTGATAGGGATCCAGACTATCGCGCAGACCGTCGCCCAGAAAGTTGAACGCCAGAACGACCACGATGATCGGCAGCATTGGGATCGCGGTCCAGGGGTAGATCTCGATATTGGCAAGGTTCTGCGCGTCATTGAGCATCACCCCCCAGCTCACTGCCGGGGCGCGCAGACCGAGCCCAAGGAACGAGAGCGCCGTCTCTCCCAAGATCATTGCCGGGATCGACAATGTGGCCGAGGCGATAAGATGGCTCATGAAGTTGGGCAGCAGGTGTTTCTTGATCACGCGCCCTGAAGATGCGCCCATCATTTCGGCGGCGCGGACGTATTCCTCTTCGCGCAGGCTCAGGAACTTGGCCCTGACGGAACGCGCAAGACCCGGCCAGTCGAGGATGCCGAGGATGATGGAAATGATGAAAAACACTGCCACCGGCGACCATGTGGAGGGGACCGCTGCTGAAAGCGCCAGCCAGAGCGGCAGCTCGGGCAGGCTGCGCAGGATTTCGATGGCGCGGTTGATGACCCAGTCGATCTTGCCGCCGAAATACCCCGCAACAGAGCCAAAAAAGATCCCGAGAACAAAAGATACCGTGATGCCGATCAGACCCACGGTGAGCGAGAGCTGCGCGCCAAAGAGAATGCGGCTGAAGATGTCACGTCCCAGGCGATCTGACCCCCAGAGAAACAATGTCGCCCCTTCGGGCGCGCAAAAGAGATGGGTGTTGGCAGGGATCAGACCCGCCAGTCGATATTCGGCCCCCTCGCAAAAGAAACGGATCTGTTGCGGGTTGTCGTAATCAGGCTTCACCACCCATTGAAATGTCTCAAGATCGGCCTCTGAAGTCAGCGGATAGATAAACGGGCCCAGGAATTCGCCCTCGTGAAAGAAGTTCACGGACTGCGGTGGCGAATAGAGATGCTCGGCGTTGCGCTCGTTGGGGCCATAGGGCGCGATGAAGCCTACAAACGGCAGCATCACATAGCAAAACAGCAGGAATATGCCCGAGATCAACCCCAGGCGGTGGGTCTTGAACTTGCGCCAGATCAGCACCCAGTTCGGCGCGTCGAGATCCTTGCGCTCCAGTTCGCGGATCGAGGCCTGCGGGTCATAGGGCGCATCATCCACAAAACGGCCGTCGGGGTGTTTTTCGCTCATGATTTGCGCCCCTCATAGCGGATGCGCGGATCAAGCAGCACCAAGAGCACGTCGGAGATCATGGTGCCGATGAGGGTCAAAAGCGCGACAAACATCAAAACGAATCCCGACAGGAACATGTCCTGCGACTTGAGCGCCTGCAGCAGGACCGGCCCGATGGTTTGCAGGCCCAGCACGACAGAGACCAGAACCGAGCCGGAGACCATTGCCGGGAGCAGATTGCCGATGTCGGCCACAAAGGGGTTAAACGCCACCCGCAGCGGATATTTTGCCAACATTCGAGACGGGCGCATACCCTTGGCCACAGCGGTTTCCACATAGGGTTTGCCCAGCTCGTCCAGCATGTTGGCACGCAGGCGCTGCATCATCGCGGAGGCTCCCGAGGTGCCGATCACAAAGGTGGGCACGATCAGGTGAATGAGGATGGATTTGACCTTTTCCCAAGACATCGGCTCGCCCTCAAACTCTGGCGCCATCAGGCCGCCGATGGGCAGGTTGAGGTATTGATGCCCATAGTAAAACAGGATCAGGGCAAGCAGGAAGTTCGGCGTGGCAAGCCCCAAATAGCCAATAAAAGCTGCTGTATAATCGATCATCGTGCGCGACTTGGCGGCGGCCAGAACGCCAAGGGGCAGGGCGACGATATAGACAAACAGCACCGCTGCGAGGTTCACCAGAACCGTGAGCCAAAGGCTGTCGCCCACGATCTCTGCCACGGGGCGGTCAAATTCAAAGGACCAGCCAAAATTGCCCTGCAGCATGCCGGAAAACCCGTGAGGGCCGGGCCAGAAGCCCATCCAGATCAGATATTGCTCCGCGAGGGAGCGGTCGAGCGCATATTCCTTGCGCAGGAACTCAGCCTTGGCGACACCGGCCTCCTGACCCGTGGCGCGCAGCTCAGCAATCTGGTTCGACAGGAAGTCGCCAGGCGGCAAGTTGATGATCCAGAAGATCAGCACCGACACCAGTAGGAGTGTCAGCAGCATGGTGCCAAAGCGATAGAGCGCGTAGCGCAGAATTTCCATCAGCCTTCGCCATCCTCAAAGTAGAACTCATCCATCCGGTGCACGCCAAAATGTGCGCCGGGATCCCAGGCCCAGATCGCCGTCTTGGGCACATTGCGCAGACGGTTTGAGACCACAACGGGCTGCGGCGCGGCTGCCACCAGACCAATTGCAAAGACATTTTCGGCGTGAATTTCAAGCATCTCATGCCAGGCTTCGGCCCGTTTGTTGGCATCTGGTGCCTTGTTCCAGTCGTCCAGAAGCTCCATCAGACGCTGCGCCGGTGCCATATCTGGCGCTTCGCCCACCGCGCCGCTGGTTTGATAATACTGACCCCATTTGGGCCAGGACAAAAACACCTGATCCGTGGGCGCAAGATAGGCCGGGGAGGTGTAGCTCTGTGGGAGGCCATTGTCCCAGCCGTACCAGACCGAGGCCATGGTGGTGCCCGAGAACACACGATTGCGCAGGATGTCGCGATCGAGCGGGCGCATCACCAGCTTTACACCCACATCGCGCCAGTCATCTGTGATGATCTGCAGCGCATTTTCTACCTCTTGCCGCTCGCCTGCGGTTTCCACCACCAATTCCATCGGGCGCCCGTCGGGCAGGCGGCGGATGCCGTAGCCGTCACGTTCCGTGAGGCCTGCCTCATCCAGCAGCGTGTTGGCGAGATCGGGATCATACTGGGCCCACGCGTCCCGCAACTCTTGCTCAAAGAAGGGGCTTTTCTCCAGAACCGTCATCGCGCCGGGCTTTGCCAGCTTGAAATAGAGCGATTTATTGATGGCTGCTCGGTTGATCGCCACCGAAAGGGCGCGGCGCACACGCACATCGCGCAGGGTCGCGCGCCAGACTTCATCCGCCGCGTTCAGGTTCGGATAAATCGCAATCTGCGAGGCAGTGCCCGAGGACCATAGCTCGGTGCGATAGTCACCATTTGCCTCGCCTTTGCGCAAGATCGGAATGTCTCTGAAATCAAGCCCACGTGCCTGCAGGTCGGCCTCGCCCGCGTTGGATTTTGCCGCGACCAACCCGCCCGACACAATCTCCATTTCGACCGTGTCGATATAAGGGAGCTGCACGCCGTTCTCATCGATGCGATGATAGTACGGATTGCGCACAAATTGATGGCGGATCTTCTTGCCTGCGGTGGCGTTGATCCAAGGCTGTAGCGTCGGCAGGTCAGGATTGTCGAACTTGTCCATATTGTCGCGCTTGTTGTGCAGCGCGGCCCAGCTCTTGACGCGGGCGTAGTCGATTTCCTCTTCCAAGGCTTCGGGGTCGGCAAAGTCCTTGTGGAACTGTTTCAGATAGGCGGAGGGACGGTAGATGAAGGGTGGCACCGCCTGCGCCAGCACCTGAAGGAAGCTGGGGTTGGGGGTGCTCCACTCAAAAACCACAGTGGTGTCATCCGGAAAAGTGACCTCCGGCAACTCGCCCTCGACGCGCACAAAATCCGGCGGGCCGGTGGGATTGAGCTCGCGGTTGTTGGCAATGTGTGTCCACCAGTATTCAAAATCCGCCGAGGTGAAAGGATCGCCAGAGGACCATTTATGCCCCTCGCGGAGGTGCAGGGTGAATTTGCGATCGCCCTCGCTTTCAAAGCTTTGTAGCACATCGGGCACGAGCTCGTAGTTCTCGTTGTATCCCACAAGGCGCGCATAGCCGTAGACAACCATCTGGCGGATGTCCTTGGAGCGCGTGACCATCGTATTGAGCGTGCCGCCGGGAATGCCCGGACTGCGCCCCTTGGCGGCGAGGTTCACCACCAGCGGCTCTGCGGGGATGCGTTCAGCGGCGGGCGGCAGATCGCCTGCGCTGACCTCATGGCTCCAGAAGGCGCTTTCTTGCACGGTGGGTTGAGCAACCGTCGCAAGCGGCAGCAGCAGAAAGGCAAGGGCACTGGTGAAGGAAAGCAGGGGACGGGCGTTAGACATGACAGCGTACCTTATGTCCGGGATCCAGTGGCACCAACGGCGGGGCATTCTCTCCGGCAAAGCGGAAGGCCTCCGGCCAGCTTTCGGGCGCGCCTGCGCCCTGTGCCACAAGTTTGAGATTGATGGGGCGATCCACATCGGGGACCGGCTGGGCAGCAATAAGTGCCTTGGTGTAGGGGTGTTTGGGGTTGTGAAACAGCACTTCGGGCGGGCCCTGTTCCACAATGAGGCCACGCCGCATCACCGCGACCTCATCGGCGATCCGGGCCACCACCGCAAGGTCGTGGCTGATAAAGAGATAGGAAAGCTGGCGCGCGTCGCGGATTTCTTCCAGCAGGGTCAGGATCTGTTCCTGCACCGAGACATCCAGCGCCGAGGTCGGCTCGTCACATACCAGAAGAGCCGGGTCGAGCATCAGCGCTCGGGCTATAGAGAGGCGCTGGCGCTGACCGCCGGAAAACGCATGCGGATACCGGCTGAGCATATCGCCGGGCAGCCCAACAAGGCGCAGCATCTCGGCTGCACGGGCCTTGTGATCGGCGCGCGCGCCGATGCCGTGGATTTCGAGCGGCTCTGCCAGCGTGTCAAAGATCCGCTGGCGCGGACTGAGCGAGGAATAGGGGTCTTGAAACACCATCTGCGCCTGCCGCTGGAACGCGCGGCGAGCGTCGCGATCCATATCATGCACCTCGAGTGCCTCTGCCCCCGCGGCGTGGCGAAAGAGCACCTCGCCGCCCGCATCCACCGTTTCCGCGCCGAGCGCAATGCGTGCAGCTGTGGTCTTGCCTGAACCGCTTTCGCCAACAATTGCCAAGGTCTTGCCCCGCGGCAGTCGCAGATCAACGCTGTCACAGGCACGCACGAGGGTCGGCTTGCTCCAGCTTTTGCCCGAGCGCATGGTAAAGGTCTTGGTGACATTGCGCAGCTCGAGGATCAGATCCTGCTGCTCCTGTGGCGCTGGGGAAATCGCCGGCGGGATCTTGGGCGCCGCCTCAAAAAGATCCTTGGTGTAGGGATGGGCGGGCGCGCGCAGGATAGGTTCGGCTGGGCCTGCCTCCATGACACGACCCTTGTGCATCACCACCACCTGCTCGGCCATATTGGCCACCACGCCAAGATCATGGGTGACGAGGACCATGGCCATGCCGGTCTCGCGCTGCAGATCCTTCATCAGCCCCAGAACCTGTGCCTGAGTGGTCACATCAAGCGCAGTTGTGGGTTCATCCGCGATCAGCAGATCCGGCTTGGCAACCATGGCCATGGCGATCATTGCGCGCTGGCGCATGCCGCCCGAAAGCTCGAACGGATAGGAGCGCCAGGTGCGCTCGGGATCGGGGAACCCAACGCGCTCGAAACACTCCAGCACCTCGCGTTTGGCCGCTTCTTCAGAGACGCTTCTGTGAAGATGGATGATCTCCACCACCTGATTGCCGATCCGATGCAGCGGAGACAAAGAGCGCATCGGCTCCTGAAAGATCATCGCAATGCGGTTTCCGCGCACATCATGGCGCATTTGTCGCTCGCTGATGCGGGCCAGATCCAGCTCATCCTGGTCGCCGCGCAGGATCATGCGACCCGAATGCAGGCGTGCAGTGCGCGGCAGAATGCGCAGCACCGCGCGGCAGCTGATGGTCTTACCAGAGCCACTTTCACCGACCAGCGCCAGTGTTTCACCCGGATTCACTTCGAAATTCACGTTCTGCACCACAGGTGCATCGCGACCAAAGCCAATGCTGAGATTTTCGACCGACAAAAGGGGGCGCATGTCAGATGGCCCAGCCACGTCGTCGCTGCGCAGGTATGAAGATGAGAGTTCTCCCTGATTTTTGCCTTACCTTCGCGCGGTCAGGCCCTTGTAGTCAAATGCCATTTGACCGCGATACCCCGTGATCGGGAAATTGTGTTCCTTCAGTCATTGTTTGGCGTAGCCCGCAGCGTTTGAGGCGCTCATAGAGCGGGCATGCAACAGCCATGCGACAGCATCCATTACTGCACTGGCAGGACCAGGAAGTCGCGAGCACTACTTACTGCTTCTGCGCCGCGCATCGAAGAGGTTGCGTCCCCGCACCGGCAGGGTGGCTTGATCTGGCTGGACGCACAAGGCACTGTGCTGGGATTGCGCCCCTGAGAGGGCGGCCCAGAACCAGAGACATCAATGCCGCCAAAGCCCGTGTTACATCGTGACAACCCCGATGCCGAACCCTTGATTGGCAATATCAAAGTGACGCGTGAGGACTGGCTCAAGATGGGGCTGGACGTGCTGATCCGTGATGGCGAGGAGCGGGTGAAAGTCCTTGCCCTGGCGGAGGCAATGGGGGTCTCACGCTCGTCGTTTTATTGGTATTTCAAGTCTCGCCAGGACCTGTTGGACGCTTTGCTCACGTGCTGGGAAGAGACCAACACGGCGGGGTTGATCCGTCAGGCCAACGCGCCTGCGGAACGGATCACAGGCGCGGTGCTCAATGTGTTTCGCTGCATCGCAAACCCCAACCTCTTTGACACCGCGCTCGACTTTGCCATTCGCGATTGGGCCCGTCGCTCGGAACCGGTGCGGGCGCGGATGCGGGCGGGGGACGATGCGCGTGTTGCGGCCCTGACGATGATGTTTGCGCGCTATGGCTGCGCGGAAATGGAGGCGATCACGCGGGCTAAGGTGCTGTATTACATGCAACTTGGCTATGACATGGCTGAGCCAGAAGAAAGCTATGCGTACCGTCTGTCGATGACACCGGAGTATCTCAAGGTCTTTACCGGGCAGACCCCGACCGAGGCGGAGCTGCGGGAGTTCGAAGACTACAGCCGCCAATTCTGGCGCGATGTATCACCATGAGTCTTGCCACGCCCCCGAAATATGACGCGCCTCACGCCGCCTGTTGACGAGATGAGGCGCGGCTCCTACCCGAGGTTTACCGATAGGCGCCAGCCCTCAGGTCAGACGCAGAGCATCGACCTCCTGTTTGACTTTTTGCGCTGCCGCCTCGCGCACGGGGCCGTAGCCGCGAATGTCCATCGGCGCTTTTAGAGTTGTGTCCAGCATATCCGGAGCAAGCGCCGTGGGGTGGGAGATGATGTCCTCCAGCATATTCTGGAACCAATCCCGAAGTTCGCGGTGCATACGCGCCTCAGAGTGATAGCCGAACGGGTTGAAGGGTGTCTCTCTCAGGGCTTTCCCCTTGGAGAGAAGCGACAGAACCGGCGTCATCCATTGACCGAAGGCACGTTTGGCGGGACGGCCACGGGCATCCGTTTTGATGTTCAAGAGCGGTGGCGCCAAGTGGTAGTTGACCTTGAAGTCACCCGCAAAGGTGCGGTCGAGTTCATCGCGAAAGCTCTTGCCGCTCATCAGGCGCGCCACCTCGAATTCATCCTTGTAGGCCATCAGCTTGAAGAGGCTGCGGGCCGCCGACGCGGTGAGCCGATCTGCGTGGTTCGCGGGAAGTGCACGGTGCAGGCGCTGCAGGAGGTCCGAATAGATCCCGGCATAGTCCTCGTTCTGATAAGCGGTGAGGAACGAGACGCGACGCTTGATCAGGTCCTGAAGCGACTCTTCTGTCGCTTCAGTTTCGCTGTAGTGCGCGGCGAGGCGCTCTGGCGCGGCGGCCATCGCACGCCCGATGGCGAAGGCGAGTTGGTTTTTCTCAATCGCAACGCCATTGAGAACGATCGCCTGCTGTAGTGCGGTGAGGCTGACGGGGACAAGCCCCTGCTGCCAAGAGAACCCAAGCATGATGACATTCGCCAGAACCGCATCGCCAAGCAGCGTCTCGGCGATCGCATTGGCGTTCAGAGCCGTGACATTCCCTGCGCCCACCACCGAGGCCACTGCCCGGGCGCGGGCCGGAATGTCGAGCGACGCATCACGGCGCAAAACGATATCGCCGGTGGGCATTTCCGCAAGGTTCAGCGCCACGCGGCTGCCCTCGCGATAATGCGCCGAGGCTTTTGGGGCGGAGGAGACCACCGCGTCGCAGGCGATGACCGCATCGGCGGCACAAAGATCTGTGCGCACCTGATGGACCTCCTCGGGCGATTTGGCGAGGCGGATATAGCTCAGGACGGTGCCGAATTTCTGCGCAAAGCCGGTAAAGTCCAGCACCGATGATCCTTTGCCCTCAAGGTGGGCCGCCATGGTGATCAGCGCCCCAACGGTGACAACCCCCGTGCCGCCGACACCCGTCACCAAAAGATCAAAGGGTTTGCCAAGAGCGGGCAGGTCGGGTGCTGGCAAATCCACCGTGAGCGCTGCCGGATCGAGATCCTTCAATTCCCGTTTCCGCCGGGTTGCGCCCTCTACTGTCACAAAGCTGGGGCAAAACCCGTTGAGGCAGGAAAAATCCTTGTTGCAGCTGGAGAGGTTGATTTTGCGCTTGCGGCCAAAGGGCGTGTCTTTGGGTTCGACGCTGAGGCAGTTGCTCTCGACAGAGCAATCCCCACAGCCTTCGCAGACCAGGTCGTTGATATAGGCAAAGCGCTTGGGGTCTTCCATCTTGCCGCGTTTGCGGCGGCGGCGTTTCTCGGTGGCGCAGGTCTGTTCGTATATCAGGAGGGTGACGCCCTTGATTTCGCGCAGCTCGCGCTGGACCAGATCGAGGTCGGCACGATCGTGAAAAGACGTGCCCGCCGGGAAGTCGCTGCGGGTGAATTTGGCGATATCATCAGAGATCAGCGCGATGCGCTCCACGCCTTCGGCGCGACCGGCCTGCGCGATGCCTGCAACGGAAACCGGTCCGTCCACGGGTTGACCGCCAGTCATGGCCACTGCGTCATTATAGAGCACCTTGAAGGTGATATTCGCCCCTGAGGCCACCGCCTGACGGATCGCGAGCGAGCCGGAGTGATACCATGTGCCTTCGCCAAGGTTCTGGAACACATGTTTGCCGCCGTTGTATTTCGACGCGACCACATGCGGCACACCTTCGCCGCCCATCTGCGCATAGCCTGCGGTGTTGCGGCCCATCCACGAGGCCATGACATGACAGCCAATACCGGAGTTGGCAGTGGAGCCCTCGGGGACTTTGGTCGAGGTGTTGTGCGGACAACCCGAGCAGAAATAGGGCGTGCGCGTGGCGCCGGGGATATTGAGCAGGTTGGGCGGTTGCTCGGTCAGGGCGCGGGCCTTGTCGCGCAGCTTCAGCTCTGGGAAGAAACGATCAAGACGCTCTGCCACCACCGGCACCAGCATAAGGGGGCTCAACTCGCCCACCCATGGGATCAGCGGCTCGCCCGCGGCGTGGTATTTGCCTACCATTTTCTTGGGCTTGTCACCGGGCCAGTCGTAGAAATACTCCTTGAATTGGCTCTCGATGATGCCGCGTTTTTCCTCGATCACCAGCACCTCTTCTTTGCCCTTCACAAAGCGCAGCGCCTCGGCGCGGGCGAGGGGCCAGACCATGCCAACCTTGTAGATGTCGATGCCCAAACGGCGGCAAGTGTCCTCGTTCAGGTCCAGTAGACGCAGCGCCTCCATCAGGTCGAGATAGCCCTTGCCGGTGGTGACGATGCCAAAGCGGGCCTCTGGCAGATCATAGATGCGCCGGTCGATCGGGTTGGCCTCGGCAAAGGCCCGCACGGCCTGAAGTTTAGCGCGAATACGGGTCTCGATCTCGGGGCTTGGAAGGTCAGAAGACCGGATGTGCAGCCCGCCGGGATAGTCCGGCAATTCAGGCCGGATAAAGTCACGATCCTCGGGCAGTTCGACCGAACGGCCGCTTTCCACGGTTTCGGAAACCGCCTTGAAGCCCACCCAGGTGCCGGAATAGCGCGAAAGCGCGATGCCATATTCACCGAAGGACAGGAACTCTCCCACGTCGGCCGGGTTCAGCACCGGCATGAACCAAGACATGAAGGCCACATCGGATTGATGCGGCATCGACGAGGACACGCAGCCATGATCGTCGCCCGCGACGACCAACACGCCGCCCTTGGCGGAGGAGCCATAGGCATTGCCATGTTTCAGCGCATCGCCAGAGCGGTCCACGCCGGGCCCCTTGCCGTACCACATGGAAAACACGCCCTCGACCTCGCAATCGGGGTCCAGAACAGCTTGCTGCGCGCCCAGAACCGCCGTTGCGCCGAGGTCTTCGTTGACGGCAGGCATGAAGGTGATTCCAGCCTCCTCCATGCGGGCACGGGCGCGCCAAAATTCAAGATCCACGCCGCCCAGCGGCGAGCCGCGATAGCCAGAGACAAAGCCTGCGGTATTCAACCCCGCCGCACGGTCGCGCCGGGCCTGATCCAGCATGATCCGCGCCAGAGCCTGCGTGCCGGTTAGGAACACCCGCCCCTTGGTGCGGGCATAGCGATCCTCAAGCTGGTAAGTCTCAAAGGCGTGGGACAGCTCGGTCATGTTGGCTCCAGTCTGGCTATCGGGCGAGAAGTTGGTTGGCGCCGAAAGGATAAACCTAGATGCATGAAAAAACTTGCCAGATTGCGCGCAAAACCCCACATATCAGGATAACTAATCCGCCAAGCAGCCACACTTCGAAAGGGTTTTGCAAATATGAGACTCGATGATCGAGACCGGCGTATCCTGACCTTGCTGCAAGAAGACAGCCGCATGTCCAATGCCGATCTTGCCGAATCCGTCGGCATGTCAGCCTCGGCCCTGTGGCGACGCGTGCGCAGCCTCGAGGAGGCGGGAGTCATCAAACGCTATGGCGCAGTGGTGGTGCCGCAAGCAATGGGGCTCAATTTCGAAGCACTGGTTCAGGTAAATCTGACCCGCCATGCGCCTGAGCACCTGCAGGAGTTCATCCGTGCCGTCGAGGGTAATCCGCATGTGGTGGAATGTTACGCAACTACGGGGCAGGCGGATTACCACCTGCGGATTCTCGCGCCCGACCTTGAGGCCTATAATCAGTTTCTGGAACAGTTCCTGTTCCAATTGGCGGGGGTTGCAAGCGCGCAGACCCATGTGATCTTGAAAACCGTCAAACGCGATACCCCGGTGGTGCCCTGACGGAGCTTCAATCTTGGCGCAGGCAGCGCGATTCCGGGTTGCGAGCCCACAATGTTCACTTTATGTTCTTATTCACTTCAAGAGATCAGGATTGGACAAATGCCCAGATTAGCGGTGATTTTGACACAGGGATTTGCGGATTGGGAATACGGGGTGCTGTGCGGGCTGGGCCGGGCCTATTTTGGCCTTGATGTCCGCTTTGTGACGCCGGTGCCGGGGGATGTGATCTCCATGGGTGGTCTGGTGGCGCGGGTGTCCGACGGGTTTGAGCTGCTCGATTCTTGGGAGCCCGATGCAGTGGTGGTCATTGGCGGCACTCTTTGGGAGCACCCAGACGCACCGGACCTCTCCGGCCTGCTCGAAGGTGCTCAGGCCCGCGGTGCGGTACTGGCCGGCATATGTGGCGGCACATTGGCGCTGGCGCGGGCCGGGGTACTCAATACGCTGCGCCATACCTCAAATGATGCAAGCTTCCTCGGCCTGCATGCGGCGGGCTATGCGGGTGCTGCACTATATGTGGATCAGCCCAAAGCGGTGCGTGACGGAAAAGTCGTGACAGCAGCAGGCACCGCCCCGGTGAGCTTTGCTGCAGAGATCATGACAGCGCTTGATGTGCCCCTTGAGACGGTTCAGCAACTGAAGTCCATGCTGGGCGCTGAACACATTGGCACGCAAGCCCGAAGCGTCTGACGCCCCCGCCGCGCGAAAGCGCGGCGCCGGGTCCAACTGTGGAGGGGCATCTTAATGCCCCGAGACGGGCGGGAGCACCCCCGTGCCTCGGCGCGTCACATCCGCAGACAGGCGTGAAGGGGCCTTAGAGGCAGACCGCGGCCCAGGCGGCGGTCATGCCGACATAGGTCAGATGGTGCAGCAGTTGATCGGTTCCCATCGCACGCCAGAAGGCACCCTGGGTGGGATCGAGCTTGTTGCACTCCGTGTGATGCGCCTTCCAGAAGTCGATATTGAAATGGATAAACCACTCCACTGCGCAGATCAGCGCGATGAACCAGGCCGGGCTGCCCATGACAAACAGGACCACCACCGAAGCCAATGCATGTACCCCCGCATGCTGGGCGCGTCCGGGATGAAAATACTGGCACCTGCCCGACAGCATCTTCTTGGTCTGCAAGTAGAAGTCCGCAAACATATGTTTGACTTCAAACAGGCAGATCAGCAGCAGGACTGTACCGACATGTTCTGGCAAGGCAGGCTTCCTCTGGCAGTGGCGTCAAGCAGTGGCGTAAATATCCGTCGGACATTACGGTGTTTTACCCGTATCGCAAATACGGCATTCAACTGTCTGTGACTTAGCTCACAGACCGCGACGCGCCATCTTTTTAGACAGATGCAGAGTTTGCATGCTGCATCATTGCCTGAAGAGGACAAACCGCGCTACCCATGTCAAAACCCTTCTGTCATCGTTCGATGACAGAGATCTCACCCTGACGCTCGAACCGCGGAGCCGCCCCATAGAACGCTCGCTATTCCAATTCATCTGGAAATACTCCAAGCGCGACCAGTTGGTTTTGCTGGTTGTGACCGCTTGCCTGTTTCCCCTGCTTTATCTGACCCTTGAGCTGCCCAAGCGCATCATCAACGACGCGATCGGGGCGCAGAGTTCGACCATCGAGGTACTGGGGCAGCAGGTCGATCAGCTGACCTATCTGTGGATCCTGTGCGGTGCTTTTCTTCTGGCCGTGCTCGCACATGGGCTGACAAAAATGCGGATCAACACCATGAAAGGTGTGTTGGCCGAACGGATGCTGCGCCGATTTCGGTATAGTCTGATCGCGCGTGTTCTGCGTTTCCCGCAACCCTATTTCGAGCGCACCAGCCAGGGCGAGTTGGTCTCCATGATCACCTCCGAATCAGAGCCCATGGGCGGATTGATGGGCGATGCGGTCAGTCAACCGGTGCTGCAAGCCGGGCAGATGCTCACCATCCTCTATTTTCTATTCGCGCAGAATTTCTGGTTCGGCTTGGCTGCGGTGGCTCTGATCCCCTTGCAGGGCTGGCTCATCCCGCTGCTGCAACGCCGGATCAACCTCCTCAATAAGAAACGCATCCAGCAAGTGCGGGCGCTGGCATCGGAAATCGGGGAAAGTGCGGCCGGGGCCTCGACGCTGCGGGTCAATGGGGGCTGGCGCTACCGGATGGCGCGGGTGACGGATCGGCTGGGGCGGCTCTACGAGATCCGCTTCGAGATCTACCAGAAAAAATTCTTCATGAAGTTCCTCAACAACTTCATCACCCAGCTGACACCGTTCTTTTTCTACGCGGTGGGCGGCTACTTGGTGCTGGAGGGCAAGGTCTCGCTCGGGGCGCTGGTGGCAGCTCTTGCGGCCTACAAGGATTTGGCGTCCCCGTGGAAGGAGTTGCTCACCTACTACAACCAGACACAGGATATGTCGCTGCGCTGGGAGGTGATCCTGGAACGCTTTGCGCCGCCGGACATGGTCGACGAGCGCCTGATGGAGGGCGAACCAGAGGAACTGCCGCATCTGGACGGAGACATCGTGCTCAAGGACGTGAGCGTGCGCGACGCCGATGGCAACCTGATCCTCGAGGAACTCTCTGCCACCTTCCCCAAGGGCGAATTGATCGGCATCGCAGCCCCATCCGAGGAGGATCGTCGCGCATTGGCCGAAGTGCTGACGCGCGAGGTTTTGCCCGCGTCCGGCACCGTCACGCTGGCCGGACATGACATTCGCGAGTTGCACCAGATGGTGCTCGCAACCCGTATCGGGCATGCCACCTCGCGCCCGGCGCTCTTCAAAGGGTCCTTTGGTGAAAACGTTCTGATGCCCCTGCGCGTGCGCCCGCTCGAAGATCCCAGCGACGCACGGGCGGTGCGTGATGCAATCCGTGCAGGCAACAGCCCTGATCCCTTTGGGGTGAACTGGGTCGACCCCAAAATCGCCGGGTTCGAAAAACCCGAGGAGCTGCGGGACTGGTGGCTGCGCATCGTCGAGGGGATCGGATCCGATACCGCCTTGCTGCGCCGTGGCATGGATCAGGTCTTTGACCGGGAGGAACACCCCAAGCTGGCGCAAGCGCTGATCGATCTGCGCCCTCGTGTGCAACGTGCGCTGATGGACGCAGGACTGGATGCTTTTGCGCGTTTCAACAATCCCGCGCATTACAATCCCGCGCTGCCGGTGGTGGAAAACCTCCTCTATGCCACCCGATCCGTGCCCATCACCTATGAACTGCTGCGCGAGCAGACAGAATTCCTGCAGACCCTGCGGCGCATCGGGCTCGACAAGGACTTGGTGGCGCTAGCACAGGATGTGCTCGAGATGCTGCGCCAGATCTTTGGCATGGATGGCACCGTCCACCCGTTGTTCCGCAAACTGGGGCTTGAGGCCAGCGATTACGAGGCCGCGCTACAACTTCTGCAGAAGGTGAAATCCAGAGGGACCGAAGCTTTGGAGCCTGAAGAACTCGCGCAGATGATGATCGTGCCATTCTCGATCTCTGCCGAAGCCCTTGGTCCGGCATTCAGCTCCGAAATCGAAAACCGGATCCTGAGCTTGCGCGACAGCCACGGACGAGAGCTTCTTGAGACGCTGGATGACCTCTTTGTACCGCTCAACAAGGATCGTTTTGCCCCCGGCTTCACCGTGCTTGAGAATGCAATCTTCGGTAAGATCTCTGACAACGCAGGGGCGCGGGCGGAGGATCTGCGCAAGACCGTGGCCGAAGTCATCGACGCGGCCGGTGTGCGCGAAATGGTGGTGGAGCTCATCTTTGATCTGCCGGTATCGGTGGGCGGGCAGGGGCTCGGGCAGAGTTTTGCGGAACCGCTGGCCTTCTGCCGTGCGTCGATCAAACGTCCTGACATCCTGATCCTAGATGGCGCGCTGGCGAGTTTTGACCGCGCCACGCGACGCGCCATGCAGGACAATCTGCGGGACCTCCTGCCGCAATCGACACTGATTTTCCTTGAGCCTGCGTTCAAGGACCCGGACCGCTTTGATCATTATTTCGAGATGCGCCAGGGCCGGCTGAAAGATGAGCGCGCGGCCGAGCGGGGAGCCGCAGACGAAGACAGCGCCTCTGCTGCGGATCTGTCGCGCAAATTGCGGGCACTGGAGAGCACGGAGCTTTTCTCCGGGCTCAACCGCCGTCAGCTGCGCCTTCTTGCCTTTAGTGCGCGCTGGTATGAGGCCACGCCGGGCACCGCCGTCTTCCATAAGGATGATGCTGCCACCGACGGGGCGTATATGATCATCGAAGGCGAGGCAGGGCTCTACCTCCCCGCGGAAGATCCCGGTACCAAGAGCCAGTTGATCGCCAAAGTCGGACCCGGACGTCTGGTAGGCGAACTGGGGCTGATCCGTAAAGAACCGCGTGCGTTGTCGATGATCGCCGAGAGCGATCTCACCTGTCTTCGCATCGGTGAAGAAGAGTTCCTCGCGGTGGTGGAGAACGACGCCAACACCGCCTTCAAATTGCTACAGGTTGTGGCGGGCTACGTCTCCAGCTAGGTCTTGTCCTGAGGTGCCGCTCACCCTGCGGCACAGGACATACCAAGGGAGAGACTGCCATGAAACTGTTTCGCTACCGCACGCCAGAGGGCGTACGTCCGGGCCTGATCGACGCGCAGGGCGTGGCGCGGGACCTGTCGGGGCATGTTGCGGATGTGACATCCGAGACACTGGGCGCCTCTGTGCTGGAGACGCTTCAGTCGGTAGATCAGAGCGCGTTGCCAGAGCTGACAGGCCCGATTGATTACGCTCCCTGCGTCGGTGCGATCGGCAAATTCCTCTGCATCGGACTCAACTATTCCGATCATGCTGAAGAGGTCGGCGCGACACCACCCGAGCACCCCATTCTTTTCATGAAAGCAAATTCAGCGATTGTCGGGGCCAATGACGACGTGCGCCTCCCCCGAGGTTCCAAGGCCTCAGACTGGGAAGTCGAGTTGGGTGTGGTGATCGGCAAGGCGGCAAAATATGTCTCGGTCGAAGAGGCGCTCGATCATGTTGCGGGGTATTGCATCGTCAATGATGTCTCCGAGCGGGACTATCAGCTGCACCTGACCGGCCAGTGGACCAAGGGCAAGAGCTGCGACACCTTTGGCCCGATTGGCCCATGGCTCGTTACCGCAGACGAGGTAAGCGACCCGCAGGATCTGGCGCTGTCATGTGATGTGAACGGCACCCGCATGCAGACCGGCAACACCAACAAGATGATCTTTTCTGTTGCTGAGGTGATTAGTCATCTGAGCCAACTGATGACCCTGCACCCTGGAGACATCATTGCAACCGGCACGCCGCCCGGCGTTGGCATGGGGCAGAAACCCGAGCCCGTATACCTGAAGGATGGCGATGTAATGGAGCTTGAAATTCAAGGACTTGGAAAGCAACGTCAGGTCGTACGCGCTGACGACTAACATAAAATATGTGCGAGGCCCCGTGTGGTCGGGGCCTCAGCTACAATAGATGTTGTGCAGGGTTTCCAGAACCTCTGTGGCGGGACCATCGGCGAGCGAGTAATAAACGGTCTTGCCGTCACGCCGAGCAATCACAAGCCTGTCTTCGCGCAGACGCGACAGAAGCTGGCTCACAGCGGCCTGGCGCTTGCCCAAGAGTTCCTCTAGCGCACCAACAGAAAGCTCACCCTCGGCAGCGAGATAACAGAGGATCATCAACCGTCCCTCATGGGCGAGAGCCTTGAGCAATGCAGCCGCGTCGGATGCATTGCCCATCATGGAATTTGCGGGCCTGTCCAATGTTACAGTCATTCTACTCAGATCTTCTCTGGAGGGCCGCAACTTTGGCCCATGGCAAACTCAGAAGCGCCAACGCAAGACTGACGCTAAATAGAGTAAAGCCATGGATGCCTATCTACCCGCAAGAGTTTTGATAAAGATTTATTCTTTTTAGCAAACCTTTGCTCATATTTTTGCTGGTAGACCTCGCAACATCTGGTGAGGCAAGGCGTGCGACTCAACCCTCGATAGGTGGCGCGCCGCCCTCAAACGCATTGCCATTGGCATAATCACAGGGCGTTTCCTGCATGTTGAGATGCAGATCGTCGCCCTTAAACGGATGCTGGCGCGCAAGCTCTTCATCCACCTCAATGCCTAGGCCAGGGCTTTGCGGTGGCGTCACAAAGCCCTCCTCAACGCGGATCGATCCCTTGATCAGGCGGTCATGAAACGCTGTCTCGATGGTCTCTGCCATCAGGATGTTTGGCAGGGAGGCCGCAAGATGAATATTGGCCGCCCATTCCACCGGACCCGCATAGAGGTGTGGGGCAACCTGTGCGCCAAACACTTCGGCGATGGCGGCGGTTTTCTTCATCTCCCAGATACCGCCTGCACGCCCCAATGCAGGCTGCAGGATCTCGGCGGCTCCGGCCTGGAGGACGGCAGCGAATTCGGCCTTCGTGCAGAGCCGCTCTCCGGTCGCCACGGGAATGCGGACATTTTTCGCCACGCGCGCCATGTCGCCCACGGAATCCGGGGGGGTCGGCTCTTCGTACCAGAGCGGGCTATAGGGTTCGAGCGCTTGCCCCAGACGGATCGCGCCTGCAGGTGTGAACTGGCCATGTGTGCCAAAGAGAAGATCCGCCTTGTCGCCAACCGCCTCCCGGATGGCCTTGCAGAAGGCGACGGACCGGCTGACGTCGGACATTGCCGGCATATGGCCGCCGCGCATGGTGTAGGGGCCTGCCGGGTCGAATTTGACTGCGGTATAGCCCCGGTTCACGGCGTCTTCGGCGGACTCGGCTGCCATTTCCGGAGAGTTCCAGAACGCGCTGATGTCGTGATCCGGTAACGGATAGAGATAGGTGTAGGCGCGAATGCGATCATTCATGCGCCCGCCAAGAAGGGCGTGGACAGGACGGTTCCGATCCTTGCCGAGAATGTCCCAGCACGCGATTTCAAGCCCTGAAAAAGCACCAATCACCGTCGGATCTGGGCGTTGCGTAAAGCCCGAGGAATAGGCGCGCCGGAACATGAGTTCAATATTTTCGGGGTTTTCACCCTGCATGTGGCGGGCGAACACGTCTTCGATAACGGCGCGCATCGCAGTCGGCCCCACGGTCGAGGCATAGCACTCTCCCCAGCCGACAACTCCTGTATCGGTTGTGAGCTTCACGAGAGTCCAGTAGCGCCCACCCCAACCCGGGGCAGGGGGCGCAGTGATGATGATGTCGAGGTCCTGAAGTTTCAAATTTCACGGTCCTTTGTTTTCTGCAGATCGAATGGAGGAGGAGGGAGCGCGCGCCGGAGCCCGCGAGGCTCCGGCGCGCGCGGGTCCGGGCCAAAAGGCCCGGATCCCATCGGCTAGGCGAACCGAACAGACCCAGAGCGGATGGCGTTGCATGAGGGCGATATCAGGGGTGATCGTGATCAAAGAGGATAACATTGCGACGTGCAGACCCAGTCTTGGTATCTGCAATCGCCTCATTGATTTGAAGCAAGGACCAGCGACCAGAGATCAGCTCGTCGAGTTTCAGACGACCTTGCTGGTAGAGGTCGATGATCCATGGCACATCACGTTGAAGCACGACATCGCCCATCTTTGAGCCTTGCAGACCTTGCCCCAAAGCGGCCATGACCACAGGCTCGTAGGGCGCAGTATCACCGGAATGCGGCATACCGATCATCACCGCGCGCCCGCCCGGCGCCAGATAGCGCGGAGCCTGGGCATAAGCGGGGATCGCACCCACAGTGATCAGCACCACCTCTGCGCCCTTGCCGCCAAGGGCGTCGATAGCGGCGCGCCACGGTTTGAGATCGGAGGCCAGCACCGTGTCCGTCGCGCCAAAGTCGCGCGCTACATCGAGCTTTTCAGCGCTCAGATCGACGGCAACGATGCGGCGCGCACCGGCGATGCGAGCGCCCTGGATCGCGTTGAGACCGACACCGCCCGCGCCAATGACAACCACATCTTCGCCTGCCCGCAACTTCGCAGAGTGTACGGCACCGCCGACGCCCGTGATGACCCCGCACGAGACAAGTGCGGCAACGTCTTTGGGCATATCAGCCGGAATGGCCACAATCTGGCTGCCAGAGACCACCACTTTTTCGGCGAAAGCGCCACAGGCCATCGCCTGATAGAGTGGCGCGCCGGATGGGGTGCTGAGCGGGCCTTGCAACCCGTCATAGGGTGTCGCGCAGTAGACTGGCTGTCCTGATGTGCACGCGGAACAGTGGCGGCAGGCGCGGATGAGGGTCACCAGCACATCATCGCCGATGTTGAAACCATCGACATCACGCCCCAGCGCCGAGACACGACCAGCCGCCTCATGTCCGTAGACCGCCGGCAGCGGCCCGCCCCATGCGCCTTCGGCAAAGGAGATATCGCTGTGACAGATAGCGACCGCATCCAGCGTGACTTCAACCTCGCCCGGCCCGGGCGACGCAAGCACCACGTCTTCGATTTCGAGCGCGCTTCCAAAGCTATGGCACACGGCGGCCTTGATTGTCTGCATCGGCTGTCTCCCTCGATGACCCCACCGTGACGAGAGCCAGCCCGGTGTGCAATGCGAAAAACGGCGCGGTCTGGTCGCATTTATGAGACATCCGTCGGGTCATCATCGGGTGCATCTGCTGTGCACCCCGAGCTCAAGCATAGCGGATCGGGCGGACACCGGCGGCAAACGTGACGTTCCGGGGTCGAAATCGCGTCGTCTCGATCACTTCGGGTGCGCTGATCCTGTCGGCGCGAAAATGGCGAAAGTCATTTCGGCTTGGATCCCAGGCAACCAGATACCACAGAGGCGGCAGGACCAGCATCGCCTGAGGTTCGATCTCTCGTGACGTCCACGCGCCCTTGGCGTCGCAGTACTGAAATCGCAGCCGTCTCTGGCCAAGAAAGGCGGCTTCAAAGGCTGGCAGCAACTCGGGCACCATCTCCTTCAGGTCAGAAATATCCACTTGTGAGGCGAGCGGGCCGACATAGAGCCGGTCGAGCATTCGGCGCAATTCCCGCAGCTTGTCGGGCGGCAGCGCTTTTTCGATCTTCGCCACGCCGCTGTCCGCGAGGCTCGAGAATGGGATCACACCTGCAGCCCGCATGGAGGCAACACCCATGATGAGCGCAAACACCTCTGCAACTGACAGTCTGGCTGTGGTCTGAACCGAGCTCGGATCAAGGGACACGCCACCGCCGCGCCCCTGTTCGGCATGGATGACATATCCCGCATCGCGCAGCGCCGAGAGGTCGCGCAAGACCGTGCTGCGCGAGGCATCAACCTCTTCCCCCAACGCCGCAAGAGTGGTGGACCCGCGACGACGCAGAGTGCGGACAATGGCATCTTGGCGGGCGCGCTGCTTCATGCCTGTGGTGTATCATACAAAGGTGTCAGTTTTTGAGACCTTTTTTGGTTAGGCGATCGCAGACATGTTTTCCAGCGAGGCCAACCCATGCCCATTAACTCCGATTTTCCAGCCCCCCAGAGGATTAAACTGAATGGAATTACGCTCGAAGTATTCGAAGCCGGGTCGCACAACAGGGGCAATCCGATTGTCCTGTGCCACGGCTGGCCCGAGCTTGCCTATTCCTGGCGCGCCCAGATCCCTGCGCTGGTGGCGGCCGGCTATCACGTCCTGGCCCCAAACCAGCGTGGGTTTGGGGCATCGTCGCGGCCTGCCGATGTGACAGACTATGACATCACCCGTCTCACTGGGGATCTCGCGGCGTTGCTTGAACATTTTGGCTATGAGGCCGCGACATTTGTCGGTCACGACTGGGGTGCAAATGTCGTCTGGAGCATGGCGTTGCTGCATCCAGAAAGGGTTGTGCGGCTCATCAATCTGGCGCTGCCCTATCAAACCCGCACCCCGACACCCTGGATCGAGTTTATCGAGGCTCTCTTTGGGGCGGATCACTACTTTGTTCATTTTAATCGGCAATTTGGCGTGGCGGATGCGATCCTTGACCAGAACGCAGATCAATTCCTGCGCAATCTGTTTCGCAAGAACCTGACGATGGTTCCGTCAGAGCCCGGCATGATGATGATCAACCTCGCCCGCGCCGAGACGCCTCTGGGTGATCCTCTGATCAGCGCGGAGGACCTGGAGGTTTTTGTCTCAGCCTTCAAGGCCAGCGGCTTTACACCGGGGATCAACTGGTATCGGAACATGGATCGAAACTGGCATATTCTGGCAGAGATCGACCCTGTCATCCGCCACCCGGCGCTGATGATCTACGGCCTGCAAGACCCGATCCCGCCGTCTGAGAACCTCAGCGAGTTTGTACCCAATGTGGCGATCCGCAGCCTCGACTGCGGCCACTGGATCCAACAAGAGCGGCCCGAAGAGACGACGCAGGTCATGCTTGAGTGGCTCAAAGCCCAAGACCATGCGGGATAGCGAACGGGCTAGGGGCTGTCGCTCATCTCGGGCGCGTTTCGGACGTGGTCAGAGTTGATGTCCCGCAGCAGTCGGCCAAATTTGGAGGTTTCCTTTAGGAGTTGACCAAAGGTCTCGATCCCCTTGCCCTGCAAGAGCGGCAGAAGGCGTATGAGCGCTTCTGCCGTAGCGCGCGCATCTCCCTTGGCCGTATGGCGGTGCCGGGCGGGGATTTCGATCGAAAGACGGCTGCACAAAGCATCCAGCGAATGATCCGCTGAAATCCCAAACACTAAGGCCGACAACAGCACTGTATCGACAACCGGATGGTCCCAACTGCACCCGGTCTGAACCTCTTGTTGACGCAATAGCCCGATGTCAAAGGGGGCGTTATGGGCAACCAGAACGGCGCTCTGTGCAAAGTCATGAAACGCCGGGATCACCGCTTCGATCCGGGGTGACTGCGCCACATCCGCATCGCGTACGCCATGTATCTTGGTGGACGCTGCGGGGATCGGTCGGCCTGGATCGACATAGGTTTCAAAGACCTCGCCGTCGAGGATGCGCCCGTTCAGCACACGGGCAGCGGCGAGTTCCACGATGGCATCCTTGGTAACCGACAACCCGGTCGTCTCGGTGTCAAAGACCACGAAGTTCAGCTCCGAGAGGCGTCTGGCCGTTATCGTCCCCTCAAGTTTCTGATCCAGAAGGTCAAAATCAAAGACCAAAGGAGGGGACAGCGTGTCGCGCTCCGCCCGCGTATCGGCTTCAAGGAAGATCACATCGCCCTCCGCACCGAGCGATTTTATCTGCAGATTGAACGTTTCGGCATGATTGCAGTCTGGGACGGTCACATGCCCCGCTACGAGGCGCCGGTCTGCTCGGGCACAGGCGCCGATTGCGGGCGTCAGATCGAAATAGTTCGAGAGTGGCGCCCCAAGGCGCGGTGCGGCGATGCGGGAGAGGATGGCCCCGGCCTGCGCGTCATAGAGTGCAATCTCACCTGCTGCGTTTACAAGGATCGTCGCAATGGGAATTTCGCTGAGCAACGCAGTCAGCCGCTCCCGTTCCTGAAGCAGGCGCTGGGTCTGTTCTGGTGGCTGATCTCCAGAAGCCGCAAGCGCATCCGACAGCGCGCGTGCCGCCGGGGCCAGATCGCCGAGGTATTGCGCTGCCTGTGCTTTGATGCTGTCCTCAATTCCGGAGTGGGCACGCAGGCGCAGACTGGTCGAAAGCCCCTCGATCGGGCGCGCGACGTTTTCGTCAAACAGCAGCCAGATCCCCAGCACCAGACCTGTATTCAAAAACCCGAACAACAGGATCACCGTGGTGAGTTCTGAAGCCGTCCACTCTGAATCAGAGCGGGTCCAGACAAAACCCAACGCCACCGCAGCCAGCGCGATTGCTCCCACAGCCAGGAGGCAGAAGAACAGGAAGATGCGCAGGCGAAGGGACAGGGATCTAAGCATGTCTATGCGGTGCAGACTTTGGCCAGGATTGGATCATCTTTGGGCATGGCTCGCCAATCGGCATCTGCAACCGTCCCATCGGCGCCGAACTCGGCGCCATCAATCAAGAGAGCAGAGCGGGCCTCGGC
Source organism: Ruegeria sp. TM1040 (assembly GCF_000014065.1). Taxonomy (NCBI): domain Bacteria; kingdom Pseudomonadati; phylum Pseudomonadota; class Alphaproteobacteria; order Rhodobacterales; family Roseobacteraceae; genus Ruegeria; species Ruegeria sp. TM1040. The sequence continues at coordinate 721,774 of NC_008043.1, read as the reverse complement.
GCAGTCAAAGAGCATCGGTGCCTGATTGACCGGCGACCAGCGCCCAAAGAAATAGAGATCCAGCAGCTTTTGATCCGGCAGATCCTGATGCGTGCGCGCGGTCGCCACATCCACTGCAACAAAACGTTTCGTGTAGGGCCAGATCTGCGTCCAGGGGCGCAGCCAGCCCTGTTCTTCAACGGTCATCGCGACTTCAAGCCCTTTGGGCAGGCTCTCGGTGGTGCGCGCATACCAGGTATATTCGTTGGAAATCGTCATGCCGATCATACCAAGCCCCGCTGCCACAGGCATCATCCACTTGGGCAGGCGGCGTCCCGTCAAGATGTTCAGAAGCATCACGAGGCCAGCACAGGCAATGCCCGCGACGATGGTTGCGATCAATTCTACAAACATGAAATCATCCTAAGGTTCCTGTGCCCGAGCCAACGGCAGATTGCATGGTCTTCACGACCACAAAGGCATTGCGCAAATGGCTGCGTTCAAAATCCGACAGCGAAGATGGGTTGAGATAGTTGCCCGCAGCCTGGCCCGCTTTGATCTGTTTGGTCTGCAATTCAAGCCGCATGGATGCAATGAGATCATAGGCATCCAAGAGATCGGCCCCCCCGGACGCAGACAGAAGCCCCGCAGCAAGGGCCGCTTCAAGCCGCGCGCGGGTGTTCACCGGCCGCAGCCGCCCCTGCAGCGTATATATCCGGCCCAGATCCACCACCGGCACGACGCCGTTGTGTTTCAGATCAAGCTCATCCCGGTGATCGCCAGAGCGGATGGTTGCCAATCCGCGCAACAGGCCGAGAGGCGGCTGATGCTTGAGCGAATTGGAGATCATATGCGCGGTAAAGATCGAATTCTTTGCGGCAGCCTCAAGCGTGTCGCTCTGAAGGTGATCAAAGAGGCTCTTGTCCCCGCCGATCGGGCGCAGGTCGAACATGACCGAGGCAAGCATCTGCGCTTCGGGATCGGGTTTGGCGATCCAAGTCTGGAAATACCCGCGCCAGACTCGCAAGGGCTGACACCAGCGTGGGTTGGTCGCCATCATGTCGCCCGGACAGTAGAAATAGCCACAGCGATCAAGCCCATCACTGACAAATCGGGCCAGCTTCGCAAAGTAGGGCATTTGCGCATCAGTCAAGTCATCAGACAGGATCAGGCAATTGTCCTGATCGGAAACCCCGGTCTGTTCCTGACGTCCCTGCGAGCCACACGCGAGCCAAAGATAAGGTACGGGCGGCGGACCAAGCTGTGCTTCTGCCAGAGAGAGGAGCCGTCGAGTAGCGATGTCAGCAATGTCGGTGATCAGACGCGTGATCACCTCATGCCGATTGCCCGCTTCAACGAGCTGCACCAGGAGTTGCGGGATCTGCGCCGTGGCCCGCGCCATCTCGGAGGCGTCCTCGGCCCGCGCAATACGGCCGACCAGATCGGCGGAAGAGAGCGCCTGCGCTCGAGTGAGATCGGTTTGCGTGACGATGCCCAACAGGCCTCTCTCGTTCACAATCGGAACATGGTGGATGTTACGCTCCACCATCAGATGCAGGACATCCGTGACCAACGCCTGTGGCGCCAACGTCAGCACATCCTCCGTCATGATCCCGGAGATCGGCTCGAGCGGATCTATGCCACCCACGATCACTTTGCTGTTCAGATCGCGCAGGGTCACGATCCCGTGGAACCCATCCGGATCACAGATACAGATCGAGGAGATGTGATGGCGGTGCATCAGCGCGGCAGCGTCGCGAATGGGCGTCTCAGGCGTACAGGTGACAGGCGCGCGCGTCATCAACTGCTCCACCGTGAGACTGGCAAGGCTGTTGCCCGTGCGCGGAGGTGGTCGGCGGCGGTCGAAGAAGCGCGCGACCGATTCATGCTGGTCGATAAGCTGGTGAAACACCTCGGCGGGGAGGGCGATCACCTCGCTCGCAGAGGTCGCCCTCGCGCTGCGGCTTGCACGCTCTCCGCGCAGGAGCGCGCGTTCGCCAAAGGAATTGCGTGAGCCAAGGATCGACAGTTGCACCCCGGCTTCGTCGGTGATCTCGATCTCGCCCGAGACGATAATATAAAGAGAAGACACCGTATCGCCGAGAGAGAAGAGCCGCTCATCCACAGCTACATTGTGTAACGCACATTGCTGCGCCACATGCGCCAGCACCGGATCGGGCAGGCTGTCGTAGGGGTGCACGGATGCGAGAAACTGGGTGAGGGCGGCCGGTAGGGGCATGTCTCAAACCTTCGGTCAAATGTCCTGCCCACGTTGAAGCGGGCAGGACCATCTGTAAATACGGGGCAACGCCCAGGGGGCGATGCCAGCGACGGTCTTAGTGACCGTCGACCGCTTGACCTGCGCCGCGCGGCACACGGACGCTCTCGACGAGATCCTTGATGTGCTGCGGAGTTTCCTTGGTCATGTTGGTGACGACATAAGCCACCGCAAAGTTGACCAGAGCTCCGATTGCACCAAAGGAGGTGGATTTGATCGGCCCAAGGAGCGGGTCGGCATCGGTGAACGAATTGGTGTCCGGGATGAAGAACCAGCCCTTGTGCAGGAAGATATAGAGCAAGGTCACCACGAGACCGGCCAGCATGCCTGCAACCGCACCGCTGTTGTTGATGCGAGTCGAGAAGATCCCCATCATCAGCGCCGGGAAAATCGAGGCTGCCGCAAGACCAAAGGCCAACGCCACCGTCTGCGCCGCAAACCCCGGAGGGTTGAGGCCCAGAAGAACCGCCACCACGATTGCAGCTGCCATCGACACCCGCGCCGCCAACAGTTCGGATTTCTCCGACATGTTGGGAGTCAGCTGACCCTTGAGAAGGTCGTGGCTCACCGCCGAGGAGATCGCCAGCAAGAGACCGGCTGCGGTCGAAAGCGCCGCCGCGAGACCACCTGCGGCCACCAGACCGATCACCCAACCGGGGAGCGATGCAATCTCAGGGTTTGCAAGCACAAGGATGTCGCGGTTGAAGTTGGTGAGCTCATTGCCTTTCCAACCGTTTGCTTCGGCTTTGGCTTGCAGGTCCGCATTGGCGTCATTGTAGTACTGAATGCGCCCGTCGCCGTTCTTGTCTTCCCAACCGAGAAGGCCGGTTTTCTGCCACGTCGCCATCCATGCGTACTCAGGATCGGTTTCGATCTGCTCGACACTCACAGCCTGTGCTTCGGTCCCGTTAGGCCACATCAGCTCAGAGATGTTGAGGCGCGCCATTGCGCCCACGGCCGGCGCCGTCAGATAGAGAAGCGCGATGAACACAAGGGTCCAGCCCGCCGACCAGCGCGCATCGGACACGCGCGGCACCGTAAAGAAGCGCATGATGACGTGGGGCAGACCTGCGGTGCCGATCATCAGCGACAGGGTGAAGAGCACCATGTTGATGGTGGAGCCATGTGCTGCGGTGTATTCCGCAAAGCCAAGGTCGGTGACGATCTGGTTGAGCTTGGCCAGCAGCGGCTCGCCGCTCTCGGTGGAGCCAAAGAGCCCCAAGGCTGGGATCGGATTGCCAGTGAGTTGCAGCGAAATAAACACCGCCGGGATCGTGTAGGCGGTAATCAGCACGCAGTATTGTGCAACCTGCGTGTAGGTCACGCCCTTCATGCCGCCAAACACCGCATAGGCAAACACAACACAGGCACCGATCAGCAGACCCCAAAAGGCGTCGATTTCAAGAAAACGCCCAAAGGCGATACCCACACCCTGCATTTGCCCGATCACATAGGTGATCGAGGCCACCAGCAGACATATCACCGCCACCAGACGTGCAGTCGGGCTATAGAAGCGGTCGCCGATGAATTCAGAGACGGTGAACTTGCCGAACTTGCGCAGATATGGTGCCAGCAGCAGTGCGAGCAGCACGTAGCCCCCGGTCCAGCCCATCAGGAAGGAGGAGTTGTCATAGCCGGTAAAGGCGATGAGACCTGCCATGGAGATAAAGGAAGCCGCCGACATCCAGTCTGCCGCGGTGGCCATCCCGTTGGTGACAGGATGCACGCCGCGCCCGGCGGCATAGAATTCAGAGGTTGATCCGGCCCGTGCCCAGATCGCGATCCCGATGTAGAGCGCAAAGGACGCGCCCACAAAGAGAAGGTTGAGTGTAAACTGATCCATCCTGATTATTCCTCGTCCACGCCGTGTTCTTTATCGAGTTGGTTCATCCGCCAGGCGTAGAAGAAGATCAGCGCCAGAAAGACGAGGATTGAACCCTGCTGTGCGAACCAGAACCCAAGATCGGTGCCGCCGACCGAAATCCCGGAGAGCAGGGGGCGCAGGATGATCCCGAACCCAAAGGAGACCAAGGCCCAGATAACAAGGCTGATCAGGATGAGCCGCACATTCGCGGCCCAATAGGCGTTACTGTCTTCGTTTGCACTCATGGTGCGTCCTCCACTTTTATCACGTCGAATACGTAGGTGGTGGCAGGGGCATTTAGGCGTCGCGCGGACGGCTCAATGCAGGCCCAAAGTCCGAGGTGCCCACTGGGCTTTCGCCTCTCCTCCTTGGCTTGGGGGTGCCCCCAGCGCTCGGACGAATTGCCACCGGTATGCTGTCAAAACTTCTCTCAATCCCTCCGTGCAGCCGGTCTGAGACATTTTTGGGCTTACCTTAATGACAGTGTTTGATTCCTGCGCGCATTAGGCGCGTATCAGAAAATATTCTGTAAATTTCCCGTCATATTTGCTGACATTGGATGTAAATTAGTTGTCTATCGTCGCTCACCTCATGCGACAGGGGCGACAGCCAGGCGCCACAAACAGGACCTCAGACAGAGTTTTGCACCCCCGCTTGCGCGCCTGGGATGGACGACATAGTTTCTCCAATGTCGCATCAGCTCTGGAAGTGTTTCATGAAATCCCGGCAGTTCAGGAAGTGGAGCCTTATTGCGTTGTTCGTGGCGGCATTGACCTCGTGTTTCGCCACCGCATCAGTTGCGGCAGATCCTCTGCGCATCTTTGCCGCCGCAAGCCTGAAAACCGCCCTTGATGAAATCGCCCAAAACTTCTCAGAGCTCCATGACACGGAGGTGTCTGTGTCTTATGCAGGCTCCTCCGCACTGGCGCGCCAGATCGGATTGGGGGCGCCGGCGGATGCCTTCATCTCGGCAAATGGGGCCTGGATGGATGTTCTCGAAGAACAGGGCCATGTCCGCGTGGACAGTCGCAGAGATCTACTTGGCAATCGACTTGTTGTGATCGCCGCCAAAGGCGCCGCCCCCCTCAGCGGACTGAACGCGCTGCCGGAGAAGCTGGCAGATGGGCGCCTTGCGATGGCACAGATCAACGCAGTCCCCGCCGGGCTCTATGGCAAGGCGGCACTTGAAAAGGCAGGGGTCTGGCCCGCGCTTACGAGGCATGTTGCGCAAACCGATAACGTGCGGGCAGCGCTCGCGCTCGTGGCGACTGGCGCGACGCCTTATGGGATCGTCTATCTCACGGACGCCACCGCCGACGCGCGGGTCTCTGTCGTCTTCAACATTCCCGAGGATCTGCATCCCCCAATCGTCTATCCAGCGGCAGCAGTCTCTGACAACGGCCTAAGCCCCGTATTTCTTGACCACTTACAGTCTACCCCCGCGCAGAGCCTCTTTCGATCTCAGGGGTTTGTTCCGATGGGTGCCCCGTGAGCGGGCAGGGCATGCTAGGCTATGGACCGGACGAGATCCAAGCCATCCTGCTCTCCGTCAAGGTGGGCTTTTGGGCCATGACCCTGAGCCTGCCGCTCGGCATTTTAACAGCCTATGCGCTGGCCCGTTGGAATTTCCCCGGCAAATCGCTTTTGAATGGGCTGGTTCACCTGCCTTTGATCTTGCCGCCGGTGGTGACAGGGTATCTGCTGCTGCTGCTCTTTGGGCCAGCGGGGCCAATGGGACGGCTCCTGGCCAACTTCGGTATCTCGGTCGCGTTCAAATGGACCGGCGCAGTGCTTGCGGCAGCGATCATGGGCTTTCCGCTGCTGGTGCGCGCCTTGCGGCTGTCATTTGAACTGATCGACCCCAAGCTGGAGCGTGCAGCCTCAACTCTTGGCGCCTCTCCGTTTTGGGTATTCTGCACGGTGACACTGCCGCTGGCCTTGCCCGGGGTCATTGCGGGCATGGTGCTGGCCTTTGCCAAAGCCATAGGAGAGTTCGGCGCAACAATCACGTTTGTGGCAAATATTCCCGGAGAGACGCAGACCCTGCCTTCGGCGATCTACGCCTTCCTACAGGTGCCCGGTGCCGAAACAGCGGCGATCCGGCTCGTGATCATCTCGGTGCTGATCTCCTTTGCTGCCTTGCTGCTCTCGGAGGCATTGAACCGACGTCTCGCAAAGAGGCTGGCCACCACATGAGTTTTGACGTGGATATTGCCCTGTCCCAAGGCCAGTTTCGCCTGGATGCACAGTTCTCCGTGCCGGGTGGGCTGACGGTTTTGTTCGGCAGATCCGGATCAGGCAAGACCACCCTGATCAATGCGGTCGCAGGGCTGATTGCGCCAGAGCGCGGCCGTATCCAGATCGGCCAGCGGGTGCTTTATGACTCGGGCAGGGGGGTCGCGCTGCCCGCCCACAAACGACGCCTTGGCTATATCTTTCAGGACTCGCGGCTCTTTCCTCATCTCAGTGTTCAACAGAACCTCCTTTATGCGCATCGCTTTCTCCCCCGATCCAGCCGCACCGCTGACCCCGATCGGATCGTGGACCTGTTGGGGCTGGGCGCGCTGTTGCAGCGCCGTCCTGCGCAGCTTTCGGGAGGGGAAAAACAGCGCGTTGCGATTGGGCGCGCGCTTCTCGCCGCCCCGGAACTGCTTCTAGCGGATGAGCCGTTGACCGCGCTTGATGAGGCCCGAAAGCTTGAAATCCTGCCGTATTTCGAGCGCATCAGAGACGAGCTCAAAGTGCCGGTCCTATATGTCAGCCACGCTGCCAGCGAAGTGGCCCGTCTAGCGAGCCATGTTGTTGTTCTGGATCACGGACGCGTCACACAGGTCGGGTCCGCCAGCGGGGTGCTCTCGGATCCTGCGATTGTCCCAACCGGCGTGCGCAACGTGGGCTCTGTACTCACCGCAGAGCTGTTTTTGCAGCACTCCGATGGGCTCAGCGAATTGCGCATCAATGGGCTAGAGCTGTTTGTGCCCCGGATTGAACGCCCGATTGGGACCGTGATGCGCCTGCGCGTTGCCGCGCATGACATTATCCTTAGCAACACCAGACCCGAAGGGCTTTCGGCCCTGAATATTCTGCCCGGAACCATCACGGCGATCCGCGCGGGCGAGGGGCCAGGGGCCTTGGTGACACTTGAAACTGCCGGGGGCCCGATGCTGGCCCGCGTCACCCAGAGGTCGGTTGCAACGCTGGATCTGAAGGTCGGCAAAGCCATCTATGCGATCATGAAATCCGTGGCCATCGCACCGCAAGACATTGGTACAGATGGGCTTTAGCGCCACCAGCGCGATATTATAGATAATATATTCTTTTCAAGTCGCCGGAGATCTCGTATAGCGCTAGCCAAGGCTCCTTGGGGTAGCGCGGAATAACGGGATCGAAACCTATGATCGAAGTTCAAGATGTCAGCCTGACACTGGATGATCGGCCGATCCTGCGCGACATCAACCTCACGCTGCGCGAAAAGCGAATTGCCATCGTGGGAAGCAATGGCAGTGGCAAAAGCAGCTTTGTACGTTTGCTGAACGGTTTGCGCTTGCCGAGCTCGGGTAGGGTGTGCGTGGATGGCCAAGACACCCGCACAGAAGGCCGCAAACTGCGCCGTCGCGTGGGGTTCGTGTTTCAAAACCCCGATAATCAGATCGTGTTTCCCATCGTCGAGGAAGACGTGGCCTTTGGCCTCAAAAACCTTGGTGTCCCCCCAAAAGAACGTGACGCGAGGGTCACTGCTGTGCTCGAGCGCTATGGCTTGCAAGAGATGCGCAAACAGCCCGCGCATACATTGAGCGGAGGGCAGAAGCAGCTTCTAGCGATTGCGGGCGTGCTTGTGATGGAGCCTGAGTATGTGGTGCTCGACGAACCGACGACGCTGCTTGATCTGCGCAACACGCTGCGAGTTTCGCAGGCAATCAGCGCACTCGAGCAAACCGCAATCATGGTGACTCATGACCTTGACCTCATTCGGGAGTTTGACCGCGTGATCGTCTTTGAACAGGGCCGGGTCTTTGCGGACGACGTGCCGAATGCAGCACTCGAACGCTACGTGGAGGCGATGCGCGATGCTTGACCTCTATGTCGATGGGCGCTCCGTTTTGCACCGGTTGGGGCCAGGTTGGAAGATCCTCGCGCTGGCAGTTTCGGGCACCTTGCTCTTCGCTGTGGATCATATTCTGCTCACGCTCGGCTGGTTATGCCTCACACTTGCGCTCTACCTTGTGGCGGGCCTGCCGCTCTCTCGGGCGTGGCAACAAATCCGTCCGGCGCTCTGGATTTTTGCGCTCATCTTTCTGGCGCAGATCCTGTTCAATAGCTGGCAACTGGGACTGTTCGTGGTCATACGGCTTGCGGTTCTGTTGATGATGGCAGGGCTTTTGACGCTGACGACCAGATCCAGCGATATGATAGATGGCATCGAAGCGGGACTCAGGCCGCTTCAGAGACTAGGCCTTCGGACCAAAGGCATTAGCCTCGCGATCTCGCTCACGCTGCGGTTCATTCCCGTGCTCACAACTGTGGTTCAGGACGTCCGCGAGGCCCAGAGTGCCCGCGGCCTAGATCGCAGTCTCTTTGCCATCGCCATTCCCTCGATTATTCGCACGCTGCGCATGTCCGAAGAGATTTCAGACGCCATCGACGCGCGCGGGTTCTAAAGCAAAACACTGTCACACCGACATAAAGGAGCCTTTCAAATGGCCACCAAAGATATCGTCCTGATCGCGCTCTTTGCGGCGCTCATTGCTGCCCTCGGCGTTGTGCCTCAGATCACCATCCCGATGGCTGGCGGAGTACCAATCACCGCGCAGTCCATGGGCGTCATGCTCGCCGGGGCGCTCTTGGGTGCCAAACGTGGCGGCTTGGCCGTGGTGTTGTTTCTCGTTTTGGTGGCCGTGGGTCTGCCGCTTCTGTCGGGGGGCCGAGGTGGCGCGGGCGTGTTCTTTGGTGCCTCCGGTGGCTTCTTGATCGGTTTCCCCATCGGTGCCTTTATGATCGGCTTTCTCTTTGACAGACACACGGGCCAGCCGGGGTTTGTGCCATCGCTGATCTATGTCCTGATCGGTGGCGTCGGAGTGATCTACCTGCTGGGTGTCCCGTGGCTCGCACAGGTGGCAGAAATCTCGCTTTCACAGGCTCTTGCCGGATCACTTGCATTTGTGCCCGGAGACCTCATCAAAGCAGTGCTCACTGTTTTGATCGCACGCGAAGTCCGCAAAGCGATGCCGCATCTCTGAACAATGCGCGCCTGAGGGGCTTACCCGCGGGCGCGATAGCTATGATCGCATTTGAGATGCACGAAATCCCATAATGGTAGTTATGTTAACTCAGAACTACAGCGTTCTTATGACCGAACATGACGTCCTAGATCTCGGGTGAGCCTGCGCACGACCAGATGTAGCAGGACTGAAAACACGCCCAGCGTAAGCATAGCGGCAAACATCAAATCCGTCTTGGCCCGTCCATTGGCCAAGAGCATCAGATACCCCAGTCCACGAGACGCACCGACCCATTCGCCGATGACGGCTCCGATGGGCGCATAGACCGCGGCGAGCCGAATGCCCGATGCCAGTGATGGCAAGGCCGCAGGCACGCGGATATGCCACAGAACGCGCAAGGGCGTGGCCTGCATCGTGCGCGCCAGATCAAGATACCCTTGCGGCGTCCGCATCAAACCATCGAAAAACGAGGCCGTGACCGGAAAATAGATAATCAGTACCGCCATCGCAATTTTCGACCACAGGCCAAAGCCGAGCCAGAGCGTGAGGATCGGCGCCAGCGCAAAAACAGGTAACGCTTGGGTGAAAACAAGGATTGGTTGCACGAGCAGACGCGCAGTGCGCGATGTCGCCAGATGGAGCGCGGTCAGGACGCCGAGCGCCACACCGATCACCAGCCCGATCAGCACCTCCGCTGCGGTGACAAGTGTGTTTTCGGCAATGACTGCGAGATTGTCCCACCACGCCTGTGCGACAATCACTGGTCCGGGCAAAATGAATTTGGGCAAACCCGTCAGGCTCACGATGGCCTGCCACAAGAACAGAGCAAAAACGGTTGCAGCAAGAACAGGCCATGGCTTCATGCGCCCTGCCCCCGCAAAAGCCTCATCAAGGCTGCCTGGCATTTGAGCGTTTCCAACGCCTCCACCGGTCTGGGAACAGAAGTGGCGGGCGGCGGGCATGTCATCAGTTTGTTCGGTGTCATGATGGCGATCTGGTGCCCGAGCCGCGCAGCCTCAGATGGGTCATGGGTCACGATCAAAACAGTCTTGTCCTGCAGCACCTCGACCGCCAGCTCTTGCATCAAGGCCCTGGTCTGGGCGTCCAGCGCCGAAAACGGCTCATCCAAGAGGACAACGGGCTTGTCTTCTACCAAAGTGCGCGCCAAGGCCGCCCGCTGCCGCTGGCCGCCGGACAGCTCCGCGGGGTGCTTGGTGGCGTGATCAGACAGCCCGACCCGCGCCAGGATCTCGTCAAGGTCCAGACGGTCCGTCGGTTCCGCGCGAAGGCGCGCACCCAGTTGGACGTTTTCGCGGATTGTTGCCCATGGCAGCAACAGGTCGTCCTGGGCCATGTAAGCCACCCGCGACGGGAGTGCGCCCCCGTCGCTGGCCGTTATGGTGCCATGAAATTCCGCACCGGTTGGCAGACCACAGACCAGCCGCAAGATCGTTGATTTTCCAACGCCTGACCCGCCCAAAAGGCAGGTCCAGCGCCCAGCATCCAACGTGAGCGACACCGGCGCAAACAGAGCCGTGCCGTCAATCGACGCCGATCCCTTGATCGTGATGCTGGGCGCAAGGCTCATGGCGTGAGTCCCATTTGCCAGAAGCCGACTTCAAGCTCTGTTGCAGTGTGGAACGTCTGACACAGGCGGGACCATCTCGGCGACGAGGTGAACTCTGCACCCAACCGGCGCTCGAGTGCGTCGTCAAGCAAAGTTCCGACCGCTTTGCAGGCGGCCTGATAGTCGTCACCGCCATAGGTGTCGATCCAGTCCCCGTAGAGCGTCGAGGTCGCCTCGGCGGTCAGACGCTTTCCGATCTCGCCATAACCCATCACGCAAGGCGCCAACGCCGCAAGCAGATCGAGCAGATCCCCACTGTATCCCGCCTCCAGCACAAAGCGCGTGTAGGCGAGGTTCTCGGCCCGCTCGCGAGTGGCGAACAGCGCTTCCTGCGAAATACCTGAAGCCTCGCATATGCCGATATGGAGCTGCATCTCCTCAGCGACCAACGCATTCACTGTGCCAACGGCCGCCAGCATCTCGCTGTGGGTTTCAGATTTGACGACCGCAAGCGCCCAAGCGCGTGAAAAGTGGATCAAGAACACATAGTCCTGCTGCAAATAATGCAGAAACGCCTCTCGCGGCAGGGTTCCGGCTTTGAGCCCCTCGACAAAGGCATGGTGAGTATACGCCCGCCACGCCGGTTCTGCCTCTGCGCGCATCAAGGAGAAAGCCTTGCCATAGGGTTCGCTCATGGGGCAGTCACGTCGATTGCGATGGCGTCCACCGGGTTCAAGCTGTCAATCATGCCGCTGTCTTTGAGAAAGGCCTCAAACCGTGTGTAGCGGCCCGCATCAAACCCGGCCGGGCGCAGCGCAAAGCGAGGCAGCGTGTCGACCCATGCGCGTGCATTCAATTCGTCCTGCAGCTCGGTCGAGGTGGCCGCAAAGATTTCCCAGCTTTTCTCGGGGTTGTTCACAATGTACTGGGTCGCCTTTTCCGTTGCTGCGAGGAAACGCGCGATTTTGTCCGTGTCCATCCGCTCTGGATTGGCGACATAAATCAGCTCATCATAAGAAGGCACACCTTCCTCTTCGACGTAGAAACACCGCCCCTCGACGCCTTCGATCTCCATCTGGTTCAGCTCAAAGTTCCGAAAAGCACCGATGACTGCGTCAACCTGCCCCGACATCAGAGAGGGCGACAAAGAGAAGTTCACATTAATCATCTCAATGTCGTCAGAGGAGACACCATGCTGGCCCAGCATCGCTTGCAGCACGGCCTCTTCGACACCGGCCACGGAGAAGCCGATTTTCTTGCCGGCGAGGTCTGAAAGATCCTGAATTGGGCCATCCTTTAGCACCAGAAGACAGTTCAGAGGTGTTGCAACCAAGGTGCCGACGCGTTTCAGAGGCAGGCCTTCGTGGATCTGAAGGTGAAGTTGCGGTTGATAAGAAACGGCCAGATCCGCCTGACCCGCAGCCACGAGCCTTGGGGGGGCCGATGGGTCTGCGGGAGCGACAACCTCGACCTCGAGGCCCTGTTCGGCGAAATAGCCGTTTTCCTCGGCAATAATGATCGGGCCATGGTCGGGATTGACGAACCAATCCAAGAGCAGTGTCATTCTATCCTGCGCCATGGCCGGGGTGGCGGCCAGCATGGCCAGCGCTGCGATGAGCGTCTTCATAGTAAGCGTCCTTCCTGTCCTTAGGATGCGGAGGCCGCGACGAGAACGATCTCGCCCGGCCAGATGGGGTGAATTCTTTCTGCCGTGCGCCAGGCCCGCAGACCCGTGGCGCAGCACAGCACCAAACGTTTTTGGGGATTGGGCAGGGTCTGCAACAGCATCTCTGCGTCCGATCGCCTGGCCTTTGGGTGAAGCAGTGGCGCATCTGCGCGCAACTCGATGATGTGATCATCTGCCTGTAGCTCTTCGATGGCTACAAACGGAAAGCTCACCTCGGGTTCGGGCGCATGGTCGAAACGAAAGGTCGTCGAGCGATAGCTGCGACAATCCAGCTGTACCATTTGGCCCAGAGGCGAGGGCACATGTTCCAAGAGAATATTGAGCGCCATCTGAGCCTGCAACGCGCCAATCATTCCAACCACAGGGCCATAGACACCTGCCGTCTCACAGCTGGCACTGTTGTCGGGGGCATCGGGGAACACCGCCCGCAAGGAAGGCGCCCCACCGCAAAAACCGCCAACATATCCGCCTGACCCCAGCACCGAAGCGCTGATAAGCGGAGTCTTCTGGGCATGGCAGAGATCGCTCAGGAGGTAGCTCACGGCATAGCTGTCCGCACAATCGAGCACGAGATCCACATCTGCAAGAACGAGCGGCGCATTGGCTGGAGTGAGCGCATGTGCAACCGCGACGATCTCAATTTCACTGTTGAGGGCGCTGCAGCGCTGCGCGGCGACTTCGGCTTTGGGACGGCCACAGTCGGTTTCTTGAAACAAGGTCTGGCGATGCAGATTGGACAGGCTCACAACATCGCCGTCGATCAGGGTGATATGTCCGATCCCGGCCCCCGCTAAGAGCGGCAGAACCGGCGCAGCGAGACCCCCTGCCCCTACAACCAGAACGCGCGCAGTGCTGAGACGCGCCTGCCCTACAGCCCCCACCTCGGGCAGCATCATCTGGCGAGCATAGCGGCTCATCGCGTGGCCTCGACCCATTGCCGCACCCGCGCTTCGGGATCTGAGTTGAGGGTGATATCGGTGACCACAGAAACGATGTCGGCGCCGGCCTCAAATACCCCGGGCGCGCGCTCGACAGACATGCCGCCGATGCCGACCAACGGGATAGAGCCGATCCGGGTTTTCCATTCGCGCACCCGCGGCAGCCCCTGCTCGTGCCATTTCATATGCTTCAGGATGGTCGGGTAGACCGGTCCCAGAGCCACATACTCCGGTGACAGTGCAAGCACGCGATCAAGCTCATCCTCATCGTGGGTGGAGACACCCAGTTTGAGACCGGCAGCGCGGATGGCTTTCAGATCTGCATCGTCGAGATCCTCCTGGCCAAGGTGAACCCAATCGCAGCCCAGCTCGATTGCAAGCTGCCAGTAATCGTTCACAACAAGAACCGCGCCATGCTGACGACAGAGACCGCGGGACCGTGTGATTTGCTGCTGAACCACGTCGATGGGCTGATCCTTGATGCGCAATTGCACCAGCTTGACGCCTAATGGCAGCATCCTCTGCAGCCAATTGGCGTCGTCAAAAATCGGATAGAAACGATCGAGCGTCATGACAAAAACGCCTTTCCAATCACAGGTGTCGAGGCTTCGGCCATATCGCGCGCCTCGATCGGATCAGCCGCATGCGCCAGTTGTCCGGCTTCAATTGCTGCCATCATCGCGCGTGCCATCATCGGAGGATCACCGGCACGCGCAACGGCCGTGTTCAGCAGCACCGCGTCAAAGCCCATTTCCATCGCCTGCGCGGCGTGGCTCGGCAGGCCAATGCCCGCATCGATCACCAAGGGAACCTCGGGAAACTCCGCACGCATCGCGCGCAGGGCATAAGGGTTGTTCAGCCCCCTGCCGGACCCGATCGGCGCGCCCCATGGCATGAGCACATCGCAACCTGCCGACAAAAGACGCTCGGCAACGATCAGGTCCTCGGTGGTGTAAGGAAAGACTTTGAAGCCCTCCCCGGTCAGGATCTTTGCGGCTTCCACCAGTTGAAACACATCCGGTTGCAGGCTGTCGGTATGGCCAATCAGTTCAAGCTTGATCCAGTTCGTGTCAAAAACCTCGCGCGCCATATGCGCTGTGGTCACAGCTTCTTTGATGGTGTGGCATCCGGCGGTATTGGGTAGAATATGCACGCCAAGATCCGCAATCAGCTTCCAAAAGGACGCACCCGCCCCCCCGGCCCCTTCGCGGCGCAACGAAACTGTCGCCACCCCGGCTCCGCTTTGGCGAAAGGCCTGTTCCAGAACCGCAGGGCTTGGATATTGGGCGGTGCCCAGCATCAGAGGATTGGGCAGCTCAACGCCGTAAAAGCTCTTCATGCTCAGCCCCCCTGCATCGGTGCGAGGATTTCGATCCGGTCGCCATCGCTCAGGGGCTGCGTCGCGCGCTGAGTTGCCGGGACAAAGGTTTCATTGACTGCCGTTGCGACCCGTCCCGAAAATCCGCGTTCTTCCAGCAGCGCCGCGAGCGTGGTGGCCGTGACCTCCACCGCCGCGCCGTTAACAGTGATCTTCATCAACCATCTCCGAATGTATGTTGTTGAGCACCAGATCCGCCACGCCACGCGCCAACGCGGGCGCAAGAAGATACCCGTGCCGATAAAGCCCATTGGCATAGATCCGCCCCTTCAACCGGCGGATCCGTGGCAGGTTGTCGGGAAATGCAGGGCGCAGATCGACGCCGATCTCGAGGATCTCCGCCTCGCCAAAGCCCGGGTTCAGCGCATAGGCAGCGCTGAGCAACTCAAGCATCGAGCGCGCGGTAATCCGGGCGCGGTCTTCGCTCTCGATCATGGTTGCGCCGAGCATATAGAGGCCGTCTCCACGCGGCACAACGTAGAGAGGCATCCGCGGGTGCAGCAGTCGCACAGGTCGCGTCAGCGTCACATCCGGGCAGCGGATGACCAGCATTTCACCCTTAACACCGCGTAGATCCTTCAGGCAATCGCGCGCCTGCAAACCTCTGCAATCAATCACATTTTCAAGATTGTCCGGCGCGCACTCAGCATGAAACACCACGCCCTCTTGCATTAGCCTCTGATAGAGATCCGCAAGCGCCCGGCGCGGGTCCAGATGAGCCTCTTCTTCAAAAAAGAGGGCCTGCGAAAAGCCAACGAGATCGGGTTCCAGTTCCGTGATGTCGTGGTCGATCTGACGAAACCCTTCGGTGCGGCGAGCAAAGCGGCGCAGATCCGGAATGTCGCGCCGCCCGGCCACCACCAAAGTGCCGCGATGGGTGACTTGGGTTCTGTCCTGCCACCACTGGATTGCCTCTTGCCCCAGCCGCAAGACCGGCTCTTCGGCGTTTTCGTATTCGCACCAAGGGGCAAGCATGCCCCCTGCCCACCACGAGCACCCATGGGCGCCGGGCGGACCGGCGGGGTCAAAGACCTGCACCCTTGCGCCGCGCGCTACCAGTTCCGTGGCAACTGCGAGCCCAGCGACACCCGCTCCGATGACAGAATAGAGCATCATGCGGACCAGAAGGCGTGGAAGTGATGGACAGGGCCGTGACCATGACCCACGGCCAGCGCATCCGCTTGGGCAATTGCGCCTTGAAGGTACTCATGCGCCTCCTGCACGGCCTCTGGAAGCGTCAGGCCTTTGGAGAGGCCAGCGGCAATGGCAGAGGAAAGGGTGCAGCCGGTGCCATGGGTGTTTTTTGTGTGCTGGCGCTGCGCACGGAAACATGCGCGGACCTCGCCCCCCGAAACAAGAATATCTTCGCAGATCTCCCCTGCCCCATGGCCGCCTTTCATGAGTACAGCCTGTGCCCCCAGCTCGCAAAGTGCGAGACCTTGCGAGATCATCTCATCAGTCGACTGCGCAACCGGTTGATCCAACAGGCACGCCGCCTCGGGCAGGTTCGGGGTCAGAACAGTGGCGCCTGGCACAAGCTCCTTTCGAAGGCTGTCGACCGCATCCGCAGCAAGCAGCGCATCACCGGATTTGGCAATCATCACCGGATCAAGGACGATTTCCCCCGAAAATGCGCCGAGCGCCTCATGGACACAGCCGATTATGCCCGGGGTAGCGAGCATTCCAATCTTGATCGCGCGCACATCAAGATCGCTCAGAACAGCCTCAATCTGAGCCGAGATGACCTCTAGCGGGATTGAATGCACCGCCGTTACGGCGCGGGTGTTCTGGGCGGTGATGGCCGTAACCACGCTGGCACCGTAAACGCCAAGCGCGGACATGGCCTTGAGGTCCGCCTGAATACCGGCGCCGCCGCCACTGTCAGATCCTGCGATGGTCAATGCGATATGCGCCACTACAATGCTCCCATAAATAGGGGCACCGGCAAAGAGAGAGTCCGCACATCAGTAGACCGTTCCCTACGCCGGTATTGCCCGGATCAGGTTCGATGGGTTAGCGCATGCACGCCTCTCAGCCTCCAGGAGGCACCCCAACGGTTCGCTGTTCAGCTAGCAACTGTGTCGCGTGAAGTCAAACGCACCCGCTCTCATGGCGCGCGTTATGTGCAACGATCTCTTGTAACAAGATAGGCTCATGCGCCGCAGCGCAGCTGGTCGCCCTGCCCTGTGTCCGCAGCGCCCTGTTGCGCCCCCGCGGTCAGATTGGCCCAGGCCTCATATTGAGAAAGGAAGATCTTTCCGTTCATTTCGTCAATGAAATCAGATCTTTGAAGGCGATCCATCACGGGCCCTTTGACCTCGGAAAGGTGGAGACCAACGCCCATGTCCTTTAGGCGGTGATTGATGGCTTCGAGGCTCTCGAGCGCAGAATAGTCCACCATGTTCACCGCCGAAAACATAAGCACCACATGTTTGATCGCGCAGCCTTCGGTGACGCGTTTCTGGATCAGGTCCTCGAGAAATCGGGCGTTGACGAAGTAGAGACTTTCATCGACGCGCAGCGACACCAAACGGGGGTCCGTTTGGACGTTGTGACGATCGATGTTGCGAAAATGCTGGGTGCCGGGCACCAGCCCAACCTCCGCCACATGGGGGCGAGAGGTCTTGTAGAGGTGCAAGACCACAGAGAGGATGACGCCGGAAGCGACACCGATTTCGACACCGAGTCCCAGGGTCAAAAGAATGGTGGCCGCAACAGCGATGAAGTCGGCATGCGAATAGGTCCAGGTTTTTTTGAGGATCGACAGGTCGACGAGGCTCAGCACAGCCACGATGATGGTCGCCGCTAGTGTCGCGATCGGCAGGTAATAAACCAACGGGGTGAGGGCCACGGCGGCAAGGGCCAACCCGATGGCCGTGAAGGCCCCAGCAGCCGGCGTCTCGGCGCCAGCGTCAAAGTTCACAACCGACCGTGCAAAGCCGCCTGTCACCGGGTAGCCACCGGTAAAGGCGGCCCCTAAATTGGCCGCGCCGAGGCCGATCAACTCCTGATCCGGGTCAATGCGCTGGCGTCGCTTGGCGGCAAGAGTTTGCGCCACGGAAACAGACTCAACAAAACCGATGATGGAAATCAGGATCGCGGGCACCAGAAGCGCTCCGATCAGATCGGGAGCAAAGCCCGGCATCGTGAGCGGTGGTAAGCCTTGGGGTACTTCACCCACGATTTTGACGCCCTTCTCAGCAAGGTCAAATCCCCAGACAACCACAGTCGTGGTGACGACGGCCGCCACTGGCCCCGCCTTGTTCAGAATATCCGCCAAGAGCGGCGGCGTCCCCATGCCATGCAGTGTCTGCTTCAGGTGTTTGCGAGCCCAGAATAGAAAGCCTGTCGCGCTGGCTCCGATCAACAAGGTGATCCAGTTTACCTCGCCCAGACGCAGCGCGATCGAATAGAGCATCTCCGGCAAGGTATGACCTTCGGCACGAATGCCGAGGATATGTTTGATCTGGCTTGTCGCGATTAGAATACCCGATGCGGTGATAAAACCCGCTATGACCGGGTGGCTCAGAAAATTGGCAATGAAGCCAAGTTTGAGCACCCCCATCAGAACCAGAAAGCTCCCCGACAAGAAGGCCAGCGTGAGGGTCGCGACGACATACCCCGCCGTGCCCTGTTCGGCCACTTGCCCCACAGCAGATGCTGTCAACAGCGACACCACCGCAACCGGACCAACCGCAAGCGCCCGGCTGGTGCCAAAAACCGCATAGAGCAGGATAGGCGCGATGGAGGCATAGATCCCCGCTTCGGGCGGCAATCCCGCCAAAAGGGCATAGGCCAACGACTGCGGGATCAACATGATCGTTACGATCACCGCCGCTATGAGATCATTCGACAGGGCGGATTTGTCGTAGTCCCGGCCCCATACGAGGATGGGGAAATATTGGCGAAAGCTCGGCATTCTTATTGGGGTTCCTTATGCAGCCAATCGCGCCCGGGCAGGGCCCGCTACGCGATGGTGATGCGAAGATCAGAGACCATTCAGAGGCACCTTGAGCATAGGATGCCCGTCTTTGTCGGTGGGCACCTCGCCTGCCCGCATGTTGACCTGCAGGGATGGAATGATGAGCTTCGGCATATCAAGCTGCGCGTCCCGCTGGGTGCGGAATTTGACAAACTCCTCCTTCGAGATGCCGCCGCCAACGTGGATATTATGGGCCTTTTCGTCGCCCACCGAAGTCTCCCACGCGATGTCTCGCCCGTTCGGGCCATAGTCGTGGCACATGAACAGCCGCATCTCGTCCGGCAGCGCCAGCACCTTTTGGATGCTGTCATACAGGGTTCCAGCGTCACCGCCGGGGAAATCCGCGCGGGCAGAGCCGCCATCGGGCATAAACAACGTATCGCCGACAAAGGCTGCATTTCCCATCACATGTACCATACAGGCGGGCGTGTGACCGGGCGTATACATCGCAAAAGCCTGCATCGAGCCGATCATATAGGTGTCGCCGTCCTCCAGCAGTCGGTCGAACTGGGAGCCATCGCGCTGAAACTCCGTGCCTTCATTGAAGATCTTGCCGAAAGTGTCCTGCACCACCATGATCTTGGCACCGATTGCGATCTTACCGCCCAGCTTCTCTTGGATGTAGGGCGCGGCCGAGAGGTGATCCGCATGAACATGGGTCTCGATGATCCACTCCAGCTGTAGCCCCTGCGACGTGATGTGATCGATCAATGCATCGGCATGCTCATAGGTGATCCGCCCCGCCGCATAGTCGATGTCCATCACGCTGTCGATGATGGCGCAGGCGGACGACGCGGGATCCTTTACGATATAGCTGATCGTGTTTGTGGCCTCGTCAAAGAAAGCCTGAACCTCGGGTTTGACGTCCATATTCACAGGGTAATGGGCCATAGAATCCGCTCCGGATAGCATGTGGATTAAGAGGTGACGTTACTGGGCAAGTTTGAAAGAAGACGGCGCAGAAAAAAACCGCCAATGACTGCGAGGAGGAACAGCGCGACCTCCCAGCGGCCGGTGCCCAGGGCCGGGATCGCCGCACCAGGACAAAAGCCGGCGATGCCCCAGCCAACCCCAAAGAGCGCCGCACCCCCCACCAGTTTTGAGTCGATCAAGGTCGAAGAAGGGATCTGAAAGCGCCCCTCAAAAAGCGGTGCCTGCCGGCGCCAGACCAACCGGTAGCCGATAAATGTGATGGTGAGCGCGCCGCCCATCACAAAGGCAAGACTTGGATCCCACCCCCCTGCAATATCAAAGAAATTCAGAACTTTGGCGGGATTCATCATCCCAGAGAGCGCGATCCCGACGCCAAAGACAAGGCCGGTCAGAACAGTATAGATAAATCGCATCTTGTTAGCCTCCAAAAACGTGACGGATCAGGAATACGGTTATGGCCGCGGTTGCCATGAAGGTGGGGACCGCTACGATAGAGCGCAGCGAAAGCCGCGAGAGGCCGCAAACGCCATGCCCGGATGTACAGCCAGAGCCAAGGCTTGCGCCGAAGCCAACAATCACGCCGCCAATGACGATCATGGCGGGACTTGAGGGAACCGAAATGGCAGGCATCACGCCGGTGGCGAAATAAATCGCTCCGGGCGCGAGCAGCATGCCGAGTATGAGCGCGACGCGCCAAGACAGTTCTTCTCGCGAGGTCACAAAGACTGTGCCCGACAGAATTCCTGTTGCCCCCAAGATGCGGCCCAGTCCGAGCATCAGCAGAACGGCAGCCAAGCCAATCAAGGTCCCGCCCCCAAATGACAACACAGGCGTAAAGTCAGTTTGCATTTTTATCTCCGACAGGTTTTGAGACCAAAGATGGTGTAGAAGGGACAGACCCGCGTCATCGCCACCACCAGCATTACCACAGCAACCGCGATTGCGCCGTATCGCACGATAGCGCTTTGAAAGAGCGCAAGGTCGCTCATCAGCGCAAGATACAAGAGTCCCAGCGCCAGTGCCGCGCGCAAGATCCGGTCAAGTGTTCCGACATTCATCGCCATGCCATTCTCCAATTAGATCGTTGACCAAAATCTAACCGGTTGGCGCGTCAGCTTCAGTGATATTGTCACCCAAGCGGTTTTTTGTGGCTGCAGCCTCAGACGCTCTCGGCCATGGCGCGCAATGCGACGCGGTTCAATATGGTGATGCGCCCTCGAGATTGGCTGATCATTTCCCGCTTTTGAAAGTCGTGCAGCACCCGCGAGATTACCTCGCGCGCGGTTCCCAATTCGCTGGCAATCTGCTGGTGCGTCGCCGCGATTTCACTATCTGCGCCCGCGAGTGTCAGGAGTCGGTCGGCAAGGCGCACATCAATGCGCCCAAAGGCCACATCATCCACCACCCGCAGCAGATCAATGAGTCGGCGTGAATAGGCTGCAAACACAAAGGAGCGAAATGCGGGTTCCTCGGCCACCAATTGGTCAAAAGTAGACTTCGGGAGCTGAATGACGGTCACATCGGTTTCGGCAATGCCCTCGGCGTTATAGGCCTCCTCAGCGAGCATGCAGGCGGTTGTAAGGACACAGCTTTCACCCGCATCCACACGGTAGAGCACGATGTCGCGGCCATTGTCCGAGCTTTGCGAGACCCTGATGGTCCCTTTGAGCAGAAACAGCAGACTGTCCGGCAGGTTGGCCGGACCAAAGACTTCCTGCCCTTTCTTGTAGGTCTGCGCATGGCTCACCTGTTCGAGGCGGGTACGGGTGGCATCGGGCAAGGCCCGGGTGCCCTGAAAATGCGCGGTCCAATCTGCGATCTGCATAACCGTGTTCTATCCTTGGGTGAACAATTGATAGCCGGGATGAGCCACGGCGCACAGACTGGAAATCGGCGCAGCACCGATCCAGGTTGTGCGCTCCATCACAAACAACGCGTCGCCGTCATGGCTTTGCAGGACGTCCTGATCGCTCGGGGTGGCTTTGCGGGCATAGAGACGCAGATCGCAGCGGCTGTAGGGACGATTGCGCACCAGCCATTCATTGGCGTTCTCCCGTGTCAGGTCCACGTCGGCGATTTCGGGAACTGTCTCTAGGCAGATCCAGCGATCTTCAAAGATATAGGGACGATTGTCCGCCAGATGCAGCGCCTCGACCCGCAACATGTTGCGGGGTTCAGAGAGATCAAAGTTTGCCATGATCGCAGGCGGGGTTGGCTGGACCGACTTGCGTAGCAAACGGTGCCGATACTGGCTCCCCCGTCGCTCCACTTCGAGCCGGGTGATCGGAATGTCCAAGGTCGCCCGCGTGACCGGATCCCGCCGGACGGTGGTGCCACCGCGGCGCTTGCGCTCGACCACCCCGCTCTGCGCCAGATCGCGCATTGCCCGATGAACCGTTGAGCGCGCGCAGCCAAATTGCAGGGCGAATTCCTCGTCGCGCGGCAGCTTGTCTCCCGGCCCATAGGTCGAGTTCAAGATCATGCTGCGAATACTGTCCCGGATCTCCATCCAGGAATGTCGTCGCTTCTCCACCATCTACCACCCTCAAGGTCAACCGCCACCCATTGCCTGATAATTGTGCAAGCCCCTGCTTGTCCAGATTGCCTTGGTCAAAGGGTGCGAGGAAGATTGACAACAATATGTACCTACATATTAAAGTAAAGCACCTACAAAACAAAACCGAGTCTGCATCCGGCGCGCGCCAGATCGCAGACCTACCGACAGAGGACTGGACACATGCAAAGACGCGCGTTTCTCAAGACTGGTGCCATGGGCGCAGCCGCCACAGCCTTGGCGAGCCCAGCGATTGCCCAAGGAAAGATGCAATGGAAGCTGGTCACAGCCTGGCCCAAGAACCTGCCGGGGCCGGGTGTCGCCGCACAGATGCTCGCAAACCGCATCACAACGCTGTCGGGTGGACGTATTGAGGTCAAACTCTTTGCTGCAGGCGAGCTTGTGCCGGGACGCGGCGTCTTTGATGCGGTCTCCGAAGGCACGGCAGAGCTCTATCATGCGGTTCCGGCCTACTGGGGGTCCAAATCCAAGGGCATTTTGCTTTTTGGCTCGCAGCCCTTTGGCCTGCGCGCAGACGAGCAGTTTGGCTGGCTCTACCATGGTGGCGGTCAGGCGCTCTATGACGAGATGTATGGCCGCTTTGGCATCAAGCCTTTCCTCTGCGGTAACTCCGGCCCGCAATGGGGCGGCTGGTTCAAAACCGAGATCAATTCCGCCGAAGACCTGAAGGGGTTGAAGTTCCGCACCACGGGCCTTGCATCCGAAATGGCGTCGAAACTTGGCATGGCAGCCGAAGCCACAAGCGGACCGGCCATGTTCCAAGGCCTGCAAACGGGTGCATTGGACGCAGGCGAGTTCATCGGCCCCTGGACCGACAGCGCGCTTGGCTATTACCAGGTCGCCAAGAACTACTACTGGCCCGGCGTGGGTGAACCCTCTTCTGCCGAGGAATGCGGGGTAAACGCTGACGTCTTTGCCGAACTGCCGGATGATCTCAAACAGGTTGTCTCGCTGGCCTGCGAAAGCCTCTACAATCCGGTCTGGACGGAATACACCACCAAGCACGCACTGGCGCTGAAGAAAATGGTCGAAGAGGACGGCGTTCAGGTCAAGATGTTCCCGTCCGACGTGATCGAGGCCATGGGCACCGCAGCAGCAGAAGTCATCTCTGAGCTGCGCGAAGACGAAGACGAACTTGTGCGCCGTATCACCGAGAGCTTTATCAGCTATCGCGACAGTGTGGGCGGCTACATGACCTATGCCGACAACGGCCAGATGAACGCCCGCGCCTCGGTTATGGGCTACTGATACCGACACCAATCTGCCGGCGCTCATAATAACCGAGCGCCGGCTTTTTCTTGAAAGAGGGGGCAGGATGATACGGGTTGCCGATGCTTTGGATGGCATCAATCGCGGGCTTGCGCATGTGATCCGCTGGTTGGCGCTGCTGATGGTTCTGGTTCAATTCGCCATCGTCGTGGGGCGATATGTCTTTGGTGTGAACTCTATCGCGGCACAGGAGAGCGTGCTCTATATGCACTCTGCGCTTTTTATGCTGGCGGCGGGTTACACGCTGCTCGTGGACCAACATGTGCGTGTGGACGTGTTTTTCGCAGGCCTGAGCCCGGCCGGGCAACGCCGCGTCGATGTCTTTGGGCACCTGTTCCTGCTGATGCCGTCCATGACCGCCCTTCTCTATTGGTCCTGGCCGTCGGTGCGCAATTCCTGGTCGATCCTTGAAGGACCGCTCGCAGTAGGCGGCATCGAAGCGGTTTTTCTGCTGAAATCCCTGATCCCCGCGTTTTGCGTGCTGGTCATGCTTCAATCGCTCTCCCTACTGATCCGCCTGCTCTTTGAAAGTGATCGCCGATGACTTCCTCCCTCGACCTGATCATGTTTGCCGCCTTGATGGCGGCCATCCTCATGGGATTTCCGGTCGCCTTCTCGATTGCGGGCATCGCTGTGTTTTTTGCCTATCTGGGCTGGATGCTGGGGGTGATGGATATTTCGCTCCTTGGCGCCTTTGGCCAGCGGGTGTTTGGACTTCTGAGCAATGAGGTGCTGATCGCCATTCCGCTGTTTGTGCTGATGGGTGCAATCCTCGAAAAGAGCCGTATCGCAGAAGAGCTTCTGGACACGATGGGGCGTCTTTTTGGGCAGCTCAAAGGCGGTCTCGGAATTTCCGTTGTATTGGTTGGAGCGCTTCTGGCGGCGTCCACCGGCATTGTGGGCGCAACCGTTGTCGCAATGGGCATGATCGCGCTGCCGGCGATGCTGCGGGCTGGTTATGACCCAAGAGTCGCCTCGGGCATCGTCTGCACGGCGGGCACGCTGGGACAGATCATTCCACCCTCGACGCTGCTGATCATCCTCGCCGATGTTATGTCCAACGCCTATCAACAGGTCCAATACGAACAGGGAAAGTTCGCTGTCGAAGCCTTGTCAGTGGGCCAATTCTTTGCCGCGGCCCTGATCCCAGGGCTTGTACTGGTGGTACTTTATCTTCTGTATATCCTGATCCGGGGCCTTCTGCGCCCCGAGGACATGCCTTCGGCTCCGGCTGGCATTGCGCGACCTCATCGCACCGAAGTGTTGCGGGCGGTGGTGCCCCCGATCCTTTTGATCTTTGCCGTGCTGGGCGCGATCCTTGGTGGCGTTGCCACCCCGACCGAGGCCGCCTCGGTCGGAGCCATCGGCGCGTTGTTGATGGCCGGTCTCAGGACCGGAGGCCCGCTTCGCAGCATCTTGCTTGGCGCGGGCGCGCTGATTGCTCTCGGCATCTTGTCGGGCCTGCACCCCGTCCGCCTGCAGCGCAACGATCTGAGCAGCATGGATCTGGTGATAGGCTTGTTTTATGCGCTGCTCGCAGCTGCCGGCGCCATTGCGGTGCTCCTGTCTCTGCGCGCGGGTCTGAAGAAGCGCATCCTGCATGATGCGGTCACCTCTACGGCCACCATGACCTCGATGATCTTTGCCACCATGCTCGCAGCGAGCATGTTCTCTCTTGTTTTCATTGGCCTTGGAGGAGAGGACCGCGTTGCGCATATCCTGAGCGAGTTACCCGGCGGTCCCTCTGGGGCGCTCTTGTTCTCCATGTTGTTTATATTTGTGCTGGGATTCTTTCTCGACTTTGTCGAGATCTCCGTAATCGTCTTGCCACTGGTGACGCCAACCTTGATCCTGATGGGACATGATCCGGTCTGGCTCGGGATCTTGATCGCGATCAACCTTCAGACGTCCTTCCTGACACCACCCTTCGGCTTTTCGCTGTTTTACCTGCGAGGAGCCGCCCCAAAGGAGATCACAACGCGCCATATCTATCAGGGCGTCATCCCCTTCATAGGTTTGCAGGTGCTTGGAGTGATCCTGGTCTGGTTCATCCCCGGTCTGGCCACATGGCTTCCCGAGGCCATCTTCTGACGAACAACCATGACGACAAAAGCAAAACGCCGGGGCAAGATCCACCCCGGCGTTCTTTGTTTCTCGCTTTGGTCAGCTGCCGGGCTTTTGTTTCTGAAACAGAAGCGACAGAAGGCCAAGTACAGCTGAGATTATGATCAGGAGCAAGGAGACAGCATTCAGAACCGGCGTCGAGCCTTGTTTGAGCTTGTCAAACATGGTGATGGTCAACGGCGAGTCCGAGCCCACTAGCATCAAGGTGGTGTTGAAGTTCTCAAAGCTCATGAGGATCGACACGACTGCCGATGCCACGATAGCAGGCAAAAGGAACGGCAATGTGATCTGCCGTATTGCGCCCCATTTGCTTGCGCCAAGGTTCAAGGCGGCTTCCTCAAGGCTCGGGTCGAACTTCTGAAGACGCGCGGTGATTACCAGGGTTGCGAAGGTGGTGATAAAGGAGAACTGACCAAGGATCACCAGCGGCAACCCCGGGCGCAACCCGTCAAACCACATGCCTGTCGCATCCTCCAGCGCGTTTGCAGCAGAACTCGAAAACACCAGAATGGAGATCCCGAGGATCACGCCGGGGATAATCAGCGGCATCAGCATCAGCATGTAGAGCAGTGCCTTGCCGCGGAATTCATGACGTACGAACAGAAAGGCGTTGCAAGTGCCAACCGCCACCGCGAGCCCGGAGACCCAGAGCGCGACGAAACCAGACGTTCCGATGGAGCGCAGAATGGAGCGTTCGTTGAACACGCCGATGAATGGCGCCTCATTGCCAAAGAACCATGCCAGCGTGAAACCTTCCCACGGCAGCGATGGGAAAACGCTGTTGTTGAAGGCAAAGACGCAAACCACGGTCAGTGGCAACGCAAGATAAATGAAGAACGCGGTGACGTAGGCCCGATAGCACCATTTGGCAAACCCAGGCTGGGGAACAGTAGGTATCATGAGCGCCCCATCGTTTTAGAGAGAGTCTGGCCCGAGAGTTTGAGACCAAGGAAAACCACCAGCGACGAGAGCGCCAGCAGCAAGAAGCCGAAGGCCGAACCGAGCTCCCAGTTAAACCGGGTA
The DNA here is from genome assembly GCF_000014065.1 of Ruegeria sp. TM1040. NCBI lineage: Bacteria > Pseudomonadati > Pseudomonadota > Alphaproteobacteria > Rhodobacterales > Roseobacteraceae > Ruegeria > Ruegeria sp. TM1040. The sequence goes on along the minus strand of NC_008043.1, from coordinate 694,958 downwards.
ATGAACTGCGTGTAGATCATGCCCGTGAACCAAAGGCTGTCTTTCCCGCCCAGCAGGATCGGGGTGAGATAGTTTCCGAGCGAAAGCATGAACACAACGATACAGCCTGAAACGATCCCCGGCATCGCGTGAGGGATGACGATCTCGCGCATGATGGAGGTGCTGGTGCCCCCCAGATCATATCCCGCTTCGATCAGGCTGTCGTCGAGGCTGTCGAGCGTTGTCACAAGTGGCACAACCATAAAAAGGATCGACGTGTAGACGAGACCCACCATGATTGCAGCATCATTGTAGAGCATCTCGACCGGGCCACTCACGAGACCAAGAGATTGCAGGGCATTGGAGAACACGCCCGTTTCGCGCAAAAGGATCATCCAGCCAAAGGTGCGCACGAGCTCTGAGACCCAGAACGGGATCATGCACATCAGAAACAGAACTGTTTTAGTGCGCCCGCGGGTAAGCTTGGCAATGTAGTAGGCGATTGGAAATCCAAGTACCAAGGTCAGCGCAGTGGCAAGGATCGACATGATCGCAGTGCGAGCAAAGGTGCGCCAATAGAGCGGCTCGGTAAAGAACGCCGCGTAATTCCCAAAGCCGGTTTCATACTCGCGCGGGCCCACTTTCTCGCTGATCGACACCAGAAAGAGCCCCACATGGGGCAGGATGATCAGCACCACCAGCCACAACAGGATCGGAGCGAGCAGCAGGTAGAACCCCAAACGGGAGGCGTCGGAGGTCATCATCCCGCCTCCACCGCAGCAAAACAACGCGCATCCATTGGGCGCCAGCGGGTGAACAGCTTGTCCCCTTTTTGCAGGGTGGCAAAATCGCCAGTCTGCGGCAACGCGACTTTCAGAAGCTCACCCGCCGCACCGCGCACGCTCACCGTGCTGTTAGCGCCGTTGAAGAGTACCGTCTCGACGACACCGGGGCTGACATTCGCGGCATCGTCGCCTTCGTTTGTGGTGGGTGAAAGCGCGATTGCCTCCGGACGCAGGAAGATCTGCGCGCGCTGGCCTTCGCTCAGATCAGAGTTTGCAGCCTCAACCCGCATCTGCGCACCGGTCGGGGTCTCAAAGGTCAGCATCGCTCCATTTTTGGATTTGAGCTTGGCATCAAATTTGTTCGCGTCCCCCACAAATCCGGCCACAAAGGCGGTCGAGGGATGGTGATAGACCTCATGAGGAGCACCGATTTGCTCAAAGCGCCCCTTGTTCATCACGGCGATGTTGTCGCTCATCACCAGAGCCTCGGATTGGTCGTGAGTGATGTAGACAAAGGTCGTGTTGAACTCGGCCTGCAGCGCCTTCAGCTCCACCTTCATATGTTCCCGAAGCTTGAGATCGAGCGCCCCGAGAGGTTCGTCCAGCAACAGGACGTCTGGCTCTAGCACCATGCAACGGGCGATGGCCACGCGCTGCTTCTGGCCGCCAGAGAGCTGATCGACACGACGCGCAGACACCCCCGGAAGGCCTACGCGCTCCAGAACTTGCTCCACACGCGTCTTGATTTCCGCCTTGCCGACGCCACGTTGACGCAGACCAAACCCGACGTTGTCACCAATGTTCATGGTGGGAAACAGCGCCAGATGTTGAAACACCATCGACACGGGGCGCTTGTTCGGCGCCACGCCGATCATGGACTTGCCCTTGATCCGCAGATCGCCGCTGCTCGGGGATTGAAATCCCGAGATCATCCGCAGCAGCGTTGTTTTTCCGCAGCCCGAGGGGCCTAGAATGGAAAAAAAGGAGCCCTGCGGCACCTCAAAGCTGACACGGTCTACAGCTCTGAAATCGCTGAAGTCTTTTACCAGATCGCGGCATTCCAAATCGGGGTGAGAGTCTGTCAAGTTGTAACCTCGTGATTGAGAAAGGGCACCCTGCAACGGGTGCCCTCCACTGAATTTTGTGGGTGCGATTAGTTGGCCGCGTTGATCCGGTCGAGGCTTGCCCCTTCCATCGCTTCGAGACCTGCGGGCACCGGGGGATACCACTTGATGTTGTCGATCGCCTGCTGGTCAAAGCTGCTCTGGTAGCGCGCTTTGAGGTCCGCATCGACAGCTGCATCACCATCAACCGCTGCAGTGAAGTTCCCGGCGGTGTTGGTGATCATCGCCGCGATTTCCGGGCGCATCACAAAGTTGATCCAGTCATAGGCCGCATCATCTGCACGGCCACGGGCAGGCAGAACAAAGGTGTCGATCCAACCCAGCGCACCGGACTTTGGTGCAACAAAGGTGATATCGGGGTTGTCAGCGTTGAGCTGCCAGCCACCGGTATCCCAGGCCATGGACGCCACAACTTCGCCGGAGCGCAGCAGGTTTTTGATCTCGTCGCCACCATCCCAATAGGTTTTGACGTTGGCTTTACACTCGGTGAGTTTCGCTTCGACCTGATCGAGGATCCCCTGATAAGCAGCGCTATCGCCATAGGCCGCAAACGGGTCCAGACCCATGGAATAGGCGAAACCAATCAGAGTCGGGCGCTTCAAACGATAAGAAACCTTGCCTGCAACCGAGTCGTCGCAAAGATCACTGTAGTCCTGCACATTGCCTGCCATCTCGGTATTCACCACAAGACCGCTGGTGCCCCAGACATGCGGTACGCCGTAGACTTCACCCTCAAAGGTCGTGTTTGCAGCGGTCGCGCTCAGCATCGACGGAATGAACAGATCCGCATTGATGCGGGACATATCGATCGGCTTGTAGATGCCGAACTCTTCCTGCGCGCTGGTGATGCGGTCCTGGCTCGGCTGGGCCAGATCAAAACCGCCGCCATTGGTGGCGCGCAACTTTGCGATCATCTCTTCGTTGTTCGAGGTGGTCACTTCGACTGTGTGGCCGGTTTCTTCTTCGAATTTCGCAATGACGTCTTCGGGCGCGTAGCCGCCCCAAGTCAGAAGGCGCAGCGTTTCCGCCCCTGCCATCATCGGTAGTGTTGCCATCGCGGTTGTGACCACCGCGATACGGCTGAATTGCGCAAGCTTATCTGTCATGGTGAAATTCCCCTTCTGTTGTCGTTGGCGACCAAAAGCACAGGCGCTGATGGCCCAAGCGCACCGCAAAGCAGGTCAAGATCCCTGACATCTGTTTCCGGCAGATCAAAACGCAGCACGCTCCCTTGTTGACGCCAGCCGACCCTCGGCAGAGTCGGCTGTTCGCTCTTTTTCGAAGCGTGCCGCAGTCGAATGTATAATTCAACATTATTATTTCTGTTACATATAATGCTGCATTATGATTGGGTCAGGGCAAGTGACTTTGGGTGAGAGGAAAACGGGATGATTGGGGACGAACCGATTCGCATCAGACAGCTTCAAGCCCTTAATATTCTTGCTGAAAGTGGGACGATGAGCCTGACCGCAAAGGCGATGAACATCTCTCAGCCTGCGGTGAGTCGGCTGCTGTCAGATCTGTCCAAAGAACTTGGATACCCGCTTTTTTCTCGCAGCGGACGCCGGCTCACGCTCACACGTGAGGCACAGTACCTCTTGCCAGAGATTCAGCGGATCTTTGGGGCCATGGGCCAAATCCGAAACCTGCGCCAGAACATTCAGGATGGTACCAGCGGCCATCTGAAGATCGCCTGCCTGCCCGGATTCTCCACGAGTCACTTGCCAGGTGTGGTGGCCGATTTCCTGGCGGCGCGCCCCAAAACCACCCTTACGATCGAACCGGACCGCCCCGAGCGGATTCTCGACTGGGTCATCGGTGAGCAATATGACTGTGGCATCACGGATGGATTTCGCTCACATCACGCGCTGGACAGCAAGACGATCCCCATTCGATGTGTTTGCATTTTCCCGGAAGGCCACCCTCTCGAAGCCAAGTCCGTTATCCACCCCGAGGACCTGGCAGGAGAGCGCATTGCCCATGATCGCTTTGGGAGTGAGTTCTACCTGCGCCTGCGCGACATCCTTGATGCGGAAGGCATTGCGATGGACAATTTCATTGAGACCCGGCAGTTCACCTGCGCGTGTGAACTGGTTTCCAAAGGGGTCTGTGTCTCGGTCGTAAGCGAACTTGATGCGCAAGAATACATCGGCAAAGGCGTCAGCTTTCGCCCCTTCTCTGCTAATATCACGCACCAGCTTTCTCTGGTCTGGCCCCGCCATACGCCCACGTCAATTCTCACCCTTGAGTTCCTCGGGCTCTTTGAAAAAAGCCTTGAGCCTTACGCAATGACAGAGACCTGATCTCGCATGCTCCGGTCCGCAGATCGCAAATTTCTTCCGGGATCTTCGTTGACGGAGCATCGCTCCGGGAACAGGTGAAAAACTCGATGAAATTGCGCAGAATGGATCTTGTGTTTTCAAATCCCGCAGGATAAACGCTGCCCACAGCGAGGATGTGGTCCTCGCGCTCAGCACCGGATGCGATTTGACGTACAACCCAGCGCGTCAGTTTGCAGACACGCAGTGCAGAGTGCCCCTATAGCTCAGCTGGTAGAGCAACTGATTTGTAATCAGTAGGTCCGCGGTTCGAGTCCGTGTGGGGGCACCATTCTTTTCAAAATTGCCAAACGCGAAGTGAGCCTCAGTTGAGAGGCCCTGCACATTGTATTTTGGAATAAATCACCACCGCGAGAGCGCGGATTCATCGGAGTTCTTGGCCTCGACCCAATCCGCAGAGCCGTCTTCAAGAATTTCTTTCTTCCAAAACGGGGCGCGGGATTTGAGGTAGTCCATCAGATATTCTGCAGCCTCAAAGGCAGCAACACGGTGACGGGCGGCCGTCGCGACCATCATGATCTGATCTCCGGGCGCCAGGCGACCGTGGCGGTGGATTACCAGCGCATCGGTCAGCTCCCAGCGCGTGGCAGCGTCTGACGCGATGTTGGCCAGCGCTTTTTCGGTCATGCCCGGATAATGCTCAATCTCCATCACCGCCATGGCACCACCGTCGGCTTCTCGTACTACGCCGGTGAAAGTGACCACGGCCCCAGCTCCTTTTGCACCTTGTGCAAACGCTTCGGCTTCTGCAGCAAAATCAAACGGCGCCTCCTGCACAACCACCCGCATCGACTCAGCCTCCGGTCATCGGCGGAAAGAACGCCACCTCGCGTACGCCCTCCAGAGGCGCATCAAACTCCGCAAGCTCCTGATCCAGTGCCACGCGCAACGCCGAGAGATCCGCAAAGGCTGCAGCATAACGCTCCTCGCGCGCCTTCAGCTCTTCGACCAGTTCCGCCACCGTCACGGCAGAGGTCTCGACCGTTTCCTTGGGCAAGCCGATGCGCTCGCGCACCCATGCAAAATAGAGAACATCCATCAGCGCGTCTCCTTCAGATATGGCAGAGCCTTTTTCAGATAATCAAACCCGGTGATGAGCGTCAGGGCCGCCGCGATCCAGAGCAGCCACAGGCCGATACGGCCCGACCAAATCATGCCCTCGAAGTAGAACCTGAGCCCCTGCGTGTCCTCGATGACCCCGCTGAGCACATCATTGACCATCTGCGCATCCATGCCAAACCCACCCATGCCGAGGTGGTGCTCAAATATGCCCTGTGAAAATAATGTTGCAATCGCGATCATCTGCGCCGTCGTTTTCCACTTGGCGAGTTTGGTGACTTTGAGAGAGCCTGCCGTGTCGCCCAGATACTCCCTGAGGCCGGACACAAATACCTCTCGAAACAGGATCACGGTGGCGGGTAGAACCAGCCAGGCCGTCCAATGCGAGGTCGAGTATCCCACGAGGATCATGAGCGCGATCACCACCATCGCCTTGTCCGCGATTGGGTCGAGCATAGCGCCCATCTTGGTTTCCTGCTTCCAGCTGCGGGCCAGATAACCGTCGAACCAATCGGTGATCGCCGCCCCCACAAATAAAACCAGCGCAAACCAATCCGCATGAGGGCGACTGAAAAACAGAAACATCACCGCCAGCGCTGGCGCTGCCAGCAGCCGCAGGACCGTGAGGATATTGGGCAAATTCCAGATCATAAGCGCATTCCTACAGTCTGGTTCGACTGTCGGGAAGGGACAATTCGCGCGTGGGATGATCTTCGCCACTTCTGCCGCAAGACGCAGTGCGTGAAACTATGGACCGAGGCCGCCGCAAGGCACCTCGGGCGAGGTCTTCCGCAAGGGCAGTTCTCAGGAGATGACCACCCTGCGCCTGACTCGCCTCAGTAGATCTTTGGCACGTAAAGTTCGTCCGGCAGGACCCTGCGCTCATAGCTCGGATTATACTCTCGATCCGGCAGATTGACCTTTTCACTCGGGACATCGTGATAGGGAATTTTGGTCAGAAGGTGCTCGATGCAGTTCAGGCGTTCGCGCTTTTTGTCGTTGCCTTCGACGATATACCAAGGTGCCTCGTCGATATTGGTGCGAAAAAACATATCCTCTTTGGCCTTGGTGTACTGCTCCCAGCGAATGCGGCTCTCCAGATCCATGGGCGAAAGCTTCCACTGCTTCATCGGGTCATGAATGCGCATCAGGAATCGCAATTGCTGTTCCTCATCGGTGATCGAGAACCAGTATTTCAGCAAGATGATACCAGAGCGCACAAGCATGCGTTCAAATTCCGGAACGTCTTGAAAAAACTGTTCAACCTGATCGTCTGTGGCAAAGCCCATCACGCGCTCGACACCGGCGCGATTGTACCAGGAACGGTCAAAAAGCACGATCTCGCCCGCAGCCGGCAGATGCGGGACATAGCGCTGAAAATACCATTGGCTCTGCTCACGGCGGCTCGGCGCTGGCAAGGCCACCACACGCGCAACTCGCGGATTGAGCCGCTGGGTGATGCGTTTGATCACACCACCCTTGCCAGCACTGTCGCGTCCCTCAAAAAGGATGCAGACTTTGGCGCCGGTATGCTGCACCCAATCCTGCACCTTGATCAGCTCTGCCTGCAGACGCAGCAGGTTACGGAAATAGACTTTGCGATCAAGCATTTCAGGATGCTGGGCGCGATAGATCTTGCGAAGCTCCATGGACAGCATGGGCTCGGCGAATTCGATTTCGAAGTCCTCGTCCAGCGTGTCCTGCAGCTCGGCTTCCAACCACTCGAAAGATGTGTTGTCCTGTTCGCTGCTCACACTGTGTCTCCTTTGAATGATACGGGTTCGCTAATGCATATAGCTGGCATGTGATCCTTTGATGTCAGATGGCGGCGCGAAGGTGCAAATTCAGCCGGTTAGACGAAAAATAGTCAGCCACCCCAATTTGTGCCCGGATCAAAGGCGCACACAAGGGCAACAGCGGATTTTTCACCCTAACATGCGAAAATCGCCTACCTTCCCGCCTAGCCAACCGGAAGTGCGGTCGTTTTGAACACGGTCCGCAGGGCAAAGCTAGATTGCATCTGAGCCACGCCTGGTAGGCGTGTCAAATGCTGGCGGTGGATACGGGCAAAGTCGTCGGTGTTTTCCGCTACCACTTTGAGGATATAGTCAGCTGTACCCGCCATCAAATGGCACTCCAGAACATCGGGAATGCGCGCCACAGCCTTTTCAAAGGCATCAAGCACCTCATCCGCTTGGGTCTGAAGCGTGATCTCCACAAACACCGTTGTCGGCACACCAAGTTTGCGGGCATCGAGCAGCGCGACATAGTTTCGGATATAGCCCTCGCTCTCAAGCCGCTGCACCCGCCGATGACAGGCCGAAGCTGAGAGGTTTACGGTCTCGCTCAGATCACTGTTGGAGATCCGACCTTGTTTCTGTAGCACCGCGAGTATTCGACGATCCACCTGATCCAGAGCCAAATAACTTACCTTTTCTTGCGTGAAATTCGTACTTAGTCGAAGAAACTTCGAAAGTCGAGTTTTCATTGTGCCTACAAAAGCAGCACATTTGAACAAATGCATGTAAGGATCGGGCAAGATGGGAACGGAGGAAACCCAATGAGAATCGGATGCCCAACGGAAATTAAGCCGCAAGAATTTCGCGTCGGCATGACGCCGGACGCCGCGCGCGAGGCTATTGCACATGGACATCAGGTGATGATCCAGAAAGGCGCAGGCCTCGGCGCAGGTTTTCCCGATGAGGATTACCTCGCGGCGGGTGCGGCCATTATCGACACGGCCGAGGAGATTTTTGCCGACGCCGATATGATCGTCAAAGTGAAAGAGCCGCAGGCGGTCGAACGCAAGATGCTGCGGGAGGGACAACTGCTGTTCACCTACCTGCATCTGGCGCCAGATCCCGAACAGACTCATGACCTGCTGGCGTCGGGCTGTACAGCGATTGCCTATGAAACCGTGACGGACGACCGTGGTGGACTGCCGCTCCTTGCACCGATGTCTGAAGTGGCGGGCCGTCTGGCGCCGCAGGTTGGCGCCTACACCCTGCAAAAGGCCAATGGTGGACGCGGCGTGCTGATGGGTGGCGTTCCCGGCGTTGCCCCTGCCAAGGTGGTGGTTGTCGGTGGCGGCGTTGTGGGCACCCATGCGGCCAAGATCGCTGCTGGTATGGGCGCGGATGTGACGGTGCTGGACCGGTCCCTGCCCCGTCTCAAATATCTGGATGATGTCTTTGGCGGCACCTTCAAGAATCGGTATTCCACGGCCGGCGCCACCGCAGAATTGATCCGCGACGCCGATATGGTCATCGGTGCGGTATTGATCCCCGGCGCTGCCGCTCCAAAGCTTGTCTCGCGCGCGGACCTCTCGGACATGAAGCCCGGTGCAGTTCTGGTGGACGTGGCGATCGACCAAGGCGGCTGCTTTGAAACCTCGCGCGCCACGACCCATGCGGATCCGATTTATGAGGTGGACGGCATCATGCATTACTGCGTTGCGAATATGCCCGGCGCTGTCGCGCGCACTTCGACGCAGGCGCTCGGGAACGCCACCCTGCCCTTCTTGCTCGCGCTTGCGGACAAAGGCTGGCGACAGGCCTGCGCAGATGACCCGCACCTGCTGAACGGCCTGAACGTGCATGCTGGCAAGCTGACCTATTACGCGGTGGGCAGGGCGCTTGGTCTTGATGTTCTATCACCGAGCCTTGCCCTGCGAGAGGGTACCTAAAGCCAGAGCGACAGCCACTCAGGTGATGCGACGCCCCCGTGCGCCGCGTCACCGCCAAGACATGCTTTTTAGAGCGTGAAGGACACAAATTCCCCCCCAATTTGCACAAAAAGCCCTCGATTTCCGCATGCTGTCTGGCGCAAATAGGGTATGCATGCTGTCCAACCTTTTGGATCGTGCAGAAATTTTCGCGCACTGAGATGTTTCGCCAGATGCGCACAAGACAAAGGTGGGGACTGATATGGAAGACATTATCGAACAAGCTGGCGCCTATTGGCCGCTCGTCGTCAGCGGTGCAAAAGCGCTGGTGGTGCTGGTGCTTGGTTGGATCGCGGCCGGTATGATTTCCGGCGCGGTACGCAATCGCATCAACAAAACGCCACAAATTGACGAAACTCTCGGCAGTTTCGTGTCAAGCGTCGTACGCTGGGTTCTCTTGGCAATTGTATTGGTCGCAGTGCTCGGCGTCTTTGGCATCGAAGCCACCAGCCTTGTTGCCATGCTTGGCGCTGCGACCCTGGCTATCGGCCTCGCGCTGCAAGGCACGCTGAGCGACCTGGCAGCCGGCTTTATGCTAATCCTGTTTCGCCCCTACAAACTGGGCCAGTTCGTCGATATTGGCGGCACGTCGGGCACGGTGAAGGATCTCAACCTCTTTGTGACCGAACTCGTTACGCCTGACAATGTGCAGATTATCGTCCCCAATGGTCAGGCCTGGGGTGCCATTATCACCAACTACTCGGCCCATGACACTCGCCGCCTCGACATCACCTATGGCATCGACTACGGCGACGACATCGAAAAGGCCAAAGCCATCATCCTGCGTCTTGCCGAAGCAGATGGTCGCGTTCTGACCAGCCCGGAGCCCTGGGTACGTGTCACCAATTTGGGCGATAGCTCTGTCGACATCTCCACACGCCTTTGGTGTGATGCAGGTGACTACTGGGAGCTGAAATGGACGATGATTCAGGGTGTGAAAGAGGCCTTTGACGCCGACGGGATCTCCATTCCTTATCCGCATAGCGTGGAAATCCAGAAACAAGCGTGATCGCGAGATCACTCGTGCGATCCGGCTCCTTGCCTTTGGGCAAGGGGTCCCTGCTCGAAATAGGGGCGCGGCGCCTTGGCCGGAGAAGTTCCCTGCGAGATTTTGGTCTTGGCAACAACCGGCGCCGTGCCAAACTTCAACGTCTGCCCATCATGGGCCTGGAATGCCCAACGGGCGAGCATGAATTGCAGGTTCTTGTGCGCCACCCCATGTGCATCTGTCGTGGTGACGGCCCGCCAGGCCCCCTCGCATTGTACAGGCAGTTGGATGTCATTGACGTCCCGCATCTTTCCACCCTGCAGCAAATCCCTTTGCTGAGCCTGTGCGTACATATAGCGAAGCTGCGTGTAAATCGCTTGGAAATGCGGCCTGCGACGACCGGCGAACACCGCGGTCACCTCTGTTCCCGCGGCATTGAAACCGCGTGCTGTGCAATCGCCACGAGACGTGGTTCCAAAGACCGGAACCAGAGCCAGCCGAACCTGGATGATACCCCCTTTGAACAGGCCACTATCCTCATATTCAGGTGTTACCGGCCCTGATCTTCTGCGATTTATTCGTGGCACGGGCGGCGGCATCAAGTTCATGTATTTGCAAAAGGAATACTGGCCAGTCTTTGGCGGGATCTGGGCCAAGACTATCTCTGTGATTCCTTAAAAAAGGATAGCGCTCCCGCAACTTTGGGCACGGGTTTTGGAAATCATCATGACCGAAACCGCCTTTGGCAAACCTCCGCCCCCGGTGTCTGCTTACCGCGACATCATACGATGCATAATCAAGGTCGGTTTTCCTCTGTAGCTCCCCAGCTGATCGGACGCCTGATAACCGAGACGCTGCGCTACTCTCTGGGAAACATGATGCTCAGGATCAAAGATACAGCAGGTCTTGTCCCAGAGGGTCTCGGTCTCGGCCCAATGATGGATGCAGGCAACCGCCTCGGTTGCAATCCCCTTGCCATGAACCTGCGGCGACAATACCCACCCGGCTTCGGGCACGCCCTCCAGCGAAGGCGTCATGTCACGCCGGAAATTGGCAAAGCCAACATCACCGACATAGGCCCCCGTCTCGCGCAGGATCACAGCCCAAAAGCCATAGCCCAGCATCGACCAGTGGCCGATGTATTTCATCAGCCGGGTCCAACTTTCCTCTGGTGTCGACGGGGTGCCGGAGATGAAGCGGACCACCTCCGGCTCTGCCCACATCTGCGCCACTGCATCAAAGTCACCAAGCTCATGACGACGCAGGATCAGACGATCAGTCTCCAGCACCGGCGCCGTCATCCGGGGAGCTTTCCGGTCAGGACATAAGTCAGGATCTCGACAACCTGACGCGGCTCATCAGCGACCGCAAGCGCCGCTGCATGCACTTCTTTCAGCGCGTGCTGATGATCGGGCTGGCTCAACACGATGATGGATTTTCCAAGCGCCGCCGCATAGCCCGCATCAAAGGCTGCATTCCACTGCTTGTACTTGTCGCCAAATCGAACGACGACGATATCTGCATCCTCGATCCCCTTGCGCGTACGGATCGCGTTCAGCTTGGCCCCTTTGTGATCGTGCCAGAACTTGCTGTCTTCTGCGCCAAGTATCGCCACGCCACAGTCATCTGACGCATCGTGATCCGTGACCGGGCTCGAAAACTGAACATCCAGATCGCGCGCACCCTCAATGATCTGCTCGCGCCAATCGGTGTGAATTTCACCCGAAAGATAAACCGTAAGAGCCATTTTTTCCTCCTGCCTTGCCGCGTGGGGCCTCAATTTGAACCAAGACCTATCCGCTCTTTCACGTAGCGCCAACCCCACCGATCAAAGTCCTAATCCACAACCCCGGTCATTTGGCTCTTGGGCTTCTTCTAACGACAAATATCCCGGGGAGCACGAGGGGCTGGCCCCTCGCACCAAATGAAAAGACGCGCCCCAACAGGGGCGCGCCAAATAAGTTCAGACGACAAGGGTGTTCTGATCAGCCGCGCAATACGCCGCCGGTCGCCTTGGAGACTTTCGCGACGATCTTCTCGCTGACGGCTTCGATGTCTTTTTCGGTGAGTGTCTTGTCAGCGGGCTGCAGTCTCACCGCAATCGCCAGGGACTTCTTACCGTCGCCAAGCGGCCCCCCAATGAATTCATCAAAGACGCGCACATCTTCGATCAGCGTTTTATCCGCGCCTGCCGCTGCGTTCACAACCGTGAGCGCTTCGACCTCTGAATCGAGCACAAAGGCAAAGTCCCGCTCCACCGCCTGTAGATCGCTGATAGCAAGCGCACTGCGGCTTGCACCAGATTTGCGCGGCAAGGGGATCTCATCAGGATAGATCGTAAAGGCGACGGCCGTCCCCTTGATCCCAAGCTCGCTCAGGGTTTTGGGATGCAGTTCGCCAAAGACACCCAGCGTCTTTTTCGGACCAAGACAGATCCGGCCGTGACGACCGGGGTGCCACCAGGCATCCCCGCCGCGCAGGATCTGAACCTTGGCGGGCGCTCCGATGGCTGCGAGGATAGCCTCGGCATCGGCCTTGGCATCGAAAACATCCCAGTTGCGCGAGGCGCCGTGCACGTCCTTGGGGCCGTTGCGGTTCACCAGAAGACCCGAAATCTGGATGCGTTCCTCGCCCGGCTCCCCGCCGGTAAAGGCAGGTCCCACCTCGAACAGGGAGACATCCGCAAAACCACGCGCCTGGTTGCGCGCCGCCGCCTGCAACAAACCCGGCAAGAGGTCGGGGCGCAGATGCGACATCTCCGAGGAAATCGGGTTGGCCAGCATCGTCTCATCTGTTCCACCGCCGAACAGCCCCGCGGCGGCCTTGTCGATGAAGGTATAGCTCACCACTTCATTATAGCCCAGCGACGCCGCCGTGCGACGCGCCATCTGCAGGCGCCGCTGCTGCGGTGTCATCACGGGCGCGGGGATGCCAGCGGTCAGGCGCGGCAAGGGTTTACCTTCCAGCTTGGTGAGCGACGCAATCCGCGCCACTTCCTCGACCAGATCGGCCTCTCCCTGTACATCCGGACGCCAGCTCGGCACATGGGCCATATTGCCCTCGAGACGGAAACCAAGGCGTGTCAGCGTCTGGCGCTGCTCGCTCTCGGGAATGTCCATTCCCACCAGCGATTGCACCCGCTCTGCGTTCAAGCGATAGGACCGCGCGTGATCCGGCACATCCCCTGCGGAAACCACATCAGAAGCCTCCCCACCGCAAAGATCCAGGATCATCTGGGTTGCGCGCTCAAGGCCCTCGAAAGTGTACTCGGGATCAACCCCGCGCTCAAAGCGGTAGCGCGCGTCGGAGTTGATCTTGAGCGCGCGCCCGGTGGTCGCGATTTGCACATGATCCCAGAACGCGCTTTCGAGGAAAACATCAACCGTCTCATCGGTGCAGCCAGTCTCTTCACCGCCCATGATGCCCGCAATGCTCTCGGGACCATTGTCATCGGAGATGACCATCTGGCCTGCCTGCATCTTGTAGGTCTTTTCATCCAGCGCCAGCAGCTCTTCACCGCCTGTCGCGCGATGAACACGCAGGTTCCCGGATACTTTGGCAGCATCGAACACATGCAGAGGACGGTTCTGATCAAAGGTGAAAAAGTTGGTGATATCCACCAGAGCAGAAATTGGACGCAGGCCAATCGCGGTCAAACGATCCTGAAGCCATTTTGGTGAGGGGCCGTTTTTGACACCGCGGATCACACGACCGGTGAACAGCGGGCAGCCGTCCAAGGTGTCCTCGTCAATCGTAACCTTGATGGGGCTCTCGAACTGACCTTCCACCGGTTTGTAGTCACTGGCCTTCAGCGTCCCGAGACCGCGTGCCGCAAGGTCACGGGCGATTCCATAAACGCCAAGCGCGTCAGGGCGGTTCGGGGTGATCGCGATCTCGATCATCGGATCGACCTTCGCTGGATCATTCGCTGCAAGCCAGTCCACCAGCTTGTCGCCGACCTCGCCCGAAGGGAGCTCAACGATACCGTCATGGTCTTCGCCGAGCGTCAGTTCTTTCCACGAAGCCATCATGCCGTGGCTCTCGACACCACGGATCTTGCCCACTGAAAGCGTGAAATCCAGACCAGGAACGTAGTCGCCGGGTTTGCAGAGCACCACGGTTATGCCCTCGCGTGCATTGGGCGCACCACAGACGATCTGCTTTTCGCCCTCGTCGGTCATTACGCGACAAACGCGCAGTCTGTCGGCATCCGGGTGTTGCTCCGCACCGACCACCTTGGCCAGGGTGAAGGCGCCCAGTTTGTCAGCCGGGTTCACGACCTCCTCGACCTCCAGCCCAAGGTCAGTCAGGGTCTCGGTGATCTCTTCGACGCTTGCATCAGTGTCGAGGTGTTCCTTGAGCCAGGAGAGTGTGAATTTCATCGGTCAGCGCCCTTTGGCAAAGTCATCAGGTTTGCCAAAGGCAATGGCAAAGAATGCCTCCGGGTTCAAGCCTTGCTGCATAAAGGTCAGACCACTTCGCGCTGTCTGCGGCCTGAAAAACGCCCCTCGACCGCCAAGGCGCATGCCGACCTGCAAAAAACGCAGTCTTCCCAGAACCCGCACGCCTCGCTATCGTCGGATGTTGAGGGTGGCGAAACATGAGTTCTCTGACGCGGCACATCGAACATGTACTAAAAACCGCGACCCATCCGGGCGCGGCCGCGCGCTCGCGCCTGGCAGCTTCATGGCGCCGGTCGCTCAACCATCACGGGCTTGATCCGGGACAGCGCCGGGACGTGCAGCGCATCTGCGCCCGCTCCCTTGCCGAGCGGATGGAACAGGCCGATTGCATGCGCCGCATCGCGCTGCCCAAGATCGATGCCCTGTTTCAGCTGGTTGGCGGATCTGGTTGTGGTGTTCTGCTCACCGATTGCGATGGGGTTGTGCTCGACCTGCGCGCAAGCGATGGCGATACCGACACTTTCAACGCATGGGGTCTGGCGCCGGGCGCGGATTGGTCCGAGGCCTCCGAAGGCACGAACGGGATCGGCACATGCATTGCTGAGGCGCGACAGGTGATCATCCACCGCGAAGAACATTTCCACGCTCGCAACACTGCCATGAGCTGCATGGACGCGCCAATTTTTGGGGCTGATGGACGCCTGATTGGCGCGTTGGATGTCTCTTCGGCGCGGGCGGATCAGACCGCGTCTTTCAACCAGCTGATTGCCGCCAGTGTCGCTCAGACGGCACGTCAGATCGAAGCCGATGTGTTTCGTGCCGCTTTTCCGGAAGCGCGTATCATCACCGCAGAAGCGGGCACTGCGGAGGCGGCTATACTCTTGGCGGTGGACGGAGATGACATTGTGCGAGGCGCCACACGGGCCGCACGAAAGGTCTTCAATCTGTCCCAAACCGGCCCCATAAGTCCTCGTCCTGCGTCAGATCTGCTTGGGTCCGACGACGATTCGAATGGGTTCGACGGGGCGGAACGGGCAGCGGTGAACCGCGCCCTGTCTCGCACCAACGGAAATGTATCAGAGGCGGCACGCCTGCTTGGCATTGGCCGGGCCACGCTCTATCGCCGGATGAAACGTCTCGGCATGCGTGGCGAATGAAATCTACTCACTCCTCCCCAAACCTGTCTCAGAGCTGAGACAGATGCGCCGGAACTCCGCACTTGGGGAGATGACGCGAAACCATAGCTTCGTCAGCCTTCCTTGGAACGCCCGGTGGAGGACCGGGCGCCAAGAGGAGGACTATTCATGAATGAAATGACGCAGGTTGCGGGCGAATATACGTCGCCCTTCAAGGCGCGCTATGACAATTTCATTGGCGGTAAATTCGTCGCCCCGGTCAAAGGGCAGTATTTCGACAACATTACCCCGATCACTGGCGCCAAGGTCTGTGAGGTCGCCCGCTCCAGCGCCGAGGACGTGGAGCTTGCGCTCGATGCCGCTCACGCGGCCAAGGACAGCTGGGGCAAGACCTCTCCTGCGGAACGCGCGAATACCTTGTTGAAAATCGCGGACCGCATCGAGGAAAACCTCGAGCTGATCGCCACGGCGGAAACATGGGACAATGGCAAACCGATCCGAGAGACCATGGCAGCCGATATCCCCCTGTCTGTCGATCACTTTCGCTATTTCGCGGGTGTTCTGCGTGCCCAAGAGGGCAGCATGTCCGAAATCGATCACGACACGGTCGCCTACCACTTCCACGAGCCGTTGGGCGTAGTGGGGCAGATCATCCCGTGGAACTTCTCGGTTCTGATGGCCGCCTGGAAGCTGGCCCCCGCGCTGGCGGCCGGCAACTGCATCGTACTGAAGCCCGCCGAGCAGACCCCGGCGGCGATCCATGTGCTGATCGAAGTGATCGCGGATCTTTTGCCTGCGGGAGTTCTGAACATCGTGAATGGCATGGGGCCAGAGGTGGGCGGCCCGCTTGCCGAGTCCGATCGGATCGCCAAGATCGCCTTTACCGGCTCGACCGAGACCGGGCGGATCATCATGAAGGCAGCGACCAAGAACCTGATCCCGGTCACGCTCGAACTTGGGGGAAAATCGCCAAATATCTTCTTTTCGGATGTGATGGCGCAGGATGACGCGTTTCTCGACAAGGCGGTCGAGGGCTTTGTTCTATTTGCCTTCAACCAGGGCGAGGTCTGCACCTGCCCCTCGCGAGCGCTGATCCAGGAAGACATCTACGAAGAATTCATCGAACGCTGCATCGCGCGCGTCAAAGCGATCAAGCAAGGCGATCCGCGCGACATTGAAACCATGGTCGGGGCGCAGGCGAGCCAGGAACAACAGGAAAAAATCATGTCCTACCTGACCATCGGCGTCGAAGAAGGCGCTGAGGTACTTGTCGGTGGCGATGCCGCCCGGTTCAACGGGGACATTGCCAACGGGTTCTATGTTCAGCCAACCATCCTAAAGGGCCACAACAAGATGCGCGTGTTCCAAGAGGAAATCTTTGGCCCTGTCGTGTCGGTGACCACCTTCAAAGACGAAGAAGAGGCCCTCGCGATTGCAAATGACACCATGTATGGCCTCGGCGCCGGCGTCTGGACCCGTGACGGAACCCGCGCGTATCGCTTTGGGCGCAATATCGAGGCAGGCCGCGTCTGGGTGAACAACTACCACGCATATCCGGCGCACGCGGCCTTTGGCGGGTATAAACAATCCGGGATTGGGCGCGAAACCCACAAGATGATGCTCGACCATTATCAGCAGACCAAGAACATGCTGGTGAGCTACAACCCCAACAAACTCGGGTTCTTCTGATCTGAGACAAAGCTGGCTAGCCGCGCGTTCCGCGGCTGGCCTTTTGGTCAGGTTTTCGCACGCTAGGCGGGGGCGAGCTGGCCCTGATAGTGCACCAGCAGATCTCCAGTAAGCGGCGTCAGAAGCTTCACATCGAAACAGAAGCCTCCATCCCGCTCATGCTCTCGCGCAATCGACACGGGCAAGAGCCAACGGGGCAACGGCAGAGGGCCCAATCGAGCCGAGCGGACAGGGAAATGCAGCGCGCCCTCTGAAACCCTAAGCCCGAGAAGAAACGTGAACGGCCCAAACCGCTCCGTCATTCCCGCAGGTGTTCTGGTCAGAACGGAATGAAACAGCCGACCCCCAAACCGGCGTTGCCAATGCTCACTGTCGCCGCTGACTGTTTTTACGACCTCAACATCGATATGCGCCGCCTGGGCCGGAAATCCAAACACCCAACCAAGAAAACGACTCCAGAGGCTGCGACCCCGACGCACACTCGCCTGCCCCTGCCAGCGGCTCAGGTCCGAGGTCTGATGAGTTGCGCGCACGACTTCGGGCAGGTCGTCAAATGACGCGCCCAAAACCCGCGGAAAGATGGCTTGCACAGGCTCCGAGACCACTTCGGTCGTGACTGAGAGATCGCCCATTGCGCCCTCCGCCTCAGCGAGCGAAATCACCTCCAGCGCGGGTTGCGCCCCAACCGGAAACTCACCGCGACGCAGCAAAGCGCGTATCGCACTCGCGGGAACATAAGGCCCATCTCCCCCCTCGGCGAGCATACGCCAAAAACGCCGCTCGCCATTGGTGATAACCATGACAGACATGCCGCCGCGCCCACTCCCGAACGGAGCCAGAAGATCGGCTCCCAGTTTAAAGATCCCCAGAACAAAACCGTTGATAGGCACAGGAACCAATCTGCGCAGATACGCAAATGCGGCCAAGCCATAGCGCATGACCGCAAGTTCGAGCCCGGCCCGGAACGCCACACTGTCCGCCCCAAAATGATCGGGAAAGAGCCTTTGATCCGGCACCTCGATCTGCCACGCTTGGCGTTGCAAGCCTTGGGGCAAATCATAGCTCTTTGGCTGCGACCAACCCGACACCGTCTCCCATGCACCGCCGCGCCAGACCCGCATGGGACGACCGGCCTGCATCAAAATAGAGCGCATGACCGCAAGGCCACGCGGGCTGCGATTGCCCGGCAAAATCGCGCTTTCGATGACCTCTGGTCGCGCACCCGCAGACAATGCTCTGACAGCCGCACTAGAAAGTGCGGGCACTGTCGATAGACCTGAAATCGCCGCGCGCCCGGCCGCACGCGCCTCTGCGTCCAAACTGCGAATGCCCGCGCAAAAAGCCGCGTTGTCAGATAGATCGAGATAGTGTTGCCCTGCCTTCAACGCGGCACGGGCCAGTCGGTAGGGGTCTTTGCCTTCGGTGGAAAACGGCCCCGCAGCATCTACCACCACATCAAAGCCTGCAATGCCGGTCAGGTCGCCCTGCCGATCAAGGCGCAGCGCAGCGCATCCCAGCTTGGAGGCCAGCCGCTGCGCGCGCCTAAAATTGCGCGCCGCAAGGGTCAGATCATGTCCGTCTCGAACTAAAAGCTCGGCCAGGCGCGCGCCAAAAACGCCAGTGCCACCGACTATCAAAACCCTCACTCAATCAACCTCTTGCGAAACTCCGGGTCAGGCAAGGCACAGATGTCACCCTTGCCAAAGAGCATGTAGCGGTTGCGCGCCAAACGTCGATAGAGCCAATTGCGAACGGGGCGAGGCAAAAGGCGAAGCGCAACAACCAGATGCCCCCAACCACCAAAACTGCGACCGGCATGGATCATGCCTTCAAAATCCATATAGGCCTGCCCCGCATCGAGATAGAGCCAGCTGGTCGGATCTTCTGCACATAACCCATAATGTTTCAAAAGGGCGCGCCCCAAGGGAGACTGGACAGGACAGATACGCACGCGCCCACTTCGATCTAGACGGTGAATCATGCGGGCACCCCAGCTACAGAGCGCACACTCCCCATCCATCACGGCAATCGGCGTGTTGTCGCTAAATAGCGGCACGTTGGAGTCGTCGCGATAGCTATATGGAGGTCTCATAACACCTAAAACATCGCAACCATGTCCAGAGAAGACAACCACCGTTACAAGGGCAATCCTGCGACGGATTGCCCCCTAAGACGGGTCGCGACGTTACTGCGCTGCGATTTCGTCTTGATCTCCCGTGCGACCACCCGGGTGATAATTCAAGATCGGCATCAGCCAGCGCTCTGCCTCATCTTGAGAGAGCCCTTTGCGCTTGGCGTAATCCGCGACCTGATCCTGTTCGACCTTGGCGACGCCGAAATAATAGGCCTCCGGATGACCGATATAGATGCCGGAAACCGAGGATCCTGGCCACATCGCCATGCTTTCGGTCAAGGTCACACCCGTGGCCACTTCTGCATCGAGGAGTTCGAAGAGGGTGAGCTTTTCGGTATGATCGGGCTGCGCCGGGTAGCCTGGGGCGGGACGAATGCCACGATAGGGCTCTCCGATCAGCTCCTCAGGGGCAAAAGCCTCTGTCGGAGCATAGCCCCAATAGTCCCGGCGCACCCGCTCATGCAGCATCTCGGCCATGGCCTCGGCGTAGCGATCCGCAAGCGCCTTCACCATGATCGCGCTATAATCATCGCCAGCCTTTTCAAAGCGTTCGGCGATCTCGACCTCTTCTGGGCCTGTGGTCACGACAAACCCTCCAACCCAGTCAGCCACGCCTTCGGGAGCAACGAAATCCGCCAATGCGAGATTTGGGCTGCTCTTGCGCTTGGAGGTCTGCTGGCGCAGCGTGAAGAACGTGGCCAGCTCCTCTTCCCGTGTGTCATCCTTAAAGAGGCGAATATCATCGCCTTTACGATTTGCAGGCCAAAACCCCACTACTGCGCGCGGTTTGAACCACTGTTCCGTGATGATCCGGTCGAGCATCGCCCGCGCATCCTTGAACAACGCGCGCGCAGCCTCGCCGTATTTTTCATGCTCCAGAATCCGGGGGTAAACGCCTTTCAACTCCCATGTCTGAAAGAAGGGCGTCCAGTCTATATACTGCGCGATTTCCGCGAGATCCCAGTCGTCGACCACTCGGGCGCCAGTGAATTCGGGCGCTTTGACCTGATAGCCGCTCCAGTCGATCTGCATCGCATTTTCCCGCGCCGCCGTCAGTGGCAAACGGGTTTTGGCGCGCTCGGCACGTTCGTGGCGCTCGGCAACTTCTTTATATTCCCTCTGGATATCAGCGACATAGCTGTCCCGCTGGGTGTCGTTCAGAAGTGAAGAGACCACCCCGACAGCACGGCTTGCATCGGTGACATAGATCGCCTGGTTGCGCTCATATTGAGGGGCGATTTTCACCGCCGTATGCACCTTGGAAGTGGTCGCCCCCCCGATCAGTAGCGGAATGTCAAAGCCCTCACGCTCCAGTTCAGAGGCAAGATGCACCATCTCGTCGAGCGAGGGCGTAATGAGACCAGAAAGGCCAATCACATCGACATTATGCACCCGCGCTTCCTCGAGGATCTTTTGTGGCGGCACCATCACCCCAAGATCGATGATCTCGAAGTTGTTACAGGCCAAAACCACACCAACGATATTCTTGCCGATGTCGTGTACGTCACCTTTGACCGTTGCCATCAGGACAGTGCCCGCGGTGTCCTTGCCACCACCACCGTTTTGACGTTTTTCTTCTTCCATATACGGAAGAAGTACGGCCACGGCCTGTTTCATGACGCGGGCGGATTTGACCACTTGCGGCAGAAACATCTTACCCGCCCCAAAGAGATCGCCCACCACGTTCATCCCGTCCATAAGCGGGCCTTCGATTACATGAAGAGGGCGCTCAGCCGCTTGGCGGGCCTCTTCAGTGTCTTCCTCGACGAATTCCGTGATCCCGTTGACCAGAGCATGTTCAAGCCGCTTTTCGACCGGCCATTGGCGCCATGTCAGGTCACGTTTCTTCTCTTCCCGTGTGCCACCCTTAAAGCGCTCTGCAATATCCAGAAGGTTCTCGGTCGCGGAGCCGCCGGCTTTGGGGGTGCGGTTCAGAACAACATCTTCGCAGGCCTCCCGCAGTTCCGGGTCGATCTGATCATAGACCGCCAGTTGGCCTGCGTTGACGATCCCCATATCCATGCCAACCTTGATGGCGTGATAAAGGAACACCGCATGCATCGCTTCGCGTACTGGCTCGTTCCCGCGGAAACTGAACGACAGGTTCGACACCCCGCCCGAGACATGACAGTGCGGCAGATTTTCCCTGATCCACCGCGTCGCCTCGATAAAATCGACGCCATAATTGTCATGTTCCTCAATCCCGGTTGCCACCGCAAACACATTGGGATCAAAGATGATGTCTTCGGGTGGGAAACCCACCTGCTCGGTGAGGATCTTGTAGGCGCGCGCGCAGATCTCGATCTTGCGCTCGAAACTGTCGGCCTGCCCCTGCTCGTCAAAGGCCATCACCACCACGGCCGCGCCATACGCAAGGCAGAGGCTTGCCTGATGCAGGAAACTCTCCTCGCCTTCCTTGAGCGAGATGGAGTTCACGATCGGTTTGCCCTGCACACATTGCAGACCTGCTTCGATCACCTCCCATTTCGAGCTGTCGATCATGATCGGCACCCGCGCGATGTCGGGTTCAGCGGCCACGAGGTTCAGAAAGTCGATCATCGCCTGCTTGGAGTCGATAAGACCCTCATCCATGTTGATGTCGATAATCTGGGCGCCGTTTTCGACCTGGTCGCGGGCAACGTCCAGTGCGGTGGCATAGTCGCGATTGGTGATCAGCTTCCGAAACCTGGCAGATCCGGTGACATTGGTCCGCTCCCCTACGTTCACAAAGGGAATGTCCTTGGTAAGCACAAAGGGCTCGAGGCCGGAGAGACGCAGCAGTGGTTCAGACATTTGCAGCCTCCCGGATGCGACGTGGAGCGTAGGGTGCGACTTGTTCCGCAATAGCGCGGATGTGCTCCGGCGTAGTGCCGCAACAGCCGCCAACCACGTTTACCAGCCCCTCCTTGGCAAAGATCTCTACCTTTGCGGCAGTGTCTTCTGGCTCTTCGTCGTATTGACCAAAGGCATTTGGCAGTCCCGCGTTTGGATAGGCACAGACCAGAGTATCGGCGACACCGGCCAACTCGGTCAGGTGCGGGCGCATGGCATCCGCGCCAAGGGCACAATTAAGCCCAACGGTGAAGGGGCGCGCATGGCGAACAGAGTGCCAGAACGCCGTCGGAGTCTGCCCTGAGAGCGTGCGACCAGAAGCATCTGTGATGGTTCCGGAAATCATGATCGGCAAGCGCTCACCATGTTCTGCAAAGGCCTCAAAACAGGCGAATACCGCCGCTTTGGCGTTGAGCGTGTCAAAGATTGTCTCAATCAGGATCAGATCAGCGCCACCGGCGATCAAACCTCGAATCTGCTGACCATAGGCCACCCGCAAATCATCAAAGGTGACCGCCCGGTAGCCCGGATCATTCACATCAGGACTGATCGACGCCGTCCGGTTGGTGGGCCCGACCGCGCCGGCCACCCAGCGTTGTTTGCCATCTTCGGCCGTTGCACGATCCATCGCACGGCGCGCCACCCGCGCGCCCTCGGCGTTGAGATCATGCACCGCATCCTCAAGTGCGTAATCGGCCTGAGCGATCGTGGTGGAGGAAAACGTATTGGTTTCGACGATGTCGGCCCCAGCCATCGCAAAGTCATAGTGGATCTGCTCAACCGCCTCGGGTTGGGTCAATATCAAGAGATCATTGTTACCCTGCTGCGGATGGTTGGAGTGAAACGCACAGGAATGTCCCCCGTGGCCGCGAAAGGCTTCTTCGTCGAGGCCCAGCTTTTGTATCTGTGTCCCCATCGCTCCATCGAGGATCAAGATACGCTCTTGGGCTGTTTTGCTTAGGGCTTCGAAGGCTTTTGATTTGGGAAGGTTAAAGTTTTGCATCTATCCGCTCGCAGAGTTTCGGATACTCATAAAGACCAAGTAAGCTGCTAGCAAATTCATCTTTTGGCTAATGATTATGAGCTTGCCTCACATTAAAGCCAATAGACGCGAAAAATGCGACATGCAGGCTTCCTCAGAAAGTGGCAGCTGCGACAGAAAAAGGGGCCGCGAAACCGCGACCCCTCTTTGACTTTATTCTCTTCGGAAATCGCGCAATCGCGACGCCCTCGGCGCAAGCCCGTATCACCCAAGTCGATCAATGCACATCTCAGTGCGTCAGGCACGTTTTGAAGCCTGCAGAAATCTCGGACAGCAGATCTGTATAGAACGACGGCCCAGTTGCGATTTCGGTCCCCAGCGGGTCGATCACAACGGCCTTAATGTCGAGCCCATCAGCGACGGTGTCTACAAGACCTGCATTGAATTGCGGCTCAGAGAACACACAGGAGACCTCTTGACCAGCAACCGCATCGCGCATTTCTGCGATCCGCGCGACGCTCGGGTCGGAAGCATCTCCAAGAGCAATTGCACCGAGAGCACGAAGCCCGAAGCTTTGCTCAAAGTACTGATATGCATCGTGGAATACCACGAACTGCCCATGGGCTTCGCCGAGATCTGCCTTTGTGGCAGCAACAATTGCGTCGATTTCGGCTTGGCCCGCACGCGCGTTGTTCTGATAGGTGTCCGCATTCGCCGGATCGATCTCGGACAGCTCATCGGCAACCAAGGCCAGCCACTGCTTGCCGTTTTCAGGTGCCAGCCAGGCATGCGGATCAACCCCGTCGTGAGCGTGATCGTCATGACCATGACCATGGTCATCGTGAGCGGTCTCATGCGAGTCGTGATCGTGGGCGTCATGCGCATCCTCATCGTGACCATGCGCGTCTTGATCATGTGCATGGTCGTCATGGTCGTGTGCACCGTGATCATCATGGCCCTTGTGGTCATCATGATCGTGCTCTTCGTGCCCGTGACCGTCGTGAGCATGATCTTCGTGGGCATCGTGGTCGTGATCATCGTGGCCATGGTCATCGTGGTCAGCCCCACCAAAAACCACCCCCTCGCGGAACTCAAGCCGCATCGTCTGCGGTGCCGCGAGTAGGGACACCACATGCGCATCCCCTGCGAGCTCTTTGAGCGAGCCGAGCAGCCACGGCGATAATTCGTCACCGATCCAGAACACCGCATCCGCAGAAGTCAACGCGCGGGCATCCGATGGCTTCAGGCTATGCCCATGGGGGGACGCTCCGGGCGGAACCAGAACATCTGGCGCGCCGACGCCATCCATGACCCGAGCGACCAGACCCTGCACGGGTGCAATGTCGGTCACGACACGCGGGGTCTCTGCAAGGGCAGGAACAACAGATAGGCTGAGAAAGAGCGCGGACAAAACTGTTCTGGGCACGACGGGCCTCCAGCTGGTGTTATATCATAACGTTATTGCGACTTGATAAACCGCATGTTGTAACATATCAATCCCAAATTCACGCCTGAAGGAGGCCCCATGGACAGTGTCGGCTTTACCTCCCACGACCATACCCGCTGTATCTCGGGTGGGCTGGAGTCCATTGAAACCTTCTGCAAAGACAACCGCTTGCAGCTCACGCCCGTGCGCAGACGCGTGTTGGAAATTCTCCTCCAGCAGCATCGCGCCCTCGGCGCCTATGAAATTCTGGACTACTTGCGCGACGAAGGACTCGGCTCCCAGCCTCCTGTCGCCTATCGCGCGCTTGATTTCCTCGTGAAGCACGGATTCGTGCATAAGATTGAGCGCCTGAATGCCTTTATCGCCTGTGTCCACCCGGGCGAGACCCATACGCCTGTTTTCATGATCTGCAGATCCTGCGACAGCGTCGCCGAAGCGCAGCGCGAACCGATGCAGGGGCAGCTTGGAGATGCGGCACGCGCCGCCGGGTTTACCATCGAGCGCGCCGTGGTAGAGGCCGAGGGCCTTTGCCCCAAATGCCAGGAATAGCCCATATGCGCCTTGTCTCGCTCCGGAACGCGACCATCCGCCACAGTGGAACGCCGGCACTGGAAAACGTCGATTTTCACATTGACCGCGGCGAGATCGTCACGATCCTTGGGCCAAACGGATCCGGCAAATCAACGCTGTTGCGATCCATCATTGGCGCCCTCCCCCTCAGTTCCGGGACGGTCGAACGCGCGCAGGATCTGCGGATCGGTTATGTGCCACAAAAGCTCCACATCGACCCCACACTCCCGCTCACGGTTGAGCGGTTCTTGAGCCTTCCGGTTCGCATCAGCAAGACCGAGACGGAGAATGCCCTGGCCGAGGCGGGGGTGCCGGGTTTGCGCAAACGGCAGATGACCGGGCTGTCGGGCGGGCAGATGCAGCGGGTGCTGCTGGCACGCGCATTGTTGTCCAAGCCGGACCTTCTGATCCTGGACGAAGCAACGCAGGGTCTCGACCAACCCGGATCCGCAGCCTTCTATCAGAAGATTGCCTCTGTGCGCAGCCAGATCGGCTGCGCAGTGTTAATGGTGAGCCATGAGCTTCATGTGGTAATGGCGGCCTCGGATCGGGTGATCTGCCTCAATGGGCACGTCTGTTGCGAAGGCGCACCTGCCCAGGTGGCTAGCGCACCGGAATATCAGGCCCTGTTTGGCAGCGGCACGCATGGGGCACTGGCCCTTTATCGGCACGAGCATGATCACAGCCATGATTGCGATCATGACCATGCAAAAGACGAGCATGAGCACGCATGATCTTTCTGGACGACTTCATAATTCGCGCAGCGCTTGCCGGGATTGGAGTGGCCTTTGCCGCCGCCCCTCTTGGCTGTTTTGTCGTGTGGCGCCGGATGGCCTACTTTGGCGACGCCACCGCACATGCATCGATCCTCGGCGTTGCGCTGGCGCTGACATTCGATGTGTCGATTTTCAGTGGCGTGCTTGTAACAGCGCTGCTGATGGCCAGCACCATTTCAACGCTAAGTGGGCGTGGATATGCAATGGATACGCTCCTGGGAGTGATGGCCCACAGCGCTCTGGCACTGGGGTTGGTTGCTGTGTCCTTCTTGCAAGGAGTGCGCGTCGACCTCATGGCCTATCTTTTTGGCGATATTCTGGCCGTATCCCGCGGGGACCTCGCGGTGATCTGGTCGGGTGCCGCCATGGTGCTCGGGCTCATGTGGTGGCGCTGGTCCTCGCTGTTGATCGCGACCCTGAACCCCGAACTTGCGCAGGCCTCTGGCGTCAACCCGAGGCGCGAGCAACTTGTGCTCACGCTTGCGCTTGCCCTTGTCGTGGCCGTCGCGATCAAGGTGGTCGGTGTCTTGTTGATTGCGGCGATGTTGCTGATACCAGCCGCAACAGCCCGGGCCTTTTCCTCCACGCCGGAGCGGATGGCGGTTTTGGCGATCTGCATCGGCTGCGCCTCTGTCGTGGGAGGCATCTACGTTTCTTTTGGCGCGGACACACCTACAGGCCCCACCATCGTCAGCACCGGAACCGCGCTCTTTGCTGCCGCCAGCATTGTGGCCCTGATCGGAAGAAGCTTGCGCCGCCAAGGATGAGCGGCGCAGCGTCTTGCGAGGCTGCGCGCTCTAGGCTTCGAGCTTGTTCTGAGGCTCCGCCGAGTCGCGATCCTCGGTCCATTGGTGAAGCGCGTCCAGAAGCGCCTGCTTTCGGATCGGCTTACTGAGAAAGTCATCCATGCCAACCTCAAGACAGGCTTCTTCGTGGCTCTGCAAGGCATTCGCCGTCAGCGCAATGATCGGCACTTGGCGCACGCCGGTTTCGTTTTCGATCTTGCGAATGGCCTTTGTTGCGTCGAGCCCGTCCATAACCGGCATCATCATGTCCATGAGGATGACATCGGGGCGCTCTCTTAGATACATCTCAATGGCTTCCTGACCGTTGGACGCAATGATGATGTCCACGCTTTCACTCTTGAGCATGCGCGTAACGACGACCTGATTGGTGCGATTGTCTTCTGCCATCAGCACCTTGATACGCTGCATAATCTTCGCATCTTCTGAACCCGAAGGCGCGCGCTCTTCCACTGCGGAACCTGCACCGAGCGCCTGACTGATCACGCCGCGCAGGTCATCTGCCCGCACGGGCTTCAACACCTGATGACACACCTCGATGTCTGCCAGCATCGATTGCGACAGAGCCGGGTCGACGGAGGAAATCACGATGATCGGCACACTCGCGGTATTGGGCAGCCCCCGGATGCGCAGCGCCAATTCGTACCCATCGCAATCGGGCATGTTATAGTCGAGAAAGATGAGGTCGCAGGTATCCGTCGCATCCCGCATTTCATCCAGATGCAGCATGGCCTCCATCGCAGAGGCCGCCTCGGTGACCCGCAAACCCCAAGAGCGCAACCGCTCCCCGAGAATCCGGCGATTGAGTTCGAGATCGTCCACGATCAATGCATGAAGTCCCGAGACGGGCTGCTCAGGCAGAAACGCGACGGGCGCGCGGTCGCTGGTTGGCAGTGAAATGTCGATGGTAAAGACAGACCCTTTGCCTTCGCTGGACGTCACATGGATGCGCCCCTTCATCATCTGAAGAAGTCGCGTCGAGATCGCCAGCCCCAGCCCAGTCCCCTCAAAATTCCGCGTCGCGGCGCCATCGACCTGCTCAAAGGCATGGAAGATCCGGTCCAGTTTTTCGGCAGGGATACCGATGCCCGTATCAACAACAGAAATGCGCAGATCCATCAGCTGTCCGCGTGCGACGCCGGTCACATCAATGTGTACCGAACCACGCGATGTGAACTTGACTGCATTGCCAACAACATTGGTCACGATCTGGCGGATACGCCCTGCGTCACCGTCGTAAAACTCTGCTAGATCAGGGTCATAGCGCAGGGTCAGCTGAACCCATTTTTCCGCCGCCTTGGGCGCCAGCAGCATGATGACATCCTCGATCACCGTCCGCAGATTGAAGGTGGCCTGTGTCAGTTCGAGCTTGCCCGCTTCGATTTTTGAAAAGCTGAGAATATCGTTGATGATGCTCAGCAGCGCATTGCCGGACTTTACGATTGTCTCGGTATAGAGCTCCTGATCCGGTGTCAGTTCGGTCTCGCGCAGCACTTCTGCCATCCCGATCACACCGTTCATCGGAGTGCGAATTTCATGACTCATATTGGCGAGGAATTCAGATTTCGCGCGGCTGGCGATCTCGGCCTGCTCACGGGCGTGTTCTAGGGCTTTTTCCCGCTCGTCGCGCTCGGCAAAACTGTCTTCCAACACGCCGACCGAAACATTCAATGCCTGAAACTCCCGGCTTGAATACCAAGGAAGCGAGAAATGGCCGGTCTTGGCACCCGCAACTGCATTAGACATGCGTGCGTGCACGATCTGCAAGGGGTTCAAAGCCAACCGATACACGAGATACAGCATCAAGAGCGACATCGCGATCACCGCCAACACGGTCCAGGTGATGGTTTGGCGCACCTTGTCGAGCACGATTTCGCGACCCTCGGCCGTCGACCATTGCACGACCATGGTGCCAAAGACAAAACCCTCGAACTCGACGGGGCGTCGATACATCACATAGCCCTCAGCCTCATCGGCTGCGCTATTGGAGGCCTCCGCGATGACCTCCCCCTCGCTATTCTCGATATTGATCGACAGGATTTTGGGGTAGCGTGTGATCGCCTCGACCAGACCGGTTTCCAGAACCGGGACATCCTCGACAATGATCGCTTCAAGCATGAGCCCGCTCAGCAGCGAAACTGTCAGATTGGCCTGTTCACTCAGCTGTTCGCTGACACGCTCCACCTCGTAGCGCCGGGCCACACCGCCGACCGCAACAACGACCAAAAGCGCCGCGAGCGACATCGACACGACGATCTGAGATAGAATCCCTTTGCTTTGTAAGAGTTTGCGCAGTGGCGCTTTCAAAACCCTTGGCTCCGTATCATTGCGCGCCTCACAAAATCATAGTCCTCATCGCTGCCCGCGAGAAAACCGTTCTTGGCGACTCGTTTCATCATCTATTCATTCTGCGAAGACAACATCACAGACTTCATCGCCTCCAGTACCCGTTCGTCGAGCCCCGCGCGTGCAAGCCAGGGCTTTGTGACGTTGTCAAAAGACGCCAGAGCGCGGATGGGCACACCTTTGGCAACGAGTTCTTTAAAGGTGCTCTCTTTCAAGGCACCCGCACTGAATTTTCCGGCTCCAACCGCCTCACCCACAAGATCGTGGCGCCCCAAATATTCATAGCCATGCAGCTGATCAGCCGTGATCCCCGCATCCAACAGATACGACTGCGAGAGATACCGTCCGATCGTCGACAACTCATCACCAAAGGCAAACGACAGCCCGGCCAGATCTTCGACACGTTCGATGCCGCTGTCCTTGTGAACGGCGATCACCCCTCTAAAGCGCTTGCTGCCTTTCTTGGACTCCATGGCAATGATCGATATGCCCGGGTTGCGATCCGTTGCATGCACATAGGAGGCTGGTCCAAACCGTGCAAAGTCGACTCGCCCGATCGCCAGATCGTCGATGCTGGTCTCGTAGTCTTTTGAAATTTTCAAACCGATCGTGACATCTTCTTCGAGAAGAATTTCCATCTGGTTTTCAAGGAAAGTCAAAAACGGACGATATTTGCGCACCGTCGCAGACGGCTTGTCTGCAGCATAAGTGCCAAAAACCAACTCAATCTCTGCACGAGCGGGATGCGCTGCAACGAGCAGTAGCACGCATGCAACCAGCGCGGTGGCGAGTCGTTTCACAGCGCCACACCCAGAAGGCGAATGAGCCGCTGTGCTTCTAACAGACGCGTATGCCTTCGGCATGAACCTCTCCAATCTCAACGCGTTTGGGCAAGTGTCACCCTCTGAGCGTCTGTTTCCAACCAACTCTATGCCATAGATAAGCCGAAAACTTATTGAAAATTAACCAATAATCACTCGTTCCGCGAAAAAATTAACCCTCTGGAAAGGAATGCGACGTTTCTATGACGCATCCTAAAACCTCCATCAGGTTCCCTTTCCGTTCAGAAGGACTACCCGTGAGTACACCATTCTTACCGCCTTGTATCGCCCAGACGGTTAAAATTTGTATTTGTTTTGCATCAATTGCGGCGTTTTTGTCTGTAGCCCCGACCGCAGCATATGCGATTCCCTCCCCAGAATTGGTTCTTGGCTCGGTCTCGTCCTTGTCACAGATTCTCGCTGTGGTTGTCGCAACGATTTCAGGCTTTGGCGCGATTATCGCGTCACGTTTGGGTCTGAAAACCCGTTCAGGTGGCAGAAAATTTCCCGTCAAAACGATGACGGCGCTGATTTTGCTGATTGTAGCTTTGGGTTTTGCAAATCACTGGCAGTGGCAAAGCCACAAGACAGAAGAGCAGCTGCGCCTGCAAGCCACCTTGACCCGGCCCGCTCAGTTTGCGGGCACCGAGATCAAGGACGAAGAGCTGAAAGAGACCAGCTATAGCGCGCAAGAAACCCACGCGCAGGGCATCACCACCGAGGAGGCTTCCGCGCTGCTGTCCAATGGGGACGTCAAATTCTTTGATATTCGCGAGACCGCAGAGAACGCCATGGGCACTTTGCCCGGCGCGGACCACATCCGCTTCCCGGACTTTCGCGAAAATCCACCCTTGGCGCCGGGCGATACAGTTGTCCTGTTTTGTCACAATGGCAATAGAAGCTCTGAGACCTGCACGGAGCTCGCGAAGCTCGGCATCGACTGTCGCTTCATCACTGGCGGTATCGAAAAATGGATCGTCGAGGGGCGCGATTTCTCCGACAGTCGCGTTCAGAGCCTCTCTGATCTGCGCGCAATCCCCGAATACCCGAACAAGTCTCGCCTGATAAATACCGAGACATTCAAATCCTACATGGCGGGCGAGCACGTCCAGATTGTCGACACCCGTTATCCCGGCGATTTTGAAACTGGGCACCTGCCCGGTGCAATCAATATCCCACTGCGGGCGCTCACGAGTGAGGAACTCGCGCGACGGATTTCCCGCCTGCGCAAGGTTCCGACGGTTGCGGCCTGTTATGATCGGCGCAGTTGTTTCATGGGTCAGGTGCTGGGTCTGGAACTGACACAGGCGGGGATCCCATTTGAGGGCCGATATACTGTTCCCTGGGAGTACTTCATTGCGCCGCCGCCCAAACCGCATGTGGTGGAGTGGCTGGCCGAACAGGAAAGTGGTCTTTGGGACAAGGCCATCGCCGGCCTCAGTGCTGCTCTGCTGTGGGGGCACGCCAAGTCTCATCTGCTGCTGAGCCTGTTGGCACTGGCGGCGATCTCGCGAGTTCTCGTGCTGCCCATCGCACTCAAATCCGAGAGCGATCAGATCACCCTGCGTCGCCACAAGGCGGATCTGGAGGCGCTAAAAACGCGACTCGCCCATGACCCGATGCGCAAGGCGCGCGCGATCCGCGCGTTTTATGCACAACATGGATTAACCCCCATGCGCAATATGGCGGCCTTGTTGTTCCTGCCGTTGATGATGCTGGGGTTGCAAGCCGCCGAGCGGGCCGCAGCAGAGGTTGCGGGCGGTTTCTTGTGGATCGCGGATCTGGGCGCTCCCGATCCCATGTGGATCGCGCCAGTGCTGACCTGCGGGCTTGCGGGCGCGTATCTCGTGCTTGCAATTGCGAAATCTCGTCGCGCGGCATTCCTATGGCTGGTCCTCGGCCTCCCGGCCCTGTTTCTGTTGACGATGGGGCTGTCAGCAGCTGGAAACCTCTATCTCGCCATGAGCCTTACAGGGCTGTTGGTGCAGTATCTCTATGTCTCTGGCGCGTTTGCCCGAAAAATACAGTTGCGCAAGCGACTACCCGATGGTGTCCATGCGCTTGCTCAGACTGAGGCCCTCTCGACGGCGGGCAACAAGGCGCTGCGCTTGTCGCAGATGTCGCGGGCGGGATTCCCGGTGCCCAAAGCCGTTGTCCTGACCGACCGCTTCCTTAACCAGTTCAAAGATGCGGATGACCCCAAGCAACAGCAAATGGCCGCGTCTATCTGGCGCAATGTCGGCCCAAGGCCCTGCGCGGTCCGTTCGTCTGCCAGCAATGAAGACGGCGCGGACCAGAGCTTTGCGGGGGTTTTTGACTCTGTTTTGGACGTCAATAAGGAGACGCTTTGCGCAGCGATCCGCTCCGTTCTGGCTTCCTTTGCCTCGGAGCGCGCGGACAGCTATGGCAGCGCCGAGGCGGGCCATGCCAACATTCTCGTGCAGGAAATGGTCAACGCCACCTTTGCAGGGGTTCTGTTCACCCAGGATATGCAGGCCCCCGGAATGATGCTCTTGGAGTGGGTCGAGGGATGCGGCGAAGATCTGGTTTCCGGTCGCAAGACTCCTGGCACAGCGCGCTTTGGCCGAGTGAGCGGTCTAGCGGCGCAAGACACATACGCCCCGCCGTTTGACCCGGCAAACCTTTTGCAGATGGGACGCGCCATCGAGGCGCTATTTGAGAGGCCGCAGGACATCGAATGGGCTTGGTCCGAGGGTCAGTTCTACATCCTACAATCTCGAGACATCACAACCGTGGCGATCGGCAGTGCCTCTGAACAGGCCGCGGCCGAAGAGTGGCGCAGGCTCTTTGCCGCGCGATCACACACTGAGGATTCCGATGCGATCATCCTTGAGCAGGACGAAATGAGCGAGGTTCTTCCGCGCCCAACGCCCCTGTCTTTTTCCTTGATGAGCAACCTTTGGGCCCCCGGGGGCAGTCTTGATCTCGCCAGCCGGGCATTGGGCTTGCCCTACAACCTTCCCGAGGGCGAGGATGCGCATTTGGTGCGCCTCTTTGGTAAAACCTATGTCGACACTGCGTTGAAAAAAGAGCTCTCGATGGATCTGCGCGGGAATCGAGCGAACCGCATGCGCAAGCAACTGACACCGACACTTGAAGGGTTCGAACGCGAGGTGCTTCCGGCTCTTCTGGATCGCATCGAGGACTGGCAGGCGCTGCGTTTTGAGGCCCTCCCTCGGCACAAGCTGTTGAAAACAATATCGGTCCTGCGCGACTACTTTGTCACGGAGATCTATGTCGAGGCGGAGAAGATCAACTTGCTCGCCGCGTTTGCCATGCAAGAGGCCAATGCCGCTGCACAAGGCGATCCTGCCCTGCGCAGCCATTTGATGCAGGCTGAATTGAAGTATTCGCCAGCCAGCCTCCTGGCGCAATGCACAGGCACCGAAGAGGAAGCACAGGCCCGCGCGCTTGAATTGATGGGACACCGGGCGATGTTTGACTACGAATTGTCGACACCGCGCTATTACGAGGCGCCCGGGCTTTTGTTTACGTTGCTTGATCCCTCTCATCACGGGTTGGAACCCGCTGAACTGCCCTCTGGCGTGCCAGAAACGCTGAGGCAAACCCTAGAAATCGCAATCGCCTTCCAGGACCTCAAGGAACGGGCCAAGCATGAATCCCTGCGCGTCCTGAGTGAGCTGCGGCGCGCGCTCTGTGCATTGGGGGAGGACACCGGTCTGGGGTCACTGATCTTCTATCTGACGCTGGACGAAATCCTCACGGCCGATTGGACGCAGGTAGACATGCTCAGAGCGCAAGCAGAACAGCGCAAACATCATGATACGCTCTGCCGGGATCTTGCACCAAACGCGGTTCAACTGAGTTTGCGGGACTGTGAGCAGCTCTCATCCGGGGGCGTCAAGACGCTCGACGAGGGCACGCTTGGCGGTATTTGCGTTGCAGGTTCCGGTCGCGCCACTGGTCGCGTGTACAGGATTGCCGATGAAACCGCCTATGGGCCCGAGGCCTTTGAAGGGTTCGAGCCCGGCGACATCATCGTCTGTCGCATGGTAAACCCCGCGTGGCTGCCACAAGTTCAGCAGGCCGGCGCGGTGATCAGTGTTGTCGGTGGCTGGCTCAGTCACATGGCAATCGTTGCCCGTGAAAAGCAGATCCTGATGCTCGTTGGCGCACAGGGCCTCGAGGCGCTCTCTCATGGCGATGTCATCACGGTCACGGATCGCGGTGAAATCGAACCTGAATCCGATAGCAGCGAGGCGTTGAGGGCCTGATCGGCCTCTGCAGATCATATGTTTTGGGTATCCTCACCTCAGAACATATGATCTGTAGCAACCATGACCAAACCGATTGACCCACAGCAAGCCAACCGACTGCTCAGTACCATCAAGTCCCGCATCGAGACTTTGCCACCCAAGCTGAAGACCGCGGCGAAATATGTGATCGATTCCCCCGGGGACTTTGGGCTCGACCCAATTCGCGTGAGCGCAGACAAGGCGGGAGTCAGCCCAAATACGCTCACTCGGCTGGCAGAGGTGTTCGACTACGAAGGCTTTGAGGATTTTCGTGCGCCGTTTCGTGCCGCATTGGTCACGGATCGGGAGGCAGACCTTGGCTCAGAGTGGCTCGACCAGCTGGCTGCGGGTGATCAGACATCGGCTCTTCAGGCGCGCGCGGCACGTAATGCGCTCAATATCACCGCCCGTTCCTTGCGGTTGATGACCCCAGAGCGAACGACAGCGATCGTCGACGCGATGACTTCTGCGCGGCACTGTTTTGTCACCGCAAGCCGGTCGACACATGCCTTGGCTTATTACTTTCACTATGTTGGACGCATGGCCCTGCCGACGCTCGAGCTAGTGCCTCGCCACATGGGCGATGCCGCAGACGATCTTCTCGATATTGGGCCGCAGGACTGCCTCTTTGCGATGACGTTTGCGCCGTATTCCACAAGCACGATCCGCGCGATCCGCATGGCACGGGAAGCCGGAGCAACCGTGATCCTGCTCTCGGATAGTGACACCATTGCACCGGGGGTGCGGGCGGACCATCAGCTCACCTTCTCGGCGCAATCTCCACATCATTTTGGCTGCCTGTCGGGGGCGATGGTCCTTCTTGAGAGCCTGCTATCGCACCTGATCCATGCCGGCGGCGCAGATGCACAGGCCCGAATTTCGCGGTATGAGACCCTACGCCAGGACAGCGGCGTCTATTGGAGCGCAAAGCGCCTGCCGCGTACGCCCTCACGATAAAGAACAGGCCGCCCAATTGGGCGACCTGTTGGATTTAATGGCTCAGGATTGGCCCCGATTGGGCCAGGCGTTTGGATCCAGATCGAGATCCGGGAAGTCTTCCATACGCAGCACAGGCCGCTCGACCCCCGCTTTCAGCTGCTTTCGAAAGTCCTGCAAAACCCGCAGCGCAATGGGAAAAAGCATCATCAGAGCCAAGAGGTTCACCAGCGCCAACACACCCATCAACGGATCCGAGAAGAAGAAGACCGAGGTTGCGTTTGGAGCCACGGCACCCAGAAAGACGATCCCCACGACCACCAGCTTCAGCAGCGTCATCGCATGAGGGGTCTTGGTGAGGATGGAGATTGCATTCTCTCCGAGGTAGTAGTTGTAGATCACCGAGGAGAACGCAAAGAGCAGGATCGCAAAGGTCATGAAATACTGCGACCACGCGCCCAGATGCGACACCATTGCGCTCTGGGTCAGGGCGACGCCGTCAATATCGGTGGCTCCCGGGACGTAAACATCGCTCAGCAGGATGACAAAAGCGGTACAGCTGCAGATGATGATCGTGTCAATGAACACAGAAAACGCCTGCGTGATCCCCTGGCTGATCGGGTGGTTCACCTCAGCTGTTGCGGCCACATTGGGAGCAGAGCCGAGACCCGCCTCGTTTGAAAAGAGCCCGCGGCGCAGTCCCTGTGCCAGTGCAGCGCCCATGCCCCCGCTGACCGCCTCTTCAAAGCCAAAGGCATTGGCAAGAATGCTGCGTAGAACCTGAGGGATCTCGCCGATGTTGGTGAGGATCACGATCAGCGCCATCAGAAGATACCCAACCGCCATGACCGGGACCACAACCTCGGACGCTTTGGCGATACGTCGAATACCACCAAAAACGATGAAACCGGTGACAATTGCCAGGAAAATACCCGTCCACAGGCGATCGATCCCGAGGGAGGCCTCTGCCGCACCAGCCACCGTGTTGCCCTGAAACGCGTTGAACCCAAGCGCGAAGGCCGCAATCAGGCAAATCGCATAGATCACAGCAAGCCAGCGATAGTTTTCGCCCAAACCGTGCAGGATGGCTCGCGCAGGCCCGCCGCGATATTGTCCCGTGAGGGGGTCTGCGCGCTTGAAGAGTTGCGCAAGAGAACATTCCACCAGGCTCGTGGCCATCCCGACCAGCGCAATCGCCCACATCCAGAACACTGCCCCAGGGCCACCCAGTGTAATGGCGACCGCAACACCTGCGATATTGCCACCGCCCACGCGCCCCCCAACAGAAACCAAGAGCGCCTCGCGCGCGGAAATCTGACCGGTATCGGTACGACCGCGGGTCAAGACGCGGAACATTCGGCCAAAGAACTCAATCTGGACAAACCCGGTGGCGACGGTGATGAAACTGCCGAAAATGACCAGTATCGGGACCAGGGACCATCCCCAGGTCAGGTCTCCGATCACACCGAAGAATTGTTCAAGCGCTTGCATCGCTTTTCTCCACTCACATTAAAACACGCGGGCGGGATACGTGGCTCCTAGAGGGGATGCAACGGCGCAAAGTGGAAGAAGAGACCGGATAAGACCAGATCTACAAGGCCCATTCTCCACATAGGCGGGTTTCAAGGATCTCGCGCCGAGTCGCCAGATCTGCGCTTTGCGACAGCGCATGCAGCAGCTTGGCATAGGCCGCCTCGACGGTCATGTCGCGCCCGTCGATAGCTCCGGTCTGCGCAAGCATTGCACCCGCCGCATAAGTACCAAGGGAAATGCCGCCCTCGGCACATTGGCTCACGGCGAGGACCGGAACGCCGGTGTCTCGTGCTTGCAACATGGCTTTGCGCAGCCCCAGGCCCTCGGGCACGGTGCCAGAGCCGTAACAGCGCAGTACAATCCCCGCGGCCTGTTCTACCGCATAAGAAATCAAGGAGGCATTCATTCCCGGAGCCACCGCCGCAATCAGCGCGGTGGCATCGCCGTATTCAAAAATGCCGAGAGTTTCGGCCGCCCGGAGGGGGGCGGCATCCGTTGGTGATGCGTTGAATGCGTCAAAGGCCACCGAATGCGATTTTCGCACCCGCGCGCCATGCAGCAACTTCCCTGCAAATTGGACCCAGACGCCGGGCGCAGCCTGTTCGACCGCGCGAAACGCGTCTCGGAGGTTGTCGCTGCCGTCGCTGCCCTCCTCGGAAAGTGGCAGCATCGCTCCGGTGATCACAACCGGCTTGCGCAACCCTTTGAGACCAAAGGACAAAGCAGCGGCTGTAAAGGCGAGTGTGTCGGTGCCATGTGTCACCACAAACCCCGCGCAATCATCATCATGCGCTGCGATCTGCGCCATGATCCAGTTCCAATCCGCCGAGGTAGCGTTGGCGCTGTCGATCAAAGGGGATGCCGTCACAACCCTGAAATCAGCCTCTATTGCGCCGATGCGCTGCAAACGGTCCAGCTCCGCCTCCACGATTCCTGTTTTGGGGGCAAACCCCTCTGGCGAGGGGGCCATGCCAATGGTGCCGCCGGTGTGGATTACGCAAATGGTCATTGAAGTCTCCCGGTGACGCTTAAAGGCGCAGATCCGCGTCCTCGGCGGGCAACACATATTTGAGGTCATAAAGAAGGGCATCTGCCTTGCCAAAGGAGCGCAGCACCTCAGCGCCCATGTCCTTGAACTCCTGGTGGGCCACCGCAAGGATCGTCCCGTCATAACATTCAGTTTCCGGGTGCTGGATAAGCCTGAGCCCGTATTCCGCGTAGGCCTCTTCGGGATCTGCGTGGGGGTCAAAGACATCCACCGTCACGCCAAAGTCGCGCAGGGCCTCAATCACATCAACGACGCGGGTGTTGCGCAAATCGGGGCAATTTTCCTTGAAGGTCAAACCCATCACAAGGATACGCGAGTCGACCACCTGCACGCGCCGCCGCAGCATGGCCTTGATCATCTGCTGGGCCACATAGGCCCCCATCCCATCATTGAGCCTGCGCCCCGAGAGCAGAATTTCCGGATGGTAGCCGACTTCTTGTGCCTTGTGCGTCAGGTAATAGGGATCCACGCCTATGCAATGTCCCCCGACGAGCCCCGGACGGAAGTTCAGAAAGTTCCACTTGGTGCCGGCAGCCTTCAAAACCGCCTCAGTGTCGATTTCCATCCGGTTGAAGATCTTCGCAAGTTCATTGATCAGGGCGATATTGATGTCGCGCTGGCTGTTCTCAATCACCTTGGCGGCCTCGGCAACGCGAATGCTCGGCGCCGGGTACGTACCCGCGCGTACGATGCTGGCATAGAGCCTGTCGACTTTGGCCGCGGTTTCCGGAGAGGAGCCGGACGTGACTTTGACAATATCGGGCAGGCGTCTCGTCTTGTCGCCGGGATTGATCCGCTCGGGGCTGTAGCCAACCCCAAAATCCGCATTGAACACCAGCCCCGAGATCTCCTCGAGCAAAGGTACGCAGTCCTCTTCGGTCGCGCCGGGATAGACCGTAGACTCATAGATGACGGTATCGCCGGGCTTCAACACCTGCGCAACGGTGCGCGTCGCCGACAACAAAGGACGCAGATCCGGGCGACGAGTCGCATCAATCGGGGTTGGAACGGTCACGATATAGATCGATGCCGCCGCAATCTCGGAGATGTCGGAGGTCAGCGCCAAATGTTGCGCACTCTGCAGTGTATCCCTGTCGATTTCACGCGTGCGATCATCGCCGAGGCGCAGCTCATCTATTCGGCTCTGGTCGATGTCAAAGCCGATCACAGGGCGGCTGCGTCCAAACTCCACGGCGAGCGGCAACCCGACATAGCCGAGACCAATTACGCAGATCTGTTCTTGGTTCGGCTGGCCATCTGCCATTTTGGGCTCTCCTGCAAATCGCGAGTCCATAAGACCCGGAGTGACACTTCATAAAACGCGCCAAGGAGAGGTTTCAACCGACACTCGCCAGTTTGTGTAGATCGCCCTACTGCGCCGCAACAGCGACCGAGCGGGCAAACTCTGAAATCCGGTCCACTGCTTTGGTCATTGCTGCATCCTCGACCGTCAGAGCGAGCCTGACCCAGTTCTGCAGATGCGCGCCAAAAGACGATCCAGGCATCACGGCAACGCCAGCGTTTTCAAGCAATGCCCAAGCAAAGGCATCGCAATCCATACCGAGCGGACTCACGTCAACCAGCGCAAACATCCCCGCTTCGGGGCGATGCACGCGCAAGACGGTCTCCGCCTCCAACCGGTCCGCGAGATACTGCGCCCGTTTTGCAAACCGCTGGCGCATGCCTTCTGCCACGGTTGAACCTGCGCGCACGGCCTCTTCGGTGACATCCGCGATGAAGGGTTGATTGCCAAAAAGCATGGTCTCGGACACCGGCAAAAGCGCGTCCATGAAGCTTCTTGGGCCGATTGCCCATCCACTGCGCATACCGGGTGCGGCATGGGACTTGGAAATCGAAGACACAGCAATCGTGCGATCTGCAATCTGCTCGAGCGTCAATGGCGAGGTAAAGCTGTTGCCGTCAAACACGAGGTCTTCATAGACCTCGTCGGAAATCAGCCATAGGTCGTGTTTCAGGGCAATCTCCGCAATCGCCTCGAGCTCAGCTGGGCGCAGAATCGCACCTGTCGGATTGTGCGGCGTATTGAGCAAAATCGCGCGGGTGCGTTCGGTGATACGCTGCGCAATGTCATCGGCCTGCATCCGAAATCCATGTTCTGCCTTGAGCGGAACTGGCACCATGTCCGCCCCAGTGGCGCGGATCACGCCCTCGTAAGTGGCATAGAGCGGGTCGCCCACCAGCACCTCGTCACCCGTCTCGGCAACACCCTGCATCACCGCATAGAGCGCTGTTTGTGTCCCCGGAAAGCACAGAACATTGTCGCGCTCGAAACACCGTCCACGCCGCGCGCTATAGCTCTCAGCCAGCGCATCTCTCAGTCCGTTTTCACCGCGCCCGTTGGAGTATTGCGTCCGCCCAGCCTCTATGGCGCGTGTCGCAGCACGCGCAAGCGGTTCAGGCAAGGCCACATCCGGTTCGCCAATTGTCATCTCAACGATGTCTTCGCCACGGTCCGAACGGTCGCGTGCCGCCGTATGCAAATCCCACTTTGCACCGCCGAGATCTGCCAAGCGATGGGTGATGGATGTGGTTTTCATGATACGGCCCTCGCGCGGTATGTGGTCCAGCGGAATCTCTTACCTGAACCCCTTATTATACAAATGTGCGATAAGTCAAAGGCAATCGCTCAATATCACGCGGGCGCGCAGGCTTGCCTGCTCACCGCGCGCTCGGGGCGGTAGGCTTCAGCAATTAAAGCAAAACTGCGCGTTTGGCCCCGGTTAGCCGGGAATGCCGCTGGCAGTGTCCAGCAGGGCAGGCAATATTTCTTCTTTGAGACGCGCTTCGTCGAAGGTCAGGCTGGAAACCGACACCTGCAGTGCCGCATCGGCCCGCCCGTCAATTGAAATCACAGGCACGGCGAGGCTGATTTCATTCAGCATCATCTGCGCCTTTGTGATGGCGAAGCCCTCTTGCCGCGCCCGCGCGATGTCCTGCGCAATCACGTCACGATCTATGATCGTTTTGGGCGTCGCGGAATGGACCGGCCAGGTTTCAAGAGCATGCTCGACCTCCGCGTCGGACCAAGTAGACAGCATGACGCGACCCGATGCTGTGCCGAGTGCAGGCAGGCGTCGCCCTACGATACTTGCCGCAAATTGCGTGCGCTGATTGGGTAGGCGCAAGGAATAGATGATGTGATCGCCGGAGATTTGCGCGAGGTTCACAATCTCGCCATAGGCACGGCTGAACTCGATCAACTTGGGCAGTGCCCGCGAGATCAGCGGATCCGACCAGTAGTAAGCATAGGCCAACTCAAGCCACGCATGGCTCGGTCGATAGCGCCGGGTGCCCGGATCGCGCTCAAGCATGCCCTCGTGATGCAACGTATACGCCAAGCGCTGCACCGCGCTTTTTTCCAATCCCGTGCGCGCGACCAGCTCTGCCAATGACAGCGAGACATGTGATTCGTCAAAGGCCCGCAACAACCGCAGCCCCTTGGCCAAGGTTCCAACGAAGAGCGAATTTGGCTTTTTTTCCATCGTATTACTCCGCTTCAAAGTTGGAACGTGCAGGGCGCTAGGAACTAAGGCTTGACTAAAACCAGCCGCCTCTGAGTATGATAGTTAAATAACAATCATAAGTATCAAATAATGATACATCAATCATTCCATTATTTAGACAGGGAATACCATGTTTGATCTTTCTCTCCCCCGTTCGGCTTTGATTGCCCTGACGCTTGCTTCGACCACCGCGATGCCCGCGCTTGCAGAGAAAGCTGCAGGCACCTTGAACGTCGCCTTCACCAAAGAGCTCGAGAACGTCGACAGCTATTTCAATTCATCGCGCGAAGGCGTGGTGATGCAGCGCGCGGTCTGGGATGGCCTGATCTACCGCGATCCCAACACCAACGAATACATCGGCAACCTTGCAACCAGCTGGGAATGGATCGACGACACCACGCTGGAATTCAAGCTGCGTGAGGGCGTTACTTTTCACAATGGCGAGCCCTTCAACGCCGATGACGTCGTCTACACCGTGAACTATGTCGCCAACGAGGAAAATGGCGTCAAAACCCAGCGCAATGTGAACTGGATGAAGTCCGCAGAAAAGATCGACGACTACACCGTCCGGATCCACCTCAAGGACAAATTTCCCGCTGCGATCGAGTTCCTCTCCGGCCCAGTTTCGATGTATCCCAATGAGTATTACGCCGAGGCAGGCCCCTCTGGCATGGGACTGAAGCCCATCGGCACCGGGCCTTACAAGGTGACAGAAGTGGTTCCGGGCCAGCATTTTGTGCTTGAGGCCAACGAGACCTATCACGACAGCCCCAAGGGTCAGCCGGAGATCGCAAAAATCGACATCCGCACCATTCCAGACGTCAATACTCAGATGGCAGAGCTCTTTTCCGGCTCTCTGGATCTGATCTGGCAGGTGCCCGCGGATCAGGCCGAAAAACTTGCGCAACTGGGCCAGTTCACCGTCGCCAATGAATCCACGATGCGTGTGGGCTACCTGCAAATGGACTCGGCCGGTCGATCAGGTGAGGACAACCCGTTTACCAACGCCAAGGTGCGCGAGGCCGTGAACTATGCGATCAACCGTCAGGAACTGGTCGATGCCCTGCTCAAGGGCTCCAGCCAAGTTGTCTACACCCCCTGTTTTCCAAGCCAGTTTGGCTGTGTGCAGGATGTGACCACGTATGAGTACAATCCCGAAAAGGCGAAGGAGCTGCTGGCAGAGGCAGGTTATCCCGACGGGTTCTCGACAGAATTCTATGCCTATCGCGACCGCCAGTATGCAGAGGCCATCGTCTCTTACCTGAATGCCGTGGGCATCGATACCGATTTCAAGATGCTACAGTATTCAGCGCTGCGCGACCTGAACATGAAGGGCGAAGTGCCGCTGTCGTTCCAAACCTGGGGCAGCTATTCGATCAATGACGCGTCTGCGATGGTTAGCCAGTTCTTCAAACACGGCTCGCTCGACAGCACCCGCGACGATGAAGTGCTCGATTGGCTAAATGTGGCCGACAGCTCCACCGATCCCGACGAGCGGATCGAGTATTACACCAAGGCGATCCAGAAGATCACAGGCGAGGCCTACTGGGCACCCATGTTCAGCTACAACACGAACTATGTCTTCACCAGCGACGTGAGCTACACGCCCACCGCAGACGAAGTTCTGCGTTTTGTGGACATGTCCTGGAACTGATCTTGCGGGCCGAGCGGAGATCTTTTCGCTCGGCGTCCTCCTCTCCTCTACGACACAACCCCAGATGCGCGGGCCACCGGCCTGACGCGCGAGGTATCCCATGCTTCCTTTCATCCTGAAGAGACTGGGGCTGGCTTTGCTGGTCGCCTTCACAGTCAGCTTCATCAGTTTTTCACTGCTGTTTCTATCCGGTGACCCTGCCGCGGCTCTAGCCGGTGAGACGGCAAGTGGCGAAGACGTCGAAGCCCTACGTCGGCTCTATGGCTTTGACCGTCCCATGTTGGTGCAATACGGCGAATGGCTCTTTGCAGCGATCCGTGGTGATTTTGGTGAAAGCTATTATTTCAAATTGCCGGTTGCCGGTCTGATTGCTGAACGGCTTCAGGTCACTATGCTGCTTGGTGTCTGCGGGATCAGCTTCGCGCTTCTGACTGCAGTGCCCCTGGGTGTGGCGGCCGCAATCCGCCCGAACTCGATTATTGACCGCGTGGCTCTGTTCCTTTCCGTGGCAGGGCAGGCGATGCCCTCTTTCTGGTTCGGCCTGATCCTCATCGTGGTGTTTGCCATCCAACTTGGCCTCTTGCCGCCTTCCGGTGCGGCCACTTGGCGTCACTTTATCATGCCAACCATCGTGCTCGGCTATTACGCCATGCCAGCCATCATGCGCCTCACGCGGGCGGGTATGCTGGATGTGTTGAACTCGGACTACATCCGTACCGCCCGTGCCAAAGGCGCAGGTGAGGGACGGGTCCTGTTCAAACACGCGTTGCGCAATGCAATCATTCCGGTGGTCAGCCTCGCTGCGGTGCAGATGGGCTTTATGCTGGGTGGTTCCATCGTTGTGGAATCCGTCTTTGCCCTGCATGGCGCAGGCTTCCTCGCATGGGAAAGCATTGCCCGTAACGACCTGCCAACGGTGCAGGCTCTGATCCTCGTCTTCTCTATGTTCTACATCATTTTCACCTTCCTTGCCGACGTGCTGAACGCCTGGCTGGACCCAAGAATGCGGAGTTCCTGACGTGACCGACGCAACTGATCCTCTCTATCAAGAAAT
Source organism: Ruegeria sp. TM1040 (assembly GCF_000014065.1). Classification (NCBI taxonomy): domain Bacteria; kingdom Pseudomonadati; phylum Pseudomonadota; class Alphaproteobacteria; order Rhodobacterales; family Roseobacteraceae; genus Ruegeria; species Ruegeria sp. TM1040. The sequence continues at coordinate 650,995 of NC_008043.1, read as the reverse complement.
CCAAGGGCCGACGCCGCGCCAGATGCTGAAGACGCGCGCGCTTGGTCACAAGGGGCTAATCTTTGGCCTCTGTGTGGTTGGCCTCTTGGTCGTGATCGCCCTCCTCGCCCCGGTTCTGGCGCCACATAATCCCTATGAGCAAAGCCTGATGAACCGCATGGTACCCCCTGTTTTTCTGGGCGGCACATGGGAGCATCCCCTCGGCACCGACCATCTCGGGCGGGATTACCTGTCACGCCTGATCTACGGCGCGCGGGTTTCGCTTCTGATCGGCGCAGTCGCTGCGCTGATTTCTGGCGTGATCGGCACCGCCATGGGGGTTGCAGCCGGGTATTTCGGCGGCAAGGTCGACGCGGTTGTGACCTTCCTCATAAACGTGCGCCTGGCGATGCCCGTGGTCCTGGTGGCGCTGGCTGTCGTGGCAATCCTTGGCGGGTCTTTGACGGTCGTGGTCTGCGTGCTCGGCCTATTGTTGTGGGACCGATTTGCCGTGGTGATGCGGGCGTCGACCTTGCAGGTCAGCCGTCGCGACTACGTGGCCGCCGCTCAGGTGATCGGAGCCTCGACCCCGCGCATCCTCTTGACCGAGATCATGCCAAATATCTTCAACAACCTGATCGTGGTGATCACGCTGGAGATGGCCCATGCGATCCTGCTCGAAGCGGCACTGAGCTTCCTTGGTCTAGGCGTGCAACCGCCGACCCCTTCGTGGGGTCTGATGGTGAGCGAAGGCAAAAACATGATGTTGTTTGAGCCTTGGCTGGTTCTCATTCCCGGCGCCGTTTTGTTCCTGCTTGTGCTGGCAATCAATCTCATGGGCGATGGTCTGCGCGACGTCACCGCCCCCGAAGGACGGAGCTGACCCATGAGCGATACGCTTCTTTCCGTAAAGAACCTGACCCTCGACATTCCCACCGGCAGCGGCACGCTGCACGCCGTGCGCGGCATCGATTTTGACCTAATGCGCGGCGAGACCCTCTCTATCGTGGGCGAAAGCGGCTCCGGAAAGTCACTGACCTCGCTGGCTGTCATGGGGCTGTTGGGCAAGTCAATCAAACGCCGCGCCGATGAGATGCGGTTTGAAAACATCGACCTTCTGACGGCGAACCGCCGGGTGATGCGCGATCTGCGCGGCAACCGCATGGCGATGATCTTCCAAGAGCCGATGACATCGCTCAACCCAGCCTACACCATCGGCGATCAGTTGACCGAAACGCTGCTGCTGCATCGCAAGGTCAGCAAGTCTGCCGCTCGCGCGCGGGCCATTGAGCTGCTTGAAAAGGTCGGCATCACCGCAGCCGAGAGCCGCCTGTCGCAATATCCGCACCAGTTGTCCGGTGGTTTGCGTCAGCGGGTGATGATTGCCTTGGCCCTGATGTGCGAGCCGGACCTGCTGATCGCGGATGAGCCGACGACCGCGCTGGATGTGACCATTCAGGCGCAGATCCTACGTCTCTTGGTCGACCTCACGCGGGAAATGAACATGGCCATGATCTTGATCACCCATGATCTCGGCGTGGTGGCGCGCGTCGCCGACAAAGTGGCCGTGATGTATGCGGGAGAGCTTGTGGAGACCGGCCCTGCAGCGGACGTGTTTGCGACTCCAAGCCATCCCTACACACGCGGACTTTTGCGCTGCATCCCGCAACCCGGCAAGACCGAGCGCGGGGCCGCTCTGGGGACCATTCCGGGCATCGTGCCGTCCCTCATTGGCGAGGTGAGCGGCTGCGCCTTCCGCACCCGCTGCCTGCATGCGCGTCCAGAGTGCCGCGCCGACATTCCCCTTCGAGGCGAAGCAAGCCATGAGTTCAAATGCATTCACCCAGACGGGGCTCTATCCCATGAAGGAGAGGCGGTATGAGTGATGTTCTGACCCTGAATGGGGTGACTAAAACCTACAGCGTCAAACAGGGTCTGTTCGGCGCACGAAAGCCGCTCACAGCGGTGAATAACGTCTCACTCTCACTGGGCAAGGGAGAGGTCCTGGGCCTCGTGGGAGAGTCGGGGTGCGGCAAATCCACCCTCGCCAAGCTTTTGCTTGGACTGGAAAAACCCACCTCGGGTCAGGTACTTGTGGACGGCGCGCCAATGGACGCGCTGGATCGTCGCGCCCTCGCGGGTCGGCTTCAGCCCATATTTCAGGACCCCTACTCCTCACTCAATCCGCGCAAATCCATCTATGATCTGATCTCTTTGCCCCTGCGCGTACACAAGATTGGCGACAGCACCAGCCAGCGCAAGGCTGTGAAAGAGATGCTGGATGTGGTCGGCCTGCCGCAACGGGTCATGAACACATACCCAAGCCAAATGTCTGGTGGCCAGCGTCAGCGCGTTGCCATTGCCCGTGCCTTGGTGATGAAGCCGGAAATCGTCATCTGCGATGAACCCACCTCCGCGCTGGATGTTTCCGTGCAAAGCCAGATCCTGAACCTGCTCGGCGACCTCAGGCGCGAGTTTGGCCTCACCTATCTGTTCATCAGCCACGATCTCGCGGTTGTTGAACACCTGGCGACGCGGGTGGCGGTGATGTATCTCGGGCGTATTGTCGAAGAAGCCCCGGTGGCCGAACTATTCGAGACGCCCAAACACCCCTATACCCGCGCGCTCCTGAGCTCGGTCCTCACCCCAGAGCCGGGACTGGGTGTGCCGGAAACAGCGCTTGGCACCGCCTATCCAAACCCGATCGCCCCTCCTTCGGGGTGCGCCTTTCATCCACGGTGTCCGTTGGCAACGGCGCATTGCAAAACGCAGGCTCCCCGCACAATCGCGACTGCGCAAGGGCGTGTGGAATGCCACTATGAAGATCCCGACAGCCCGATGCCGCGAAAGGATGCAGCATGAGCGCTCTCTCACAAACGCAAATTACCCGGAAATACGTCATTGAAACCGCAGGCGGTGTGGTCGCCTCTCAACATCGACAAGCCGCCGAAGCAGGCGCAGCCGTTCTGCGTGCAGGGGGCGATGCGGTGGATGCAGCAGTGGCGACCTCTTTTGTTGTAGGCGTATTGGAGCCATGGATGAGTGGTCCGGCGGGCGGCGGCGCAGCGGTTCACTGGCGCGCAGACACCGGTGAGGCCGTTGCGATCAACTTTGGCATGCGCTCGCCCAAGGGGCTGGATCTTGCGAACTATCCGCTTTCGGGTGACGGCAAGGCCGGCGACCTCTTTCCTTGGGAACGCGTGGTCGACGACCGCAACGTCGAAGGCGCCACCGCGATCGCTGTCCCGGGCACCGTGGATGGCATCGGTCAGGCACACGCCCGTTGGGGAAGGATGTCCTGGGCAGAGCTCCTGGCGCCGGCCATCGCTCATGCCAAAGAGGGCATGCTGGTGGATTGGTACGCGGCGCTGATGATTGCCTCGACCGCACGTAATCTGGCGCGCGACCCGGATGCGGCAGCGCTGTTTCTGGACGATGGGGTCTGGCCCAAAGGCTCTGGCTGGACTGCCGTTCCCGACAATCGCCTCGATCAAAGCCGGATGGCTGACTCGCTTGCGCATATCGCGCAACACGGCCCGCGCGCGTTTTACGAAGGTGATCTTGCGCAGGCGATGGCCCGCGATGTCCAAGACAAAGGCGGCTGCCTCTCGGCAGATGACCTCGCGGGGTATCGGGCCTGGATGGGGAATGCACGCCCCGTGAGCTATCGCAACGCACAGTTTCATGTGATGCCTGGGCTAACGGCAGGCCCCACGTTCGCGCGTGTCCTCGAGCAGCTTGAGTCGGCGGATCTCTCAACACCCGCGTCGGCCTATGTCGCCTACGCCCGCGCCCTCGATCGCGCTTATGCGGAACGTCTTGGAAAGATGGGCGATGATGGCGAAGTGCCGGAGGCCCCGGGCTGCACCACGCATTTTTCGGTGGTGGATCGCGACGGCAATATGGTCAGCCATACCCAGACACTCTTGTCGATCTTTGGCAGCCGCGTGGTGTCGCCTGCAACCGGCTTTCTGATGAACAACGGCATCATGTGGTTTGATCCCGAACAGGGGCGTCCAAACTCGCTTGCGCCGGGCAAGGCCTGCCTGATGAACGTCTGCCCAATCCTGGGCGAGACGGTCGACACGCGCTTTGCTTTTGGCGCATCCGGAGGGCGCAAGATCGTCTCCGCCGTCTCTCAGTTGGCGTCTTTCGTGGTCGATGGCGAAATGGATATAGAAGCGGCCTTTCACACGCCCCGCATCGACATGTCCGGAGGCGAGCAGATCATCGCTGATGAGACCCTCCCACCGGAGGTGCTGGGCGCGCTCAACGCAGAAAAACCGACCGTTCCAACGCGTCGCACCGTGTCTCCCTATGCGTTTGCCTGCCCTGCCGGTGTCATGCGCAAGGACGGCAAGAACAGCGGCTGCACTGAAGTCATGTCGCCGTGGGGCGATGCAATCACCGAGGGTCAAACATGAGCCGCGAATCCGCTCTTTCCCGCGCCAGCCGCTATTTTGAGGCAGGAGATTTCCAGTCCGATCTGGCGCATCTTGTCACCTATCGAAGCGAAAGCCAGAACACCGCGCCCGAGGCGCGCATGGAATGTCGGCGCTATCTCGAAGAGGCAATGCTGCCGCGGCTGCGTGCGCTCGGATTTGATTGCGAGATCATCGACAATCCCGACCCGACCGGCGGTCCCCTGCTGATTGGTGAGCGGCGCGAAGGCGAGGCACTCCCCACCATACTGACCTACGGGCACGGTGACGCAGTGCTGGGACAAGAAGGACGCTGGCGCGAGGGGCTAGAGCCCTGGGTGCTCGTCGAAGAAGGCGATCGCCTCTATGGTCGCGGCACCGCCGACAACAAGGGTCAACACCTGATCAACATCGCAGCGCTCGAAGCCGTTCTTGCAGAACGCGGCCACCTCGGCTTCAACACGCGCATTGTCATTGAAATGAGCGAAGAAGTTGGTTCAGTCGGCCTGCCCGACGTGTTCAGAGCCTACAAGGACCGGCTCACAGCAGATGTTCTCATCGCCTCTGATGGCCCCCGGCTGCAGCCCGACGTGCCAACCATGTTCATGGGTTCGCGCGGGGGCACGACATTTGATCTTGTGGTTGAAACGCATGAGGGTGCGCATCATTCGGGCAATTGGGGCGGGCTTTTGTCGGACCCGGCCATGATCCTCGCACATGCGCTGGCCTGTATCACCGATGTGCGCGGCCAGATCAAAGTGCCCGAATGGCGCCCGGATAGTCTTACCGAGAATGTGCGCATGGCGCTTCGAGACCTCCCTGTCGCGGGAGGACAGGGGCCAGCGGTGAACCCCGACTGGGGCGAAGAAGACCTGACCCCGGCAGAGCGCGTCTTTGGCTGGAACAGCTTTACGGTTCTGGCGATGGTTTCGGGTGTGCCAGAAGCGCCTGTCAATGCGATCTCGGGTTGGGCGCGCGCGACGTGTCAGTTGCGATACGTTGTCGGCACCGACCCGGAGGACGTGGTGCCCGCATTGCGGCGCCATTTGGACGCGCATGGCTTCGAGAGCGTCGAAATCCGCTGCCACGAACGAGGCTTTTTTGCCGCAACCCGTCTGGACCCCGATCACCCTTGGGCGCAGTTCGTTGGAGAGTCGATCCGCAGGACTTCTGGTGCGCTGCATGTGCTTCCAAACCTTGCAGGCTCTTTGCCAAATGACAGCTTCACCGACATCCTGGAGGTGCCGACAATTTGGGTGCCTCATTCCTACAGAGGCTGTTCGCAGCATGCGCCAAACGAACACGTATTGAAATCTGTATACCACGACGCGTTGAGAGTGATGGCCGGAGTCTTCTGGGACCTTGGCGAACAGGGCGGACCACTCGCCTGACGCTACATCACAAAAAAGCCCCGCAAGACAGCTTGCGGGGCTCTGCATCTCATCGACGAATGCGGATCAGGCCGCTTCGGAGACTTTTTCCTTGAGGTGCTTCAGCAGGTTCTCGGGCGCGGATTCGCCATACGGATCTTCTGCGTGGTTGTCATCGCGGCCCGGCTCTTCGAACCACGCTTCTACAACCCCATCGTTGATGATGGCTGCATAGCGCCAGGAACGCATGCCAAAGCCGAGGTTGTCCTTGGCGACCAGCATGCCCACTTTACGGGTGAATTCGCCAGAGCCGTCGGGGATCACTTTGACGTTCTTGATGCCCTGCGCTTCGGCCCATTTGTTCATCACAAAGCTGTCGTTGACGGACATGCAGTAGATTTCGTCGATGCCTTCAGCCTTGAAATCCTCAAACCCGTTCTCAAAACCGGGCAGCTGGTAGGTCGAGCAAGTCGGGGTGAACGCGCCCGGCAGCGAGAACAGGATCACGCGCTTGCCCGCGAAGTAATCTGCAGTGGTCATGTCCTGCCAGCGGAACGGGTTTGGGCCCTCGATGCTGTCGTCGCGAACACGGGTACGGAAGGTCACCTGGGGGAGTTTTTGTCCAGCAAACATGGGAGGATCCTTGAGACTTAGTGAAATTTCAGCCCGTCTCTTACCGCATCTGGCAGGGGGTGCAAGGGGGCGAAAAAAACTTCATAAAAGTCCTGCAAACATCGCGCGCCGCGTCCTCTCTGATCAGCTGAGCAACGTCAGCCAAAGGAGCACGGTCACAACGCTTGAGGCGGTCGCAATCAAGACCGAAGACGCCGCAACACGTTTGGCCCGCCCGTACATATTGGCAAAGATATAGCCATTGACGCCCGGCGCCATGGCCGCATTCAGGACGCCCGAGCGGAAGAGATCCTGGCGCACATCCAATGCAGATCCGAGCGCGTAGACGATGGCCGGATGCAAAAGCAACGCAATACAGCAGACCATCGCAATGGTGCGCAGATCCCCTTCGGGTCGGTACTGCACCATGATCCCACCAAGCGCAAAAAGCGCCGTGGGCAGACCCGCCTTGGCCACCAGTGCCAGCGCATCATCGACGGGTTCGGGCACGCTCAATCCCGAGAGATTTACCGCAAACCCCGCCAGTATGGCGAGGATCAGGTTGTTCTTGAAAATTGACCGGAACACGGATGTGGCCGTACGCAGTCCCCCTTGCCCGCGATTGCGGATAATCTCCATCGCGGTGATGCCAAGCGCATAGCAGAACGGCGAGTGAAACGCGATAATCGCGTAATTCCCTACCAGAGCATCGGGACCGAAGGCGCGTTCTGTGATCGGCAGCCCCAAAAGAACAGAGTTTGAAAACAGGCAACAAAAGCCAATGGCGACGCAGTCTTCCCAATCGCGCTTGAAAAACACACGCGCACCCATAAACCCGGCGAAGAAACAAATCGCCGCGCCAGTGTAAAAACTGATCAGCAAGCGCGGATCAAAGCCGGATTGGAGGTCGATCCCCGCCATGGCGCGAAATAGCAGAAAGGGGATCGCGACCCCTTGGGCGAATTTCATTAAACCGTCGATCTGGACCTGCTGAAACACCCCGCGAAGAGTGAGCCCATACCCGATGCCGACGACCACAAAGACAGGCAGGACGACATTGATAAGATTGAAAATCATCTGCGTGTCGTCCCGGTTTTCGAAAAAGTCTGTCGTTTAATAATCGCTATGGATCACCATGCCATCAAAGGCGGGCGTGATGTGATCGGGGGTTTCGGCCTCGACCGTGTCATAATCCAGATCAATATGCATATTCGTCAGAACTGCGCGCGCAGGCTGCATGCGATCAATCCACGACAAAGCATCCTGATATGAGAAATGCGTTGGATGCGGCGTACGTCGCAATGCGTCGATGATCCAGCATTCCAGTCCTTCGAGCACCGGCACCACCGGCTCGGGAATCTTGGCGACATCCGGCAGATAGGCGAGGTCCCCGATCCGGAACCCAAGCGCATCGATTGCGCCGTGTTCGACCAGAAACGGCAGGAACGGGATGCTGCCACCAGCGCCCGAAATCGTAAAGGCGCCCTCGATATCACGCATCTCCAGAATGGGTGGGTAGCTCGACCCTTCAGGCTGGATAAACGCATAGCCAAAACGATCCAGGAGATCGGCTTTGGTCGGCGCATCAGCATAGACGGGGATACGTTCGCGCATGTTGAAGACAACCATGCGCAAATCGTCGATCCCATGGACGTGGTCCGCATGGGGATGCGTGTAAACCACCGCATCCAGCCGCCCGACTCCTGCATCCAACAACTGACTGCGCATGTCGGGACTGGTGTCGATCAACACTGTTGTGGTGCCATCCGGACCGTCTTGCTCCACCAGCATGGAGCAGCGGCGGCGGGTGTTCTTGGGGTTCTTGGGGTCGCAATCGCCCCAATGGCCGCCAAGACGCGGCACACCGCCGGAGGACCCGCAACCAAGGATCGTGCAGCGCAGGGTTGGCATCAGGCAGCGGCCTCATATTGCGCGGCCTTCCAGAACAGCCGGTCAAAGTTTTCCTGTGTACGGGCCGCGAACTCGGCGTATTCGAGACCAAAGACCTCGGCTCCGACCTTGGCCGTATGCGCTGTATAGGCCGGTTCATTGCGTTTGCCGCGATAGGGCGGCGGTGCGAGATAGGGGCTGTCGGTTTCCACCAAAACGCGATCAATGGGTGCTTCGGCAAAAATATCGCGCAGCTCTTGGCTCTTGGGGAAAGCCGCGATCCCGGACATCGAGAGATAAAACCCAAGATCCAGCGCTGCACGTCCAAGTGATGCGGAGGACGAGAAGCAATGCATAACGCAGGAGTATTCCTTTACGGCATAGGCCTCGCGAAGGATTCGCGCCATATCGTCATCCGCGGCCCGGGCGTGGATAATAAGCGGCAATCCGGTTTCCTGCGCCGCCTCGATGTGAATCGAGAGGCTGCGTTTCTGGATCTCGGCGCTGTCGGCCGTGTAGTGGTAATCCAAGCCCGTCTCGCCGATGCCAACGAATTTTGGATGCTGCGCGAGGGCTACCAATTCCTCGACCGAGACCAGAGGTTCGTCCGCGGCGCTCATGGGATGAGTTCCGGCGGCGTAGAATACTGGTTCATACTTCTCAGCGAGCGCACGCACGGCGGCTTCGTTTTTGAGCTTGGTACAGATAGTCACCATACGGGTGACGCCTGCCTCCGCCGCGCGCGCCAGAACCTCGGGGAGTTCTCCCTCGAAATCAGGGAAATCGAGGTGGCAATGGCTATCTGTAATCTGCGGGGTCGTCATGGTTGCCTCTGTCGCGTTCCTGCTGTCGCGGTCCTAGCGCTGATCGCGCAGGCAAAAACCTCAGCGCGACGCGGTGTCCTGCATCTTGAACACCGTATCTAGGACGAGCGCCGCAGGGTCAAGGTTCACGGCCTGACCGTGGCGTGTGCGCTCTGTCACTGTCGCTGCAAGATCGGCCCAGGCGCGCGCCCGCTGCGGGTTTGGCGACAACCGGGTCAGGATCGCACCTTCGTTTGGGGCCGCTTCCGGTGTTGGCGCAAGCCCCGTGGCCCCGGTTCGGGCCAACCGAACGAGCAGCACATCCAGAAGGGTCAGCATGAGCTCAAACCGTTCTGCGCCACCACGCGCGGCTGCTTTTTCCGCGAGCGCCATAGCCCTCTGGCGATCAAGGCGCGGCAGGCTGTCAACGATCGCAAGTAGCTCACCATAGAGCTTCATTCCGTCCAGTGACAGCAGCCTCATTGCAGCCCCCACCGACCCGGCCGCAAGCGCCGCAAGATAGGTCGGATCATCGGGAAGTGCGGCTCCAGCCTGTTCAAGCGCAGTCTGCATGTCATCTGGCGCCAAGGGCCCAAGACGCAACGTCCGGCACCGTGACCGGATCGTAGGCAGCAAGCGCGAAGGCTGATGCGAAATCAACAAGAGCGTGGTGCGGGCGGGCGGCTCCTCAAGCATCTTGAGCAATGCATTGGCCGCGTTAACGTTCATTTCGTCAGCGCTGTCGACAATCACGACACGGCGACCGCCCTCTGCAGAAGACAGGCCAAAGAACCGGTTCAGAACACGAATGTCATCGACCACGATCTGATCGCGCAAACGGCCCTTATCGTTGTAGCTGCGGGTAATTGCCGCCAATCCTGGCTCTGCCAGGGCCAGAATGCGATGGCTCACTGGATGATCGGGAGCAACATCAAGGCTCTGTGGCGGCGGAGGTGCCCCAAAGAGACCGTCATCCTCCACCGGAGGCGTTGCCAGCAGGAAGCGTGCGATGCGCCAGGCCAAGGTCGCCTTGCCCACTCCGCGCGGACCCATAATCAGCCAGGCATGATGCAGACGCTCTGACGAGAAAGCGCTAAGGAACTCCGCTTCGGCCTCCGCATGTCCAAAGAGATGCGCCGTTTCCCGCGGATGGGGGGCGCCTTCGGCCTGATCGGCACGGGGAAGGTCATCAACTTCGCTCATACGCGCTGTTCCAGCTCCGCCTCGACAATGCGCGCAACATCCGCTGCAACCGCATCCATATCACGGGCGCCATCCACAATGCGGAAACGGTCAGCAAATTCATCGGCGAGCGCCAAGAACCCCGCCCGCATTTTTTCCTGTAATGCGAGGCCAAAATCCTCAAAACGCTCTTCGGTGCCCTGACGCCCCTTGGCCCGCGCAAGACCGGTTTCGGGATCCATATCAATGAGGATCGTCACATCTGGCTCCCGCCCGATCATCAGCGCATGAAGCTCGTCCACGGTGGCACGCAGGTCCCCGCGCGAAAGCCCCTGATACATGCGGGTGGAATCCGCGAACCGGTCGCAGATGACAACCTTGCCTGCCGAAAGCGCAGGCAGGATCGTCCGCTCCAGATGGTCGCGCCGCGCCGCTGTGAACAATAGGATTTCCGTCTCTGCCGACCAGCGGTCCGGGTCGCCCTCCAGCACGAGACGGCGAATTTCCTCGGCGCCCTCTGATCCGCCCGGTTCACGCGTCAGCACGACCTCGCGGCCCAGCCCGCGCAAATGCTCCGCCAGCAGGCGGCATTGAGACGATTTACCCGACCCGTCGATGCCTTCGAAGGTCAGAAAGAGGCCGGAGCCTTGGTTTTGGGTCACGTTGCGTCCTCAGGACCGTTCAGAAAGCGCTGCACCAAAACCCGGGCCGCAGTCATGACCTTCACCGGAAAGCCCCCGGTCCCTACATCCGCTTGCGCCACCAGAGGCAAACGCATTTCGGGAAGGTCTTCGGGATGAACAACCAGTTCCGCCAACTGCTGACCGGCCTGAATCGGCGCGGTAACGGGGCCGGTATAGACAACTTCGGCCTTCACTGCATCATCGGAAAGCGCCGGCAGCAGGATCTCAAGATCCTCGGCGGGCACCAGCCCGACGGTTGGGCTGTCACCCATCCAGACTTCGGCCTGCTCGACGGCGATCCCCTCGCGCGCGATGGTTTTCTTGGTGAACTGGCGGAAGGACCAATTCACGATCGCCTCGCTCTCTTCGGCGCGCTCAGGCGTACTGTTCAGCCCCGAGATCACAAAGATCACCCTCCGGTCGCCCTGTTTGGCAGAGCCAACAAGACCATATCCAGCCTCTTGGGTGTGGCCGGTTTTGAGCCCATCCGCCCCGATGTCCAGTTGCAGCAGCGGGTTTCGGTTGCGTGTATTTGACGGCGCACGGCCGTCGAATTCAAACACCTGCTCAGCGAACATAGGATAGAATTCGGGGAAATCCTCGATAAGATGCTCTGCCAGAATGGCCAGATCGCGCACCGACATGCGGTGGCCATCATCTGGCCATCCGTTCGAGTTCATAAAGGTGCTGTCGTTCATGCCAAGCTCGCGCGCGCGGCGTGTCATGTAGCGCGCGAATCCTGCCTCGGTGCCATCGGGGCTGAGCGCCTCTGCAATCACCGCGCAGGCATCATTGCCAGAGAGCACGATTATGCCACGCAGCAGATCCTCGACGCGCACCCGATCAGTGGTGTCGAGGAACATCGTCGAGCCCTTGTAGCTCATGGCGTGCTCGCTCACTGGAAGGCGCTCATCCATGGTAAGTCGCCCGTCCCTGACGGCCTCGAAAGCGACATAGAGCGTCATCAACTTGGACATGGATGCGGGCGGCATCGGCACATCCGCATTCTTGCTCAGGAGAACCGTATTGGTCCCCTGATCCACCACATAGGCGGCGCGGGCTTTGGTCTCGAAGGCCTGAACCGCGGTTGTGGAACTCGCAATCCACAGCCCAGCCAGAACACCGATGCAGGTCAACGAAATACAGCGAATAGTCACGGGGGAGATCCTCCCTTGGAGCGCTTATCTGATGTGCGGGTCCGGGCCGGACGGCCCAGATCAGTTTGTCACGGCATAGGCGTCGGCAAAACCAGCGGCCTTGACCGCCTTCAGGAGCTGAGTCCGCTCTCCTTTGGACTGAGCGGGCCCGACCACCACGCGCCAGAACGCCTTGCCGTTGGAAGACTGCTCATAGACTGTTGGGATGATCCCCGCATTGCGCATCTGGTCGGCGGTGCGTTTGGCGTTGGCCTCGACGCTAAAAATACCAATCTGAATGTATGGCTTTGCCAAGGCAGATCGAGCAGATGGCGTTGGCGCCGCAGGGGCAGGCTCGGGTGCGGGTGCCGCGGCCTCGATGGCAGCGGCTGCACCACCGGCAATTGGATCCAGCGCTTGTGTCTCCACCGCCGCCGTTTCTGCAACCTGTGGCTGCTCTTCAAGCCCCTCAATTTCAGGGATCTCAGCCTCAGGCGGGATGTCCTCGACGGCCTCGCGGCGCAGGGCCGTGACATTCAGTTCCACAGGCGCGCCCGCCAGCATGGACAGGGCTGCCGCCGCATCCGAAGATACCTGCAGGCGCGGTCCCGGAATCGCCCGCTCGCGCCGGAACAGGGCCCCAATGACGAATTTGCCGTTGGCATTGTTGCGAATGATCACCCGCTCGGGATCTTTCACGTCTGGATGCGCCACCCAGACCCCACCGATTGAGGGGCGACCGTCCCACAGGCCAGCTTCGGTCACCTGAAAGACATCCGGGGCTTCGACATCGCGCTCTACAAGCTTAGTGGAATTGCTGGGCAGGCCTTGTTCAGCATTGTCCTTGGGCTGAAGGAACGGCAGATTGGCGCCCTCTTCGCAGCCCGCAAGAACCAATGCGCCAGTTAGCGCAAGGATCGCGCCACTGGGAACCAATCTCTGAAGTCTCGCCGGGCCAGAAACCTTGTCTTTCATGCGCGTGTCCTGCCTGCTCATGGTCCATCATCACCTGTATTCGCCTCGACGCAGCCCTCTTGTGAAATTGCTTCTCACAAAGGGTGCCGATTTTTCGGTCTTCTACGTCTTTGCTCAGAGCATAAACGCAGTGTTTTGGTATGGAAACCCTGACGTTTCCGCAATCCGGAACGATGGGCGATGGATTGCGCGTCGCGCCTGCATGATTTGCGGCGCGGGCAGCATTTCTCCTTGCCACCAGCGCGCCCACATCCTAAACCCCACAACAATTCGATCTGCAGGACCGGGGAGGTGGCAGAGTGGTCGAATGCGGCGGTCTTGAAAACCGTTGAACGTGAGAGCGTTCCCAGGGTTCGAATCCCTGTCTCCCCGCCACAAAATCAATGGGTTACGGTCTTGCATACAGACTTAGGAAATCGCCGAAATTTGCCGGTTTCCCCAAAATTTCCCACTTTCACGTTTTGCCCCATATTTGTTCTCGCAGGTTTTGAGCCTCTATCGCGAGGCGTTTTTGGCTCGCGCCCTTGGAATATTTCTGCACCATCGAGAGGCTCTTGTGACCTGTGATTGCCGCGATCTGATGGTCAGTGCAGCCCGCTTCTGCAAGCTCACCCGCAGCACTATCCCGGAGACCGTGGAGAGAGTAGTCCATCAGACCAGCAGCTCTGCGCACACGAATAACCTGTTTTTGTAACTGATCATAATTCAGCTGATGGCCCGACTCATCTGTCAAGATGAAGCGTGACTTTGAGGTATCGACCCCAGCGAGAACACTAGAGAGCCGCTTTGTGAAGGGGATCCAGAACCGAACATTCGTTTTACCTTGAGTGACCCAAATACGCCCAACTTCGATATGGCCCCACTCCATTCTCGTGAGGTCTGATGCGCGTTGCCCCGTGCCAAGAGCAAGCTCAAAAATCAGCAAGGCTAATCCATCCGCGTGTTCGCGATAGGCCGCAATAGTAGTGAACTGCCCCCCGCTGGTCGCTCGTTCATAACGAGAGTCTGCAGGTTGGACCTGGGTATTCGGGTTCCCCGTTTGGCGCAATCACGCCGGGCGCGGAGCCCTCAAATTTCTCAAGCGTCCGGCGCGCTTGCTGCGGCGTTTGGCTGCCCAAGGACGAGTGTGGCCTGACCGTGTTCTAGTCGTGGCGCCACAGGGCCAGCTTGCGCCGCGCGTCATCCAGGCTGTCGAAGATCTCCTCGTTTAACAGCTCGTCGCGCAAGCTGCCGTTGAAGCTTTCGATGAACGCATTCTGCTGGGGCTGACCCGGATCGATGTAGTGCCACGGCACCTCGTGCGCGTCGGTCCATTTCAGGCTAACCCGACTGATGAACTCGGTGCCATTGTCGCTGACAACGCAACCGGGCTTGCCGTAGATCCGGATCAGGGCGCTAAGCTCACGGGCAACCCGTGCGCCGGACAGGCCGGTGTCCGCCAAGAGGCACAAGCATTCCCGAGTGCAATCATCGATCACGGCCAAGATCCGGAACTTCCGCGAGGCGCCGAAGCTGTCAGACACGAAGTCCAAGGACCAGCGCGCGTTGGGCCACTCGGCAACCGGCATCGGCGTCCGTGTACCCGCTTCCGGCCACGTCGTCGTTTCACTGACAACCCTTCCTCGCGGTAGGTGCGATACAGCGCTACGCCCTACAAAAGGTCCCCCGGACCTTTTGCTTTACGGGCTCCGATGTGGTTCATGATCATGCCTTTGCGCTCCAACAGAACGCCGATCCGGCGATAGCCGAACCGACGCCACTTGGCAGCAATCTCATGCATTTCCTTGCGGATCTCGACACAGTCCGGTGGGCGTTCACGCCGGACTGTTTTGGGATCGACACCGACAAGCCTGCAGGCCCGGCGCTGCGAGATGTCATGATCCCGCATAACCCGAAGCGCCGCATCTCGCCGCTTGATCAATGTCGTCAGGGTCGGCCTTGCCCTCGAACCGATGGCGGGCTGGCGGCCTCTATTCCCAGCAGGTCTTTCAACACGACGTTGTCCAGCATGGTGTCCGCCAGCAGGCGCTTCAGCTTGGCATTCTCGTCCTCAAGGGCCTTTGACCTCGCAG
Source organism: Ruegeria sp. TM1040 (assembly GCF_000014065.1). Classification (NCBI taxonomy): domain Bacteria; kingdom Pseudomonadati; phylum Pseudomonadota; class Alphaproteobacteria; order Rhodobacterales; family Roseobacteraceae; genus Ruegeria; species Ruegeria sp. TM1040. The sequence goes on along the minus strand of NC_008043.1, from coordinate 635,872 downwards.
CCTCGGACACCTCCATGCCGCCATACTTGGCCTTCAATTTGTAGAACGTCGCCGTGCTCAGGCCGTGCCTACGGCACGCCTCGGCCGTCGGCATTCCCGCCTCCTGTTCCTTGATCATCCCGATTATCTGCGCCTCGGTGAAACGGCTCTTTCTCATGTGTCTGCTCCTTCAAAGTTGGCGCAGACTCTACATTAAAGTGAGGGATTTCGCGGGGGGCAGGTCAGTTTCTGTCGAAGCCCTTGGGACGAGATATGCTGGACCAACTTGTTTCCGAGTTCTCGTGACCCTTGTGCGTTGTTTTTCGTTTTCTCGAACGCGATTTTCCCCGCGGATGCGAGGTTTAGTTTGTTGTAATCATGTATTTGATTTGGTTGCGGGAGTAGGATTTGAACCTACGACCTTCAGGTTATGAGAGCGCTTAGGGCACTCTGCACGGTCTGCCCCGATTTGCGCCCACCTACTCTATCTTATTGGTTTCGCTCATTTTTCATTGACGTCAAACTTCACCGGCTTCTACCTCTTACGCCAAGACATGCGTTCATTTGCTTCCACAGTGCTTCCACGGAAGCGCAGCAGAGAGGAGACCAAATTGCCAAAACTGACGAAACGAACCGTCGAAGCCCTCATGCCAGAGGCCAAAGATTACTTCCTCTGGGACAGCCAAATCGCGGGTTTCGGCGTCCGGGTCATGCCCTCTGGTGCGAAGACCTATCAGGCGCAGTATCGCAAGGGGGGCAGAACCCGGCGCGTATCCGTTGGGCGGCATGGCAAAATCACAGTTGATGAAGCTCGTAAGCTGGCCAAGGAGATCATGGGGCAGGTCGCCAAGGGCGAGAACCCCGCCGAAGAGATCTCGCAGCACCGCAAAGCCCCCACCGTGGCTGCGCTCTGTGAGCGCTTCTTTGAGGCCCACGCTAAAGAACGCTGCAAGCCTTCCACCCAAAAGGAATATCGACGCGCCATCGATCTGTTTATCGTACCCGCACTGGGGAGCTTTAAGGTCGTAGACGTCGAGCGCCGGGACATTGCCGAGTTACACCACAAATTCCGCGACAAGCCGCATCAGGCCAATCGGACGCTGGGCGTTCTGTCGAAGATGTTCAATCTAGCCGAGATCTGGGGCCTGCGCCCGGATGGCTCTAATCCCTGCCGCCATGTCCCGAAGTACCGCGAAGTGAAGCGGGAACGCTTCTTGAGCCAATCGGAGCTGCAACGGTTGGGGCAGGTTCTGACCGAAGTGGAGCGCGAAGGCAGCGAAACGCCGCATATGGTCGCGGCATTCCGGCTGCTGATCCTGACCGGCTGTCGGTTGGGTGAAATCCAAACTTTGAAATGGGGCTACATCACCGCAAACGGAATGGAGCTACCGGACAGCAAGACCGGGGCGCGGCGCATCCCCCTGCCCCAACCGGCGCGGGACGTACTGGCGCGCCTGCCGCGCACCCCCGGCCATCCTTACGTGATCGAAGGGAAACTCCCCGGCCAATATGCCACTGACCTGCAACACCCATGGCGGCGCATCCGAGACCGGGCGGGCCTCTGTGGCGTACGCATTCATGACCTGCGCCATACCTATGCATCGAATGCGGTCTCTGCTGGAATGCCGATCCAGATGGTCGGGCGCTTGCTGGGCCATACCCAGATCCAAACCACAATGCGGTATGCGCATCTGGCAGATGATCCAGTCCGACAAGCCGCAGAAGAAAACGCCGCGCGTTTGGGGTCTATGGTCGGTGATATCGGGCGTCCGAGGTTGCGGGCCGTGTAACGGCACGTAACGATACGTACGGAGCTTGGCCCGCGCCCGGCCCCCTACGTTACGTAGGGCTATGTTACGTATACGTAGGCATTGACCCGGCTGATGTGCGTTACGTTACATTACGTAGGCCCTTGAGCGCGCCAATAGGATTAATCGCCTTACATTACATTAGATCTGATGGAGCATAATTTGGCCCTTCTGCCTCAATACCAGCGCGAGACCTACAGCGAATGTGACATGAAGATTCTTTGCAATATCGCAGGCGCGCCGCAGGACTCTCGGGCAAGTATGAAGTTGGCCCTTGAAGACATCGCAGCAATTTACCGACGCACGACTGAAAATTCGGCCCCTCATCCCAGCACGAAAGAAACCAACCGAGAGCTGTCATCAATCGCGAAACGTGCCGCGCAACTCGCGCAGCAAATTGAGGACATGAGCTATGAGGCCAGCCTGACATTTGAGCAGCAAAACATTGAAGATGAAACGGCGCACATTGATGGCGTGCCAAGTACAGCATCATTGGTTTTATCAAATGAGTTTCAAGACACTGACACCATCGCATGGACTCTGGAACAAGGTGACATCGTCAATGTACTGCGAGGTATAGAGCGTGCCGCCAAGAGTGGCATCGAGCGCCAATCCCCGCAAAAAAGCGGTCGGCGCTTAAACCCGGCGCTAGATCTTTGGATGAGCAATGTCGCGGCGATATGGAAAGAGTTTTCCACCCTCCCTTTCTCGCGCTCTGTTACCGACCAAAACGAACCTGTCAGTCCTGCTGCACGCTTCTGCGCCATCGCTTTTGAACGCCTGTACCACCAAACACCAACATCACGGGTGATGCTTGCTATGAAAGATCACATTACGCGGCACCGCGCACAGGAAAGGTAGAAATACGGGCAGAGTTATGCCCGAATTCTTCCTACGCATTTCGTAGCGCATCGCAGGAATAGGCGGTTAGTTCGTGCCCAGAGACCACAGCAACACAGGGGCGAACATGACCGCGATACACACAACGACCAATTCAACACCTTCTCATCCTGCGACGGACTATTGGGATGGGTTGATCACCGAAACCGAGGCAGCAGACTATCTGTGCCAGAGTGTCCGCACGATCCAGAAATGGCGCGTCACCGGCTACGGCCCGAAATTCTATAAGTCTGGCCGTTCCGTTCGCTATCGTCGCCGGGATCTCTCCGAGTGGATTGAACAGCGTAGCCACAGCAGCACCAGCAGCTATAGCGCCGTATGAGTTTTGCCCGCGTCGGGGTTGGCAGCGCCGCGCGGGATTTTGGGGCCGGATGGCTCTCAGGGGGCGCGGGCGAAACGGTCTCGCGCCCTTTCTTCATTCAGATACAGGACAAAACACCATGGCAAATCAGCCAGCACATAAATTCAAGATCGGCCTTATCACGGCCACCGTCTGGCAGAACGACGGGTTCTATTCCGTTGACCTGTCGCGCAGCTACAAGACCGATACCGGCGAGTGGCGCAATACCGGCAGTTTCCACCATTCTGACCTTCTCAATCTAGCCAAATGCGCGGAACGCGCCGAGATCTGGATTGGCCGTCAAATATCTGCAAAGTGATCCAGCGCCGGGCCATGCCCGGCCCCAAAACATATGCTGCCCCGCCGGAGGCAGTAAGGGGGTCAAAGACCCCCGCCCCTTTTCCCAACATCTCGACAGACACGGCGGCAAGATGGGCCGCGCGGGAGGGGGGTCTTGTAACACCCCCCTCCACGAATACGAAAGCGAAGGCCAGCACAAATGGAAGCGGATATCCTGCATTCGGGCTTTGATGGGCTTAAATTCACTGTCGAGACCGATATCCCGCCCGAGCTGCGCACGGCACTGGCTGAGGCCAAGGCGCAGGCAATCCAGACCAATGCCGAGACCGTTATGGAATTTGGCTCTGTGGCTCTCTCAGTGCGCCGTACAGGCGGTTCGGCCTTTTCTGCCCATACTGGGGAGTATGGGGCCGAGTGGTACTTTCTCGACCCGGAAAACCGCCCTGCAAACAATCCCGGCATTACCGTGGACTTTCGCGCCTTCCTTCTAGCAACTGGCGGGCTGGACGCCGCAGAGAAACACTTTCGCACCTGCATGGACGCCTTCGGCATTCGTTATGCCGATCATCTCTTGCGCGTGAGCCGTGTGGATTATGCCATCGACTTTCTGGCCCCTTGGTTTGAACCAGACCGCGAGGCTCTGGTGGTGCCACCCGGCACACGTGTTCAGGAACACACCGGTATTGATGAAACAGAAACCCATGCCACCGGTGCGCGCGTCACCGGCCTGCGCGCCGGAGCCGTCGCCAACCGGCAGTTGGTGATCTACGACAAGCGACAAGAGGTTATGCAAAAGGGCAAGCTGGGCTGGCTCACCATCTGGAACGACGCCCGCGCCCAGTTGAACCGTCCGCCCCTCGACCTCACAGACCGGATGACCAGCCAAGTCTGGCGCTTTGAGCTGCGCATGGGATCCAAGCAACTGCGCAACCGCTGGGAAATGCGGTCATGGCAAGACCTACGCGATATGGTCGGAGACGCCTACGCCGAGTTCTGCGAAAAGATCCGCTACACCTGCCCCACCACCGACAGCAACCGCGCCCGCTGGCCAACACATGACCTTTGGCGCGAGGTCGCGAGCGTGATCGCGAATGACCTATATGAGAATTGCTCTGGCGTGTTGCCAAGCGAGGTGATCGAGACCAACCGGGCCGAACACATGCGCATGCTGGACCGGCAAATCCTTGGCCTTCTGGTGTCCCGTGCAGCAGCGTCAGAGGTTCAGCCGCATGAGTTCGCGGAGTTTCTAGATACGCATATAGAAGCGATTGAACGGATGTCGGAAGAACACGCAACACCACTGGCGGAACGGATTAGGAAGGCGACAGAGCGGTATCGATTCAAATAGGAGCAATGGAAACTAGAAAATTGCATCAACGCTGCATCCACAAGTAGCAGCACGAAGCGACTACCCCACAGACACGCTGCTCATAATCAGATTCAATCCCCATAATAGTGCACACAGCGTCGTGAGCATAGGTCTTCCAACCGGTTAGCTTTTAGATTATCCTCCGTTGAGAAGCTTTACCGCCATATCTAGCCTCCAATTTTCGAAGATTTTTGGACACTTGAGCTTCAGATAAAGTTATCTGGTTACGATGATTGATCCGGCGTGTATTCAGTAGGCTAACTGGAGGATTCCCCCTTTGAGAATATCATATTCTGTTGAAAACATTAGAAGACTCTCAAGCGTTGAACCTATCGAAATCAGACCCATAACGGTGCTGGTCGGAAGAAATAGCGCTGGCAAAAGCACTTTTTTAAGATCCCTTCCGCTGATTCGACAGTCGTTAGAGACAAGGAGTAGTGCACCAATTCTATGGTACGGCGACTTCGTTGACTTTGGAGATTTTCAAACTGCCGTATCTTCTGAGGCCAAAGACGGCTATGCTGTGTTCTCATTTAAAGTAAGAGACTTAGAAAAACGTCATCGATCGACAGTCAGCCATCATACCAATTATCTCCTGAGATATCGCACACAAACAGTTAAAATCGATGAAGCCATAGTAAAATACTACGTTGGTGCAGAATCTGGAAAAACCGCACTAAAAAAAATATCCCTTGAGATCCCGAGCGAAGACCTAATTTGTGATATTTCATATCGGGGAAGGTTGGGCACCAGCGGATCACTTACTGTTAACGGAGAAGAGCTGCCTTACATATTGCAAAATTTTGAAATTGTAAACTCCTCCAATGACCTATTCAGCGCGCCATCCCTAATTTCAAAAACCAAGGACGCAAACTCTAACGTACGAAGAAGACATTCTTATCAAGATATAGCAGTAAAGGAGCTAGAGAGGTTTCTAAGGCGCGAGATACCTAGAATATCAAGCTCGGACACCTTTAGAAATGAAGTCGCAAATATACTTTCTGGAACACCCCATTTGGAAGAAAAATGGAAACGCTTATCCGAAACCGCCAACACAGCTTCGTTTCGAAAATACTACGAAAATATTCAAAAGGGAACATCTGGAAAATCCAAAGATAGCATCCTTACGATTCAACGCACCTTCCGTGCTCTTCAGGTTCTAGATGTGATAAATGATGACTTACAGTACTTTTTCTCTGGCGTCAGTTATTTAGGACCAGCAAGAGCGGCAGGGGAACGATTCTATCGGAAACAAGAGCTGGAGGTTTCCGAAATACTTCCAAATGGCTCGAATTTCCCAATGTTTCTTGATTCACTATCGACTGGTCAAAAGAGGAGCTTTTCAGATTGGGTCGAGAGTATTTTTGGTTACGGCGTTGAGCTCAAATCACATGAGGGACACATTAGCATCCATCTAAAAGCAGGCGAAAAGTCAGTCAACGTTACCGATACTGGTTATGGAGTATCACAGATCTTGCCTGTTCTGGCGACGGTCTGGTGGTCAAGTAGGCGAACCACGGAACGCTGGGGTATACCTTATGGGCGGCGACAAGCGATAAGAACTATAGCTATCGAACAACCAGAGCTACACCTGCACCCGGCACATCAGGCGAAGCTAGCGGACGTTTTTGTGAAGGGTATTAAACTTGGGCAGTCTGAGACCAATATTAACATAGTAAATATCCTAATTGAAACGCACAGTGAGGCACTCATCAACAGACTGGGAGAACTAATCGAGCTGGGCAGCATATCCAGTGATGACGTTCAAGTTATTGTCTTCGCTGCAGAAGACGACATAAATTCACCTACCAGAATGTCTGTGGCCAACTTTGACAGCAACGGGGCGTTGGAAAATTGGCCCTTTGGATTCTTCAATTACTCTTGAGATAAATTAATGATTATAACACTTGAGGCGTCGAACGATGAACTTTCCTCTCTCACCGACGATGAAGCTGAAGACTTGTTTTCTCGGTTGCTAGATGCAGATCGAATGGGACGGCATATCGTCGTGATGAACCGACGAATCTGTGAGTGGGGCAAACAAAACACAAAGCTATCCGGCAGAAATCTCAGTCACTTAATAGATATCAAAGAAGCTTTCGCCACGCGCGGTAATATATCTTCTTACGCCACCTGTTTTTTGAAAGTAGTCTTGGGCAATCAACCTATCTCTATAGTAGATAATTGCTTTATGATGGGTCACAAGGAATTTTTACAGGGGGAGTATGCCTCCTCCAAGACAATGCTCATTGTCGAAAACCTTAACTCTGACAGCAAGCTTTATGAGTTTATTTTTGAGAAATCCATAACAAAAACAAAGGTTCCCGGTTGGGCAGTGGAATTTATTCTAGGCGGTGGGAATACAACTGTTACTGCTTTCGAGGGGGAAATCGCTAAGAAGCGAATTACGGTATGTGTTGTCGACACAGATAAGATTTCACCCTGTGACAAGCTCGGCACCACCGCAAGAAAGGTATTGAATCGTCATTCTAAAAGGAACTTGCAACAATATGACCCTGCGACTCCTTATGTTGGCACCGCAATAGAAACTGTTGGTCATGAACTCGAAAATTATATACCACTTAGTTCTGTGAAATATCTTGATGCATTCAGCTGCCCAACTTGTCTAGATGATTTAGTTGACCAAGAAGTCGCAAAAAGTTCAGCAGACTGCCTTTGGCTTTACTTTGATATAAAAAAGGGCATTGACGGAAAAAGGCTTTTAGATAAAGAGAGGACGAACATTAAGAATAGAAGCGTGCTAGAGTGGATATGTAAAAATACCAAAATAAAATTGGAAGACCTTCATAGTCTTAAGATTCCAGGAATCGGATCTACCATAGTCGATCACTTCCTCAAGAACGATCTAGCAAAAGAGCAGTACACAAGATTTACAAATACAGATTATTGGGAGCACCTTTTCCTAGAGCACTTAGAGAAGTTATTATGGTTCCTAGCTGCACCTAAAACTTTGCGGTCCTAGGGTCAGGGCTCACAGCAAATATTATGAAAATTTCTGGAAGGACGATGGGAGATGGGGAGACCTTCCGGCCACGGACACAGGCGCTCCACTACCAATATTCAACGCAGTTATGCATTGCACAGAGCGTCCACCGGACATGCGGAGCCGTTGCCGTTACGCCACAGATCTAACACGCCTCGTTTGCTTCCGTAGTGCTTCCAGCGTGTTTGGCGCAACGCAAGCGGCCCCGCCGAGGCGAGGTTTAATCTGATGTTTTGGCATGATAATTTTGGTTGCGGGAGTAGGATTTGAACCTACGACCTTCAGGTTATGAGCCTGACGAGCTACCTGGCTGCTCCATCCCGCGTTGTTTGTTTTGTTTTTTTGTTTAGAGAGGATTTATTTGGGTTCTTATTAGGTTTGGCGGTGCCCTACTCTCCCACACCTTAAGATGCAGTACCATCGGCGCAACAGCGCTTAACTTCCGGGTTCGGGAAGGGACCGGGTGTTTCGCTTGTGCTTTGGCCACCAAACCGAATAAGAACCCAAAGCTGCACTCGCGAAGCGAGTTCAGACGGTGGCCGGAAGCGATATGCCGGAGGCAAATCGCGTGGCCACACCTGAGTTATGTCACAGAACATGTATGTTCTGCTTCATTTCAGTTTTATCAACGTGTTGATGATTTTCATCATCAACGTGTTGACCCCTTTATGAGGGTCAACGAGTTGTCCAAGTTTTGTTTTTGCTTTTTGGTTTTTGGCTGTCTTTTACTGGATCAGATCAAGCCAATCGGGCGATTAGTACCGGTCAACTGAACGCATTGCTGCGCTTACATCTCCGGCCTATTGACGTGGTGGTCTTCCACGGCCCTCAGGGATACCTTGTTTTGAGGGGGGCTTCCCGCTTAGATGCCTTCAGCGGTTATCCTTTCCGATCATAGCTACCCTGCACTACCGTTGGCACGATAACAGGTCCACCAGTGGATCGTTCACCCCGGTCCTCTCGTACTAGGGGCAACTCCTCTCAAGTATCCTACACCCACGGCAGATAGGGACCGAACTGTCTCACGACGTTCTAAACCCAGCTCACGTACCTCTTTAAACGGCGAACAGCCGTACCCTTGGGACCTGCTCCAGCCCCAGGATGAGATGAGCCGACATCGAGGTGCCAAACACTGCCGTCGATATGGACTCTTGGGCAGTATCAGCCTGTTATCCCCGGCGTACCTTTTATCCGTTGAGCGATGGCCCTTCCACTCGGGACCACCGGATCACTATGGCCGACTTTCGTCTCTGCTCGACTTGTCAGTCTCGCAGTCAGGCAGGCTTTTGCCATTGCACTCAACGAGCGATTTCCGACCGCTCTGAGCCCACCTTCGCGCGCCTCCGTTACGCTTTAGGAGGCGACCGCCCCAGTCAAACTACCCGCCACGCAGGGTCCCGGATCCCGGTAAGGGACCGCGGTTAGACATCAAGAGTGCGAAGGGTGGTATCTCAAGGATGGCTCCACAGGAACTAGCGTTCCTGCTTCGATGCCTACCACCTATCCTGCACATCACAATCCTGATGCCAGTGCGAAGCTGTAGTAAAGGTGCACGGGGTCTTTCCGTCTAACCGCGGGAAGCCTGCATCTTGACAGGCAATTCAATTTCGCTGAGTCGATGTTGGAGACAGCGGGGAAGTCGTTACGCCATTCGTGCAGGTCGGAACTTACCCGACAAGGAATTTCGCTACCTTAGGACCGTTATAGTTACGGCCGCCGTTTACCTGGGCTTCAATTCGGAGCTCTCACCCCTCCTTTTAACCTTCAGGCACCGGGCAGGCGTCAGACCCTATACGTCGTCTTGCGACTTCGCAGAGCCCTGTGTTTTTAATAAACAGTCGCCACCCCCTGGTTTGTGCCCCCGGATTCCACTTGCGTAGGACCCGGGCCTCCTTCTCGCGAACTTACGGAGGTATTTTGCCGAGTTCCTTCAACATCGTTCTCTCAAGCGCCTTGGTATTCTCTACCAGTCCACCTGTGTCGGTTTAGGGTACGGTCTGATGGAGGGCTATTTCCAGGGACCAATCAGCGGCCCGCCCAATCCGATAAGGGCGAACAACCTTCATGATCCGTCACATCCTCCTGGCCCAGGAATATTAACCTGGTTCCCATCGCCTACGCCTTTCGGCCTCGGCTTAGGGGCCGGCTTACCCTGCTCAGATTAGCTTTAAGCAGGAACCCTTGGACTTTCGGCGAGAGTGTCTCTCACACTCTTTGTCGCTACTCATGTCATCATTCTCGCTAGTGATCTCTCCACGGGATCGCTCACGCGCCCGCTTCATCGAAAGAACTGTTCCTCCAATGACCCCGAGGGGTCTAAGGAGGAGCTGTTCTATGTCACACTACGCTCTGCTACCATGCACTATGTGCATCCTCGGCTTCGGCTCATGGCTTGAGCCCCGTTACATCTTCGCCGCAGGACGTCTTATTTAGACCAGTGAGCTGTTACGCTATCTTTAAAGGATGGCTGCTTCTAAGCCAACCTCCTGGTTGTTTTGGACATCCCACCTGCTTTCCCACTTAGCCATGAATTAGGGGCCTTAGCCGGAGGTCAGGGTTGTTTCCCTCTCCACTACGGACGTTAGCATCCGCAGTGTGTCTGCCATCTAGTACTCCCGGGTATTCGGAGTTTGGTTAGGATCAGTAAGCCTGTGGGGCCCCATTACCCATCCAGTGCTCTACCCCCCGGGGTATTCGGATGACGCTCTACCTAAATAGATTTCGCAGAGAACCAGCTATCTCCGAGTTTGATTGGCCTTTCACCCCTAGGCACAACTCATCCCGACCTTTTTCAACAGGTGTGGGTTCGGACCTCCAGTGCGTGTTACCGCACCTTCATCCTGGTCATGCCTAGATCACTCGGTTTCGGGTCTGATCCCACGAACTCATGCGCCCTATTAAGACTCGCTTTCGCTGCGCCTACACCTAACGGCTTAAGCTTGCTCGTAAGACCAAGTCGATGACCCATTATACAAAAGGTACGCTGTCAGCTCGCAAGGAGCCTCCAACTGATTGTAGGCGTTCGGTTTCAGGTACTGTTTCACTCCCCTCGTCGGGGTGCTTTTCACCTTTCCCTCACGGTACTGGTTCGCTATCGGTCAGTAAGGAGTACTTAGCCTTCGGAGGTGGTCCTCCGATCTTCAGACAGGATTTCACGTGTCCCGCCCTACTT